>JAFGNZ010000059.1 GCA_016926755.1 Myxococcaceae bacterium | reverse complement strand
GCATGCGGGCGCTGATCCTGGAAGCCGACCCCGAGATGACCGAGGAGTGGAAGTGGAGGGGCACTCCGGTCTGGTCGCACCACGGGATTGTCTGCACCGGGGAGGCGTACACGAAGGTCGTGAAGCTCACGTTCGCCCGGGGGGCCAGGCTCCCAGACCCATCGCGCCTCTTCAATTCCAGCTTGGAAGGCAACACGCGAAGGGCGATCGACATCCACGAAGGGGAGAAGGTCGACGCGGGCGCGTTCAAGGCGCTCCTGAAGGCCGCGGTGGCCCAGAATGGCCCGCCGGCGAAGGCCAAACCAGGTGCGAGTGAGGCCAGGCCGGTGAAACTCCTTTCAGGCGGCAATCCGCAGATCGCGAAGGCCGACGGCGACGCCCCGGTGCAGGCGTACATCGCCGCGATGCCGGGCTGGAAGCGCGACATCGGGCGCTGGCTCGACGCGCTCATCGTGCGGAACGTGCCCAACGTGCGCAAGGCCGTGAAGTGGAACTCGCCGTTCTACGGCATCGAAGGCCAAGGCTGGTTCCTGGGGATCCACACCTTCACGCACTACGTCAAGGTGACCTTCTTCCGCGGCACGTCGCTGCGACCGGTCCCTCCCGGTGCCAGCAAGGGCAAGGACACGCGCTACGTCGACATCCGCGAAGGCGACAAGCTCGACGACGCGCAGATGGCGAAGTGGGTGAAGCAGGCGGCCGCGTTGCCCGGCTGGGTCCCGTAGCCTGCCGCCCTGAGGCTCTGTCGCCTCCCTGTCCCCCCAAGCACTGCCCTCAGGCTTTGCCCCCGAGGAGGCAGCGCATGGCAGACGTCATCACGTGCCCTTCGGGGCTCACATGGAAGGGCTGTTGAGGGGTGGCGGGTAGAAGAGCGCAGGGGCCGAGGAGGGCCGCTGACAGGGGCCGCCCCGGCCGCCCCCTCTGGTTCAGGCTCGACCGCTCGGCAATCGAGCGGCTGAGGGCCTCCGAGGCCCGGAAATTCACCCCGGCGGGCACTGAACTGCCCGCTCACATAAGTGTGGAGGAGGAGGGGTGTTATGCATAGGCCATCAGGTATGCCAACACCCGGCGCCTGCCTCCACAGCACGCCCGAGAAGCCCCGCCTCTTCTCCTAGCCCAGGGGGCACGCACCATATGAGATCGTGACCTCGCCGGGGTGCTTGCTCTTCCAGAAGTCGAACGCTTCGTCGTCGATGATCTCCAGGGTCTTGTGACCGCGCCAGCAGGTGTGACCCCACTCATGAGTGACGAGTGCGAAGTAACAGGCCTGTCTGTTCGCGACGCCTGACAGCGCTCGGACAGCGTCGAGGAAAGAAGGGCACATATGGCATTTCCTTTCATGCCACCAACCCCAGCCGCTGGCGTCTTCGCCTTTGACTGTGCAAGAGCCGCGCTGTGATTCCTCGCAGACCACCTTGCCGTTGTCCTTGAACCTGTTTTCCAGGCAGCTTCCAATGTCCACGGGCCAGCCCCTGATATCTTCGAGAACCGCTTCGTACTCGTTCCAGTTTTCGGCGCCCCAGTCGATGGCCATTCCGATCTCGGTGACCTCACGCGCAGTGCAGTCGATGATGTCAGAAGGCCGGTCCGGCAACACCACGGGGGGCGTCTTGTCCTGGAACTCCTTGGGGCAGTCCGGATCTTTGTTGCATACGGCGAAGTTGCAAATGTCGTCAGCGCCACAGGGCGGAGGTCCATTCTGGCTGTCCAGGCCCGCGAAGCTCGACTGAGAATAGGTGATCAGCGCCAATGAAAGGCAGATCATCCCTGGGGTCCATGGCCTCATGTTCGCCTCCTTGAGTTGCATGTCAGGACATTCATTGTCCCGCGTGCCCGGCTACATGGATGGAGTGAGGCCCCTGGATTCGTGATGTCCCCCGTCACATCCACCAGGCAATTCCTCTGTCTCTTAGAAGTAGATAGCTGCTCGGGTCTCTCAACAAGGCTGGAGCGTAAAGCGGTCAAACGCATGAACAGGTAGAGAAGGGTCAACCCATGACAGCCATGTTGATCAATCCGTTTATCATCGACCAGCCGACAACGATCTCCGGCGCGACGGGGAGCTTCGGGGCTGAATTCTGTGTGCCTCATCAGGTTCGATCGGTTGATGATTTGAATACGATCGGCCTGATTCCGAGGTTCATCGACATCAATGTCGTGAAGCGAGCGGTCGAACGAGCAGCCAGCCCGACGTTCTACAAGACTCGCGCGGAGAGCCGGCTGCAGGCCGAACTCGACCAGCTCCGCGTGGGTGGGCGCCGCGCCACCACCGAGCGCGCCAAAACCTTCGATCAAGCGCGCCTCAGCCAGCACGCCCGGGACATCCAGGTAGAAAGCGTCGCCGAGGCGTTGGGCAACCAGCTCTTGCTGCCCATCCGCCGAAGCGTTGCCGCCCGGGCGATCGACCTGGTGAGCGCGGGCAGCTACGCCGTCACCCTGTTTCAGCTAGACCGGGACCTCTCTGTCCTCGCACCGTTGATCTTCGATGCGAAGATCAGCGTGGCCAGGGTCAACAAACTGTACGTCCGCGCCGGCACTTACGTCGAAAGCCGGGCGCCGCGGTTCGTGCTGCACGCCCACAGCTTTAGCGGGACGTGGCAATCCTCCGGGGTGCCAGGCGCGCTCGGAGGGAACGGAGAAACCGGAACAGGTGGCGGTGCGGGAGCGCCAGGGAGAAACGCCGTCTGCCGCAACTTTCTTCACACGGACCTGATCCCGACCAACGGCGGGAAGGGTCGCGACGGTGGTCCCGGCAGCGACGGCAGACACGGCGGCGACGCCAGCAACGGCCGCGCCTACGAGGTGCACCTGAAGGTGCTGAGTCCGGACCTCGTCATGGACACAAGCGGTGGGAACGGGGGCGTCGGTGGACACGGCGGTATGGGAGGGACGGGCGGAATGGGTGGGACGGGTGGCAACGGCAACGGCTGCGAGCCAAGCGGCGTCGGCGGAGCGGGTGGAAAGGGAGGAAAGGGCGGCGACGGCGGCAACGGCGGCAAGGGCGGCAACGGGGCCGATATCTACGTCTACTACGTCTCCGACCAGAGCGCTGGACGCCCACCCAAGATGGTCGCCTCTGGCGGCCAGGGCGGCGAGGGTGGCGGGGCGGGGCTCACCGGCCAGGGGGGAGCGGCGGGGAAGCCGGGGCCGGAGTCGAAGTACGGGAAGGGCAACTGGAATCCCGGCTCACCAGGAGAGACTGGCGAAGTCGGTGAGAACGGCCAGCGAGGCAATCCTGGCCAGAATGGAGATAATGGCAATCCATATCCCCCGCTGAAGGTTCCCTTCGTCTGAGCAACGCACACGCCCTGGGGTAACCAGGGCGTGAGTGCGTACAGTTCCATCACATCCGGCACACAGCGCCTCTCTCGATACAGAGGCAGCCAGCCGAGTGCCGGGCACAAAGAGACGCTCCATTTTCCGTGGGCCCAACCCGTACTGGAAGCGCTCATCCCTCGTGGTGTGTGAGGCTCATGACCATGTATTTCGCCAGACTGTCGTCGCGCTCCGCCTGTTCCAAACGACGTGTTCGCCGGGTCGCCACGCTGCTGTCCGTGGGCCTGCTCCTGTCAGCCTCGGCCGCCTGGGCCGCCTGGCCCAACACGCTCACTGTCTTCGACGATCCGCTCCTGCCAGTGGAATCGATCGGCGTCGTCCAGCGAGGCGGCGAGCACTGGTTCGTCGCCGAGATCTGGAACGACGACCCGGCGGTGCAGAGTGGGCAGGTCTACCTGAAGCGCCACATCCCCGGCGTCGGTCTCAGTGCGCGCTCGAACGTCGGCAACGACCCTGGCGGTGTCGATCGGCTCGCCACGCCAGGGCGGCACGCGCTGCCGAGCATCGCGATTGATTCGAACACCGCCGTCAATCTCTCCATGCAGGCGGATGCGGTCGGCTACGGCCCCACCATCGAGAACATGGCCGTGAACCCCGTCACCCTGGCGCCGGCGCTCAACCCACCGAACCTCATCGATGACGAGAGCACCCGGACGGCGGATCGCGGTCGGAGCGGGATCGCCATCAACGAGACGCTGGGTGACGTCTGGTCATGCTGGACCTATCACAAGCCCGGCGACGACGACGTGTACTGCCGAGGGCGACAGGCAGGTCTGGTGAACCTCACCTGGACCGAGCCGATCCTGCCGCTGGCGACCACCGCCGTCATCGAGGACCACCCGTCGGTGGTCCTCCAGACCACGACGGCCCGACGGGTGGTGGCGTATCACACGGCCTCGGGCATCAAGGTTCGGCTCTTCGACAACTCCAATACCGAGGACCAGCCCAACGACGTCTCCCTGGGTGGCACCGGGGACGTGGACTTTCCGCACCTGGTCGATGCGAATGGTGTCCTGCACGTCGTCGCCGCGCACAAGGTCGACAACACGATCCAATACGCGACATGCAGCGCCGACTGCCACATGGACGCCAATTGGAGTCGCGAGACCCTCGATGACATCACCGCCCCGGGTGACGAGGTCGCGCATCCCCAGGTCGCGGTCGACACCGCGGGCCACGTCTTCGTCGCCTTTCAGCACCTTCCCGCCGGACAGGGTACGACCGCGGAGCGGGTGAAAGTCACGGCCAAGTGTGCCACCGGTGGCTGGGACAATGACGGGGGTGAGCTGATCGACGACACCCAGGGACGCGAGCAGCTCGGCGGTCACACGGTCTTCAAGGCCCTGCCCGCCTTCGTTCCGGACGACACCAACAACCGGCTCTCCGTCGCCTACGTCCAGGCCGTGGGCGGAGCGGATCGCCTCGGCCGATGGGCTCGGAAGGATACCACCCTCGCCTTCAACGACATCTGCGCAGGCCAGTGAGCCGAAGGGGTCGCCTCCAACGAGCTGCTCGCACAACTCCCGGAGGCCCTGGCGCGTTGACGCATGACCCAGTGGTCGCGGGCGCTGCGCCCGTGAGCGGAGAGGTATGCTCCAGCTGACCTCTTCTTCGGGAGATGTGCGTGCACGCAGCCCTGGTTCGGACCCTCTTCATGGCGTTGCTCCTCCTCGTGCCCGGCTCCGCGCTGGCCGCTTCATAGAAGGAAGGATGGAAGGGCTGTTGAGGGGTGGCGGGAAGGAGCGCAGGGGCCGAGGAGGGCCGCTGACAAGGGCCGCCCGAGCAGTCAGCCCGGTCGGTGGACAGGCCGCGCAGCCCCTTGAGGGACCCGCTTGCCCAGGCCGCTCTCCATGAGGAGCGCGGCAGGAGTCTGGAACTGTTGGCGCGGAGTACGCCGCTGGCTCACACGCGGCGTGGCAGAGAGGGCTGCTGGCGCCACATGGTGTCAGCGTAGAGGTGCGCCCGGTAACGGGTTCCTTGGAGCAGGTTCTCTCCTCCCTATTGCCCCTGACGGACTCGGAGGTAGAGCGACATCTCTTCATTCCCACACGCAGCACCTGGACGGCGTACGTCGAAAACGGGCACCGGAGGACCGATGCCGCGAGTGCCATGGGCGCCATGGCTCGGAGAGTGGGCTGCCGGAGCCTGCGAGTGGTTGCAGTGCCCCATACCTATCGGAAGGGCCAAGGCCGCTATGGTGCTGTGATGCTGGAGATGTATGGCCCGCATCTGAATGCCTGGCACAACACCACTGTGCGCGCCTTGGCCGCCGCCAACGACGGGGGCCGTTGGGTCTTCGAGCAGTTCGGTGAACCGTTCCCCTTCGAGAAGGTGGAGCAGTACCAGGCGCGCAAGGTAAGGGACCGGTTCACCTTCGAGATGCTCAAGGACTATCTGCGCCACCTGGGGCTGTCGCCCTTCGAGGAGGACTTCTACCTGCCGGAGGGTGCACCTGCATGGCTGGTGGAAAAGACAGGTCCACTGGTTCGTGCCCGGAAGGAGTACACCCTGGAACATGCCCGCGCCGAGGTGCTGTGAGGCACGTGGGGCAGGGCTTGTCGCTGAAGAACTTCTTTCGCCAGGCTGGGACTGGAAGGGGGGGCGAGCCGTTGAACGGCTCGCGCGTCACGCCGATAATCGGGCCATGACCGATGCATCCGTCACGTCGCTCGAGGTTCGGTACGACTCGCGCCGCGCCGTGTTGTCCGCTTCGAAGACCGAGCGCGGAACGCTGACGCTCTTCGTGCCAACCCCCCACGCGCTCCTTCAAGGCACACGCGTGCGGCTCATGATCACCTTCGGAGACGGCGACGAACGCTTCGAGCTCCAGGGGGTCGCGCTGACTGGAGGGCGGGCGCTGGGCCGAAATGGTGAGGGCGGATTTCTCGCGAGCTTCGTCGGAGACGACAAGCGCCGTGCCGCGGAGATGATCGCCTTCTGCGCGCAGCGTCCGCTGTCCATGGGCACGGCCTCGCGAGAGCGCCTCACCCTCCGCAAGAGCTGCAAGCTCAAGCTGGGGAATCGGCAGGTTCCCGGGGAGCTGCGGGATCTGTCGCAGACGGGCGCGTTCGTCGTGGGCCGCCAACTCGGGAAGCTCAAAGAGGGCGAGCCGGTGTGGCTGAAGGTGGGCGGCGGCCTGTTGGGCCTGGGCGGGACGTGGCTCGAGGCGCGGGTGATCTGGCAGGGTAAGAAGGGTGAAGAGCCGGGCGTGGGCCTGCGCTTCACGGGCAACGAAGCAAAGCAGGCCTCGGCCATTCAACGGCTCCTGGATCGTGCCGTCGCCGGACGGTGAAGCCGCCCGGGATTAAGCGGGCGGTCCGGCTGTTGATCGCCGGTTCTCCTTCTGCGCAGAGTCGCTCACACTCCTATGATCTCTCCGTTTCGACTTCTCCCGGGTGCCGTGCGCGCGGTGCTCACGGCCAGTGCCTCCGCGTGGCTCACCGCGTGTGTCACCTCCGTGCCGATGGACAAGGCGGCTGCTCCGGCGCGGCAGGTCGAGCCACCCGCCACGTCCACCCGCTCGGCCCCCTCCCCGAAGCCCACCTATGGCAGCTTCGGCGTCGACACCGCCGGGATGGACCTGTCCGTCGCGCCGGGTGACAACTTCTACCGCTACGTCAACGGCACGTGGAGCCAGAAGACCGAGATCCCCGCGGACAGGTCCAACTCCGGCATGTTCACGAAGCTCTCCGAGGAGGCGAGCCGGCGCACGCGCGAGCTCATCGAGGAGGCCGCGCGCACGGACGCCCCCGCCGGCAGCGAGGTCCGCAAGCTGGGGGACCTCTTCGCCAGCTTCATGGACGAGGCGGCCATCGAGGCCAGGGGCCTGTCGCCGCTCGAGCCCGAGCTCCAGCGCATCACCGCCATCGCCAACCGGAGGGAGCTCGCCGCCGCCCTCGGGGACACCCTGCGCGCCGACGTCGATGCGCTCAACACGGGGAACGTCACCACCGACCGGCTCTTCGGCCTCTGGGTGAGCGAGGATCTCAACGAGCCGTCGCGCTACGCCGCCTATCTGTTCCAGGGCGGGCTCGGCCTGCCGGATCGCGACTACTACCTCGAGGACAACGCGAAGCTCGCGGAGATCCGCCAGAAGTACCAGCAGCACCTCGCCGCCATGCTGCGCCTGGCGGGCAGCGCCGATGCCGAGGCCCGCGCCCACCGCATCTTCGAGCTCGAGCGGAAGATCGCGCAGGCGCACTGGACCCAGGTGGAGACGCAGGACATCACCAAGAGCAACAACCCCTGGCCCCGGGATCAGTTCGCGCGCCGCGCCCCCGGGCTCGACTGGGAGGCCTACTTCGGCGCCGCGGGCCTCGGGCCGCAGCGCGAGTTCATCGTCTGGCAGCCGAGCGCGCTCACGGGGATCGCGAAGCTCGCTGGCAGCGAGCCCCTCCAGACCTGGAAGGACTACCTGACCTTCCACGCCATCGCGCGCGCCGCGCCCTTCCTGCCCAAGGCCTTCGTCGAGGAGTCCTTCGCGTTCAACGGCCGCGTGCTCTCCGGCGCGCAGCAGCAGCGCGAGCGCTGGAAGCGCGGCGTCGACGTCGCCAGCGAGGCGATGGGCGAGGCCATCGGCAAGCGCTACGTCGAGAAGTACTTCCCGCCGGAGGCCAGGGCAGAGGCCGACAAGATGGTGCGCAACATCATCGCGGCGCTCGGCCAGCACATCGACGCGCTCGCGTGGATGACCCCGGAGACGAAGGCCCGCGCGAAGGAGAAGCTGACCACCCTGCAGGTGAGCATCGGCCACCCGGCGAAGTGGCGTGACTACTCGGGGCTGGAGATCAGCCGTGGGGACGCCTACGGCAACGCCTGGCGCGCCTCGCGCTTCGAGTACCAGCGCAACCTGGACAAGCTCGGCAAACCGGTGGACCGCTCGGAGTGGTTCATGGTGCCGCAGGTCGTCAACGCGCTGAACTCTCCGCAGCAGAACTCCATCATCTTCCCCGCGGCCATCCTCCAGCCCCCCTTCTTCGACCCGAACGCCGACCCGGCGGTGAACTACGGCGGCATCGGCACCGTCATCGGGCATGAGATCGTCCACAGCTTCGACGACGTCGGCGCGCAGTTCGACGCGCGCGGCAAGCTGGCGAACTGGTGGACGAAGGAGGACGCGGCGAGGTTCAAGGCCGCTGGCGAGGCGCTCGTCGCGCAGTACAGCGCCTACCGCCCGCTGCCAGACCTCGCGCTGAATGGCGAGCTGACCCTCGGGGAGAACATCGCCGATGTCGCTGGCGTGTCGATCTCCTACGACGCCTACAAGAGATCGCTGGGTGGGAGGCCCGCGCCGGTGCTCGAAGGCTTCTCCGGCGACCAGCGCTTCTTCCTCGGCTTCGCTCAGATATGGCGCAACAAGTACCGCGAGCCGCTCCTGCGCCGCCTGCTGCTGACGGACGGGCACTCCCCGGGCGAGTTCCGCGCCGCGGCCGTGCGCAACCTCGAAGGCTGGTACCAGGCCTTCAGCGTCGCGCCCGGGCAGGCGCTCTACCTCGCCCCCGAGCAGCGCGTCCGCATCTGGTGACGCGCGGCCAGGGCAAGTGGCGCGCGAGCCGGCGGCTGCGGTAGAAGAGCGCTCCATGCCCCTGATTGTCCTTCCTGCGGATGAGCTGAACGAGTTCGATCTCCCTCGGGTCTGCGTCGTCACCGGCCAGACGGAGGGCGTCGAGTTCAAGCCCGTGAAGTTCGCCTGGTACCCGCGCTGGATTGTCGCGCTCGTCATCATCAACCTGCTCATCGCGGCCATCGTCGCGGCGATCATGACCCGGCGCGTGAAGGGCCACCTGCCTTTCACCGAGGAGGCCTACAAGCGCTGGCGGATGGGGCGGGTGTACTTCGGCCTCTCCTTCGTGGTGGCCATCGCGCTGCTCGTGGGCGGCGCCATCGCAATGGACAGCCCCTTCCCAGCGCTGGGACCGGTGGCGATGCTGCTGGCCGTGGCGGTCCCCATCATCGCGGGTGTGCTCTTCGTGCGGAACAAGGGCCCGGTGGTGCAGCGCATCGAGGAGGGCCGCATCACCCTGAAGCTCCCCAGCGAGGAGGCGGTGCTCCAGCTCCAGCAGCACCTGCGCGCCGGTCAGCTGAAGGCGCCCGCGCCCGGCGCGGTCTCCCGGAGCGCATGAGCAACGTTCTCCCTCTCCCCGAGGGCGCTACCTGCGCCAGCCACCCAGGCACGCCCGCGAGCTGGACGTGCGCGCGCTGCGGCTCGTTCATGTGCCCCGCGTGCGAGCGCCGCACTCGCCCCGAGGCGCGCCCGATGTGCCCGGCCTGCTGGGAGCTGAGGCTTCGGCGCGTCGAGACGAACCAGGGCCGTGGCAGCGGAACGGCGCTGCAGACGTCGGGGCTCGTGCTGGGAGTGATTGCGCTCGTCCCCATGTGCGTGGCGTTCCAGATTGCCTCGCTCATCGTCAACATCATCGCCATCGTCAAGGCGAAGGAGCCGCCAGCCCGCCTCGTCCGCTGGCGCCCCATCACCGGGCTGGTGCTGACTGTGGTAGGGGTGCTCATGACGGTGCTGGTCGCTCTGTTGGGCGACATGTAACCCTCGGAGGCCGCGAAGGCGCTCGGCCCCGGCTCCGCCCCCGCCCCCGCCTGAGGGAACCGCCGCCTCTCGCGTGGCGGCAAGGCCGCCGAAGGCGTTCCAGCGAAGCGGGTCGAAGGGAGCGATGCGAGCGGAGAGCGTTGGCGCTCGCGAGCACGGAGCCATTCTGCATCACCTCGGTGGGGATGACCTCGCGCAGCCGCGGCACCTCCGTGTCCTCCACCGCATTGCGCAACCCGTTGACGCTCGCCTTCTGCACGCTGAGGCAATGGCGCGCCACTCAACCTGTAGAGTAGAAGGCAACAAACCCCTGGCGTGAGGCCAGAGACGCTTGACTGTTTGGAGCATGCCAGGACTGGTACTCGTACGAGGCCGCTCCCGAGGCTGGCTGGCAGTGGTGGCTGGGCTGGTGTTGGGGGCCGTCGCCTCGTGGCCCCTGCTCCACGCGCAAGAGCCATGGCTCGTGCAGGGCCCCACCCGCCCCCTGGAGGGCCGCCTCAGCCTGAGGGAGGCGGACTCCTACCGCCCCTTCGCGCCCCGCACGGGCCCACCGCCGCAGCTTCCCCTCCGCACGCTGGCGCGGCTCGAGCAACAAGGCGAGAGGAGGCGGCTCGCCGCGGCGCTGCTGCTCCGGGCCAACGTAGATCAGGCGACGGTAGCGCTCTCCCACGAGCCTCCCTCGCCGGAGCGCGACAATGACCTGGCCCTCGCCGCCTGGGCCCAGGGGCGCTACGCCGAGGCACTGGAACTCCTGGAGGAAATCCTCACGCACCACCCCGCGCATCCCCAAGCCCTCTTCAACACAGGGCTGGTGCTGCGGGACATGGAGCTGCCCCTGCTGGCTGCCGCCACTTTTGATCGGGTGGCCTCGCTCGGAGAGCCGGGCTGGAGCGAGGAGGCCCGCAGGCTGGCGGTGGGGTTGCGTGAGCCCGTGCTTACCCGCGGCCGGCAGTGGAGGGAGGCCCGCAACGCCTACCTGCGCCTGCTCGAGGACCCCCAGGCTCCTCTCCCACTGCGGGCCACCGAGCAATTTCCCGCGACCGCCCGCGCGCTGTTGCAGGAGGCGGCGCGCGCCTCTCTCAGCCGCGAGCAGGTGCTGCGCCTGCTCCCCCTGGCCGAGATGCTGGAGCGCCATGGCGGCGACGGCGCCCTGCGCCAGTGGGTGGTGGACATCGCTGGGCGCGACTTCTCCCACCGCGCACCGCTCGCGCGCGCCTACGCGCTCCTGGTGCTGGAGCGCCACCCCTTCCCCGAGCTGTTCGCCGAGCAGATCCTCTATACCTCACAGGAGGATCTGGCCTTTGGTGTGATTGGGCGGAAGCTCATCTCCGCGCCGCACGTGGAGCCGCTGCTCGCCATGCGCTGGGGTGCTCCGCAGCCCGAGCTGGCGCTCCAGTCCCAGCGCGAGCAGGCCCACAAGGCCAACCGAGAGGGGCGCTGGCGCGAGGAAGAGCAGCACCTGCTCGCCCTGCTGCGCGACTGCGAGCGGCGGCCCCCGCTCGCCGCCTGCCTGGAGGCGGAGCGCGCCCTGGCCACGCTCTACACCACCTACCACCTGCTCGCCGAGGCCGCTCAGTACGCCTCGAGTAGCCGCCGACACGCGCAGGCGCTGGGCGAGTGGATCCATGAGCGTGCCTCCCTCCATGCCCTGGCGCAGCTCGCCCGCTTTCGCATGCAGCCCGCCGCCGGGCGCGCCTACCTGGAAGAGGCGCTGCTCAGGGGGCCGGAAGGTTGCACCGAGCGTAACTACCTCCACCGGAACCTCGCCAGCTTCTCCTTCGCCAACTTCCGCCTGGAGCAAGCTCGCAGGGATATGGACGAGGCGCTCGCCTGCGGCCAGCCCGTGGGCCTCTTCGGCGCGTGGATCCTCGGCGAGCTCACTCGCCTGGTGCCCCGGCCTGGGGATGGGCAGAGCCTGCGCCGGGCCCTGGAGGAGGTACGACGCCTGGGCGACTCCCCTGGGCGCCAAGCCTACGCGCTCTACATTGAAGGACGCTTCATCCTGGGCCGCGACAAGCCCGCGGGGCGCAAGTTGCTACGCCAGGCCATTGAGGCGGCCCAGCAGCGCCCGCGCTCGGACACGGTTGCGAGGACGGCGAGGGATGGCAGCTACACCACCCTGATCTCCGAGGCGGGCCAGGCTGGCGCCTGGGACGAGGCGCTGGCGCTGTCAGCCGAGGCGCTGGAGCTGCCTGTTCCCACGCGCTGCGCCCTGGCCGTGGCATTGGACATGGAGCGGACGGTGGTGGTGGCTCAAGGGCCCCAGGGTGAGCCGCGGGGCTCATTTGACGCCAGCCGCCGGGCTCCGCTGGGCGAGGACGTGTCCCACCTGGTGCCGGCCGCGCTGGTGCAGCACCTGCGCGCCTGCGAGCAAGTGGAGGTGCTGGCCCTGGCTCCCGTTGACAGCCGCCCGGGCATTCTCCCAGCAGACATGGCCTGGAGCTACCGCGCCACACGGCTGGAGCCCGGGCCCTCCGCCTCTTCCGCCCCGCTCCAACTGGTCGTCACCGATGTCGAGGCACCCGGGGAACTGCGCCTGCCCCGGCTCCGGGCCTGGCCCTCGGAGCCAGCCACCGGCGTGCCCCGAGTGACGCTCTCGGGCATCGAGGCGACCCCCTCACGCGTGCTCGCCGCCATGGGCGCCGCTACGGAGATCGAGATTCATGCGCACGGCCTGGTGGACCCCTCGGTCTCCATTGCCTCGTTGGTGGCGCTGGCCCCCGAGCCCGAGGGCACCTACGCGCTGACGGCCGGCGAGGTGTATGGCCAGCGGCTCACGGGCCGCCCGGTCGTGTTGCTGGCGGCCTGCGGCGCGGCGCGCACCAGCCCCTTCCCCACGGGCACCCTCACCCTGCCCAAGGCCTTCGTCGCCGCGGGGGCGCGCGCCGTCTTTGCCTCGGCCGTGGACATCCCTGACTCGGCGGGGATCTTCTTCGGCGCAGTGCACGAGCGCCTCCGCGCCGGTACACCTCCGGCGCTCGCCCTGCGCGAGGAGCGCCGGCGCTGGCTCGCGCACTCACCGAAAGCGCTTTGGGTCCTCAGCGTCCTACTGTATGAGTAGTCTTCATCACCCAACCCGTTGAGGAGGGCCGCTTGAGCGTCTCCGAGTCCCATCCCCTGGAATTGCTGAGCCTCCACTTTCAGTACCCTGGCAGCCCAGCCATTCCACTGAGGGATCCGGAGACTGAGGAGCTGCTCGGTGCACGGCCTGAGTGGATCCGCGGCAAGCGCTCCGAGCCGGCGGCCTACGTGAGGGGCACCCTGCCCGTGGTGCGGGCCACCTTCTTCGTCCGCACATCCTCCGCACAGGCTCCTCCAAGGATGAGGCTCTGTATCCTGGGCGAGCAGGGGCAGCTCGCGGAGGTTGCCCAGTTTACGCCGGCTCAGAGCACCTCTTACGTCTCCCCTCCGCTGACGTTGATGCTCGCCCAGCCACTGCCAGACCGGATCGGCCGGCATACGCTCAAGCTGAATTGGTTCGTCCTGTGGGAGGGTGAGGAGGGCAATCCCTGCCAGGCCTCGCTCGGCACCACCACCCACGACGTCTGCACCACTTGGAAGAGGATGACGCCCAGGAGTGAGGAGCAGCTGAGTGAGTGGGCCTATACCCCCCTGATGCTCTGGGCCTCCGAGTGGTGCGCGGGGGCGGAGGACGAGAAGGCCATCTGTGACGCCATCATCCGCGGCCTGCCCCGGAGCGGCCTGCGCTATGGCCTGCCCAACTGGAGCGTGCGGGAGATGTTGCTAGACGGAGGGGGGCTGTGCGGCGGCTTCTACCTGCTCTTCCAGCAACTGGCGCACTGCCAGGGGGTGCACGTCGAGCGGCGCCTGGCGCTCTTGAAATATGGTGAGGAGTGGCCACCCGGAGAGTTCCCGAGCGTGGCGATGGTCAGCTCGCGGCCAGGAGTGGGCAATGCGTATCCGCTCCAACAGGCATCCGCCATCGGCCAGTTCAATGACTGTCGGGAGGTCTTCCCGCCTCAGGTGCTCAGCGAGCTCTGCAGCAGCGTGTCCCAGCGGTACACCTTCTGTGTGTCGAAGTCCGTGAAGCTCAACGGCCACGCCATCAACTTCCTGCGCTACCGCGGCGGGCTCTATGTCTATGACGCCAGCTTCCTGCTCGGCGGCATCCAGGTGGACATGGAGCTACCCCCAGAGCGCGGCAGGGTGGCGGGCAACCAGCAGCGGAGCTTTCTCCTCCAATACCTGGCCAGGGTGTGGAGCTTGCTGGGGAGCATGACGGTGCAGGGGGTGCGCTTCGAAGCGAACGACCAGACGTGTCAGCCTTCGGGAGTCACCGTGAGCGCGTATCTGTTGCCCGGGGTGAGCTTTTTCTGGAGGCACTGAAGGGGGCAGCGCGACATGGAAGACAGGTACAAGGCCCTGCGAGTGGTGCTGTCGGGCGCTCCGGAGCAGCGGAGTGTCACGTGGGCTGAGTTGGTGGAGTCGCTGGATGCGTTGGTGGAGCCGCTGAGAGAGCCCGCCGCGGTGCCCATGGAGCGGGAGCCGGCGTGGGAGCTGCTTGAGCAGTTGTTGAGCCATCGGGGCTGGGTGCCTGCCACGCCCTTCCTGCCCCATGTCATGCCCCCATTGGACTTGCTGAAGGCCATGGCGCTGGAGGAGCTGGAGCCACGGCTGCTGGGGGAGGAGCGGTTCCGGAAAGCCGTGCGCGCCGCGGCGGACACGGCGCAGTCGCCAGCGCTCAAGGCTCAGGCCCGCTCGCTCTTGAAGAGCAGCGAGGGCGGCTAGCGCCAGGAGACGTTGGGCTCGGGCGCGGCAAAGGCCTCGAAGGTGACGTACACGGCGGGCTCCAGGGCGCGCAGCTCGTGCCACCAGCCGGTGGGCAGCAGCAGCAGGTGCCCCGGCTGGAGCATGCACTGGCGCACGCCCTGGCGCCTCAGGCGGGGCGAGCCCAGCCTGGCCGTGAGGGGATGGGGTGGTCCGCTTCCGGTGTGCTGCAGCAGGAAGGAGGGCAGCAGCCGGAGCCGGCTGCTGCCGAGCACCTGGCAGAGGAGCACATTGCGCAGGCCCCGGCTCAGCGGGAGCGTAGCGCCGGCAGGGCAGAGCCACACGGAGGGCCGCCCTCCTCCGGGTGCGGCATAGCGGGGCGGGGGGATGTCCTCGAGCAGTGGCCGCAGCGCGGAGGGGCTCAGCCGGCGCGCCCGGGTCAGGCGGGAGCGGGCGGAGAAGAAGCGCTCGATGGTCCAGCGCTGGAGCGCCGGCCAGTCCGTCAGCGCCCCCTCCACCACCAGCGGCCAGTTCTGCAAGTAGTAGTGTTCGAGGAACTCCTCCCGCGTGGGCGGAGCGGACCGGCGCTCTACCTGCCCACGGGGGACGGAGTGGCCGTACAGCTCCGCGTAGGTGTCCAGCAGTGACTCGAGCTTGATCTTCATGGTGGTGGCGCGCCGGCCGCCCACCACGTAGGGATCCTTCAGCTCGGCCTCTACCACCTCCACGGCCACGGCTTCGGCCATCCCTCGGGCGCTCAGCTCCCGCACCAACACCTCGGGAGAGGAGCCCAGCACATAGTTCTCCACCAGCCATCGCCGCCATGGAGGCGTGAGGCGCGCCGCTGGCCGGCCCATCGTCACAGCTCCTCCATCAGGCAGTGCCTCCAGAGCGTGTTGTGCTTGGAGATGTTGAAGTGCACGAAGGTGACGGAGAGGCTCACGTCCAGCGCCAGTACGGCATGCCACCAGCCCACCGGGATGAGGAGCGAGTCGCCCGGGTGCAGGTCCACCGCGGCCACGGAGGCCTGTGCAAAGGTGGGGTAGCGTTCCAGGTCGGGCGTGCGGGCGTCCACCTCGCTCTGCACCCAGTGCGCGTTGTAGAGGCGGCCAAGCTCGAAGGAGGGGGCCAGCCAGATGCGCTTGCGGCCGTAGAGCTGGCAGAAGAGCACGTTGAGCTGATCATGGTGGAAGCGGGTGAAGGTACCCGCGGGCCCCATCCAGAACTGCACGCTCCGGGGGCGGGTGATGTCTGGGTCGATGATGCCAGCCGGGGCGCGCAGCTCCTGGAGGAGCGGACGGAAGGCGGGGCGCTCGAGCAGGCTGTTGCGCGCGGTGAGGTAGAAGTCGTTCGTGGTGCCGCGAGCGCGGAGCTGGTGGGTGAAGTCGCGCAGGCGCATGCGTGTGCGGTGCTGATCCGGTTGGCGCTCGTGGTCTGGGTTCGAGTCCCGCCGGGCCATGACCTCGACGTACTGCTCTCCAAGGCGCGCGGCGAGGTGCTCCGGGGACCAGGAGGCGAGCGCCGGTGAGCCATCCAAGAGGCCTTCGATCACGACGGGGCGGTTGCGGAAGTAGTAGCGGGCAAAGAACTCCTCTGGGGCGAGCGAGGCCCGGCGCTCGATCCGGGTGCGCGTGGCGGACTGGCGGTGGAGGCGCTCGTAGAGGCCCAGGAGTGACTCGAGCCCGGCGCGCCGCTCCGCCAGGCTCCGGGCCGCCCTCACGGCCGGGTGGGCCCGCGCGGCAGCCAGCTCCTCTCGTGCCAGCGCCGCGGGCACCCCCGCGCCGCGCAGCACGCGCAGGAGCGCGCTGGAACGGCAACCCAGGGCCAGGTTTTCAGCCAGCCATGTCCTCCACTCCGTGGCCAGGCGCTGAGCACGATTCAGGTTGTGACTGCCCATTGCCTACGCTACCCTCACATCATGCGCCGACGGGTTGGAGCTGTGCGCGGGCAGTGAAGCCGATCACCCCAAGGCATGCAACCAGTAAGGAGAGCTGCTCATGGCGGTAAAGAGGAAGGGGGTGGGCTCTGGCAGACGGAAGCTTGCTGATCAGATCGTCAACCCATTGCCTGTCATCAATAGCCGAGGCAGCGGACTCCCCTCGCGCGCTCCTACCCCTTCGCCGGCCACGCCGCCGCTGGAGATGCTGGCCAGGAAGCCCGCCTCACTGAAGAAGACCGCGGCCAAGAAGAAGACCGCGGCCAAGAAGAAGACCGCAGCGAGCAAGAAGACCGGAGCGAAGCGCGGTACCCGTGGCAGGAGCTGAGCCTTTGAGCCCAGGCCCCACGGCCATGGCGCCCCAGGTGTCTGCCCTTCAGAAAGTGCTCTCTCTGGCCAGGCCTGAGCCCTCATAGAGCGGGCTCAGGCCGAGCTGCCGAGCGCCGCGCCCGAGTGCCGCCCGGGCGTAAGCCGCCCGGCTCCAATCCCTGGGCAGCTGCCGGTACACGGGATCCTCCGAGAGCAGCACGGCGAGCGCACCGGTCGTGAGCGGCGCGGACATGGAGGTGCCGCTCATATCCGCGTAGGGCGCTGGCAGGGCCTCGGTGGCGGGCACGGTGGAGATGATGCCGTTGCCTGGCGCGGTGCAGCCTACCTGCGGCCCCACGTTGCTGAAGCTGGCGAGGAAGAGGCCCTGGGGCGTGTATCTGTCCGGCGCTGAGGGCAGGTTCATGGAGGCGATGGAGTCCGGGGCCCAGGTGCCCATGAGGCCCAGGGCGGACACCGCCACGCACTCGGGGTTGCTGGCGGGAAAGCCTACCGGTGCACCATTCTGATTGCCCGCCGAGCAGATACAGAGCGCTCCCTGCTGCAGGGCGGAGAGGATCGCGTCCTGCTCAATGGCTGAATACTCACCCACCAGGCTCATGTTGATCAGGTCCGCCTGGCTGGCGGCCAGCACGTCCAGGGCGTGGGCAATGTCGCCCTGGTTGCCCCCGCCCGTAGCGGTGAAGACGCGGGCCATGAGCAGCTCCGCGCCAGGGGCAAGGCCGGCATACTCTCCCGAGTCCTGGGGAGGGCGCGCCCCGATGAGGCCTGACACGTGCGTGCCGTGGTTACGCGCGTCCAGCCCCGCTTCCTCGCCGCGCTGCCACTGGCCATCGAGGAAGGCTCCCACGCTGCGTACGTGGGAGAGGTAGGGGTGGGGCCCCACGCCGGTGTCGATGACGCCCACGCGGATGCCGGTGCCCAGCTGCTCCGAGTAGCGGGTGGCTCCCATGAGCAGGTGCCACCAGCCTAGCGGGCCGCCGCGCGGGAGCGGAGGGATCTCCAGCCGCTGCCCGGAGCGGGGCTGCTGGAGGACAACGCTCCAGGCGCCGCCCGCGGGCTCCACGACCACCAGGTGGGGGAACCAGGCGGTTGGATCATAGGGCAGGCTCACCTTGCCGCCTGCGTCCGTGCGCCCCGCTATCTGCGTTGCCGGGGGCTGATCCTGGGGCCCTGAGGGGACGCGCGCCAGCAGGAGGATCACGCTGGCGTCCCGGAGCGGCGCGCCATCGGAGGTGAACTCCAGGGCGAGCGCGGTGCCCTGTGCAGCGGGGGGCGGGATCGGCCCGTGGAGTGTCTTCCACAGCTTGAGCACGGGCGGCACCGCCAGCGCGGGCGTGCGCGGCAGCTCGGGTTCGATCATGGTGTCTGGAGGCAGCTCCTTGCCCGCGCGAACGAGATCCTCCAGCGCTGCCTCCACCACCAGCACGCGCCGCTCCTGCTCGTCAGGGGCCCGGTCCGCGAGCACGTTCACATGGGGCTTCAGCACCTGCTGGAAGCGATCATCAAAGGCACGTCGCGCGGACTGACGCTCGTCCAGCGTGCGGTGATGCGCGCGGAGCTGCGAGATGACAAAGCGGCTGCGTTGGCGCTTCGAGGGCTGCTGCCCGTCTCCACCTTCAGTCGCGGAGGGGGTGCTCTGCTGAGTGGGATCGCTCATGGAATGGGGCTCCTGGTGGAGGGGGTGACAGGACTCGGGGCCGCCCGCTGGGGGAGGACCAGCAGCACGGAGGGCACCTGGCGCGAGCCGTACAGGCGCAGGTAGAAGAGGCCAATGCCGGCGGTGCCCAGCAAGAGGGAGGGGGTCTCCCCGGCGTTGGGGACACCGCAGGGCCAGGGCAGCCCGGGGCGGTGGTAGAGTTCTATTCCTCGCTGCCCCACGCGCTCGGCGGCCTGGTGCAGCTCGGGCTGCCTCAGCACTTCGGCGGCCTGGAGGAGCAGCTCGGCGTTGCCGGTAGCGCCATGGCAGAGGCTGAAATCCTCGAGGCCGGTCGAGGGAGGCTTCTCCAGGCAGGCCTGGACGGTGCGCACCGCGGCCCGCAGGTCCTCCTGGATCCTCTCCCGATACGGGTCTCCCCCGGGCAGCAGCTCGAGCATGCGCAGGCGTGAGAGACCGATTCCGCCAGCGCCATGGCACCAGGCCACAGGGTAGGCGGGCTCCCGGCCTGGGGCTCCTGGGAGCTGACGGAAGTCCGGCCAGTTGCCCTGTATGGGGTTGAAGTGGGTGCGCTCGTATTGCAGGGCACCGTGGGCCGCCTGGAGGAGGTGCTCCGTGGGATTGACGCGGTGCAGCTCCAGCAACGCGCAGGCAATGCCCGCTGCTCCATGGGAGAGGCCGGTGAGGTTGCGGCCCTGGGGGCCCGCTCCTGGCCAGGAGGTACCTTCCTCGGACTTCACCGCGTGCTGGAGCAGCACCTCACCGTACTGCGCCGCGGTCTGTAGCAAGCGGGGACGCCCGTGGTTCACGGCCAGATCGATCAGCGCTGGAATGGCACCGGCCGCCCCGCTGAGCAGATCCAGAGAGGCCGCTCCGGGCTGCGCGGCGGCGGTGGAGTGCTCCACGAGCAGGAGGCCTGCCTCTGCCAGGCGCTCGTCCTCGCACAGCCCGGCGAGCTGCACCAGCGCGTGGCCCACGCCGATAGGACCTGGGTAGTAGCCGGTGAAGTTCGCGCCGTACTGCGGACCCTCGAAGTCCGGGAGCCGGGCGAGGAGCTGGCGCACGGCGCCGTCCCGCGCGGCCCGCTGGTGTCTGTCTCCCGTGTGCGCGTACAGGTGAGCGAGGAAGAGCGCCACACCCGCCACCCCGTCATAGAGGGCGGAGCGGAGCGTGCGGTACACGGGGCGGTAAGAGCCCCCCACCGGCTCCGTGGCCCAGCCCGTCCAGGTACAGCGCTCACCGGACCACAGCGCCTCGCGGCAGAGCGTCCGGCCGATTCGATCCGCTACCTCGAGGAAGTGCGTGAGGGGCTCCGGTGAGGAGTCCACCGTGGGTGCTGGCTCCACGAGCTTGATCGCTGCCTTGTTCATGCCAGGGCCCTCCCGGTGGCCGGCCAGTAGTAGGGATCCGACATGCCCTCGTTGAGGTGGGGGCGCTCCAGGGTGAGGCCACGGCGGGAGAATTGCCCGGCCACGGCCAGCAGGCGTTCCTGCGGAGAGTGCTGCCCCTTCTGCCACGCCTCCACGAGGCCGCGGCACACCAGGCGACAGCGGGACTGGCCGAAGCTCTCGCCAGTGCCTGGCTCGTCCGCTGCCCCCAGCCCCGGCACCAGCGTCTTGGTGAAGAGAGGTACGCCGGAGTAGAGCAGCTCCCGCAGCGCTGGGGCCCGCGCGGCCAACAACCGCAGGGTGATGCCCAGGAAGCGGCGCGCCACGTACAGCACCATGGAGTCCGCCCGCTCATAGCCCGCCGGGATGGTGAGGCACTTGAGGCGGAACGGCACCCGGTAGCCGTTCAGCTCCTCGCTCAGGTACTGGAGCAGCGCGGGTACGCCCACCTGGCGCGCGTGGAAGTAGAGGCGGCACAGGTGCGCGTCGTCGAACTCGCTGGAGACCGTCTCGCCGAAGACGAAATAGAAGCCGGGCTGGAGCACCTGAGACTCGTGCAGCACTCGCAGCTCCACCATGTCCCCCACGGCTGGCGGGCGGCCGGGCACGCCGGCCAGCAGGTACTCGCCCGCATGCGCCAGCCGCCAGCTGTCGCCCTTCTGCACGTGCACGGCGCCGTTCTGCCCCAGCTGATAGACGCGCCAGCCCGTGTCCTTGTGCTCCCGGCCACGGTTGGCGGCGGACAGCTGGGAGATGAAGGCCGGATCCGGCTGGGCCTGCGTGGACTCCTGCGCCGTGGCCGCGGGAGCTGGCCAGGCGCCTTCCTTGTAAGGACGTGAGTAGGCCTGGTGGTAGACGAGCGGCACGAGGTGCTCCACCAGCGCCTGTTCAGGCGAGGGGGATGGCCCGGCGGGCGCGGGGGCCTGAGGAGGCGTGCCCGCGAGCTCCACGACGGGCCCTCCCGCGAGCTGAAAGGCGGTGAGAGAGTGGATCCGCACGGCAGCCAGGAGCGCCTCCATGGGCGCGCGCAGCTCCTCTGGCAGCGAAGGGGTACTACTCTGGCTTGGGCGGTAGGGGCGGGGATTCATGACCAGGCACTCATGAGGTAGGAGTCGAGGCCGAACAGCTCGGCGGCGGCACGCTGGGGGTTGCTGAGCACTGCTCCCGCGAGCCGCAGCGCGAGCGTGGCGTGCGGAGTCAATGTCTGCGTCCCTGGGAGCATCTCGAACGCGGTGAGGAGGAAGCGGGTGCCCGCGTAGTGGAGGCTGCGCAGCAGGTGCAGCGCGGCCTGGTGCGGGGCCAGGCCCATGGCTCGGCGATAGGCCTCCCAGAAGGAGCGGAGGGCGGGCCAGGTGGCCTCCAGTCGGTGGGGCGCCTGGAGAATGAGGGCGGCCGGATCCGTCTGAGAGGAGTCCGTGGGCACCCCGGCGAGCCAGAGCTGCACATAGGCGGCGAGCACGCACGCCACGTCCCACGCTGTGTCCCCCACGTCCGCCAGCTCCCAGTCAATGATGTGGAGCCGCTCGCCTCCCTCCTCGCCGCGTGAGAGCAGGAAGTTGTCAAACTTGATATCGCCATGGATCAAGCCATGGGGCTGCCAGCCGGCAGCCACGGCCCCCAGCGTGGCGAGCAGCTGTGGAGCCTGGCGGAGCAGGCGGATCACCTCGCGCTGGCCTGGGCCCATGCCGGGCATGACCTGCTCGGCGTTCCAGGCGATGGTGAGGATCCAGGGAGGCGCCTTGGGGAAGACGGCCTGGACATCCTGCTCCGAGAGCAGGCGCGCGGACTCACGGTGGTAGGAGGCCAGGGCCTGGCCCATGAGCGCACCCACGTGCTCCGGGAAGGACTGCACGCGCAGGTGATACTCGTTGAGGTTCTCCGACTCGGCCAGCAAGCCAAGCGTGAGCGTGTGCCGTCGCGGATCATAGTCCACCAGGCGTGGCGCGAGCTGCTCGAGCGGGGCGAAGTGGGGTGACTCCTTGGCGAGCTGGTAACAGAGCGCCTCGCGGTGCAGCGAGCCGATCGTCTCCGCCGCCAGCATGGGGACCTGCTTGACGAAGAGTCCCTGCGCCTGGCCGCGGAGCACCTTGAAGTTGCGGTTGCGGCGCCCAGCCTCGACCACGGTGAGGTCCTCGTCAGCCATGGCGCCTGGCGGGAGCGTGCCGCGATCCATCAGGTAGTGGAGGAGGTTGGTGGGTGTCAGGAACATGAGGGTATGGGCGGCGCTGCGAGTGGAGGACGGGGGCGCGGCCTTGGAGGGCCGCGCCCCGTGAGTGGCTCAGCGGCTCAGCGGCTCAGCACTGCACCGGCGTGATGGTGTTGCAGACAGGGGTGCAGAGGGTGAAGACCGTCAGGCCCTGCGGGGCGGCGGCCTGGGGAGCAGCGGCCACGTTCGTGGTGCAGTGCATGAACGTGGGGTTGCAGATCGTAGGCAGGGTGCCACAGCCAATTCGCGTGGGAGGATTGGCGGCGGCCTGCGGGGCGGCGGCAGCCTGCTGGCCGCACACCGGAGTGCAGAGGGTGGCGAGGGTGATGTTGCAGTTGACGGGGGTGAAGGTGGCCTGCGGGGCGGCAGCTCCGGCGGGGGCGCAGACGGGCGTGAAGGTGAAGTAGCTCATTCTCATTCCTCTCGTTGCTAGGGATTCTGCGGTTGTTTGAATGGACCGACACACGGTGGGCAGGCCGCTCAGGTCTGTCTTTCACCGTGCGCTATCTCAAACGCGCCGACTGATATTTATTGGACAGGGATTTTCCGGCGGGATTTTTCAGTCTTCCGCCATGCAGGCCGCAGGCGGGAGCCGGGCGCGGCAAGTACGGAGCGCGGAGAGCAGGCGCTGCTCAGCCTGAGCGGCGTGGCCCTGGGCCTGCTCCCGCCGGGCGCGAATTCGCTCCACCCAGAGCAAGAAGCGTGGATCCTGGGCCTCGTTGGCAAGCGCCGCCAGCTCGTCGAGGTCTACCTCGTGTGGCGGGGCATGCAGGAGTGCACCGAGCAGCAGATCCCTCTCGCCGGCGCGCCGGAGCTGCTCCCTGAGCGCGGCAGGCTCTGGGGACTCGCTACCGAGCAGCAGGGCATAGGCACGCGCCAGCGGGGCCCGCAGGGAGAAGTCACGGGCGGCCACGCCGCTGACATAGCGCTGCAGGAGCGTGTCGCCTTGGAGCCGATCCAGCTCCTCGGCGAGCGGGAGGAGCGCCAGCACCCGCTCAGGAGAGGGAGCGGTGCGCACGGCCTCGTATAGCGCGGCGCGCAGCAGCTCCGGCTGCTGGCGTACGCTGGCCAGGGGCAGCGGAGCGCCTGGCTGACTCAGCCGCTCGAGGAGGGCCGCGATGGCCGCCTGGTGGGCCGTGGCGCGCTCCTCGCGCTTGCGGCGCAGAGAGGCGGCGAGGCTGAGGGCCTCTTCGCTCCAGCCTGGCTCCGCCAGCTCCGCCAGCTGCTCGAAGGTCTCCTCTGCGTGCCGCGACAGCCCCAGCTCGCGGAGAACCAGGCCCCGGTTCCACAGCGTCTGTGGGTGCCGTGGCTGCGCCGCGAGTGCCTGCGCCAGGAGGGCATGGGCCTCCTCGAGGCGCCCCTGCTGCAACGCTATGACTGCCTGATCATTGTCGCGATCCGCCGAGGGCGGCTGGCGCGCCAGCAGCGAAGAGGCCCGGGCCAGATCGCCGTGAAGGAGATAGACCATGGCGATCCCCCTGGAGTCACCCTGTTCCTCCAGGATGGCGAGCTGCTGAAGGGGCAGGAGTGTAGGGGCTGTCCCTCCGCTGCGCAGCGGCACGTAGGGGCGGTGCCGATCCGCCGCGTGATAGCTGAGCCTGGCCTCCAGGAGACGCTGGGGCGCTTGGGCGAGCCAGTCCTCGGGCAGCTCCGCGGGCTGCCGTGGGGTGAACACCAGCCACAGAGCGATCCCCGCGGCCAGGGCCATGCCTGCCACACCCAGGCGCATGGCTCTCCAGCTGGGGTAACGGGCCGGGGCCGGCTGGGTTGGCGTCAATGCGCCTGTAGCAAGAAGCTCCAAGTGTATCGAGTCTCTCAGCCTGATCGCACAGTCCGCGCAGTGCGTCAGGTGGTGACGGAAGTTCTCGGTAGAGACTGGATCGAGCTCTCCATCGATAAAGGCATCCAGCTCTTTACAGAGTTCGCTCATGACTCTGCCTTTCGGCTGGAGAGGTACTGCCGTAGTTCCTGTCGGGCCTCGCTGATCCAGCTCCCCACCGTGCCGATGGGAGCGCCCAATTTCTGGGCGATCTCCCGATAGCGCAACCCCGAGGCATGGAACTCATAGGCCAGGCGCAGCCTCGGCTTGAGGTGGGAGAGCGCCGAGCGCAGCTCGTCCTCTGAGATCGCCTTCCAGTGCTCCTGCAGGCCCATCTCGGAGGACATGGCCTGTTCCTGTACCACCCGCAGGCTTGGCAGCCCCAGCACCTCGGTGCGCTGGCGCCGGCAGGAGTCCAGGAAGAGGTTGGTCAGGGTGGTGGACAGCCAGGCCTTGAGTACCGCCTCCCCGCCCGAGGAGAGCCGCTCAAGCTCATGCAACGAGCGGCCCAGCGCCTCCTGGACCAGATCCTCCGGGTCCACCTTGCCGTGGCGGCACAACCGCCGGGCAAGCTGCAGCAGCGCCGGGCGGTGCTCCCGGACGAACGACTCGAACCGCTGCGTATCTGGGGCGATGTATGACATCCAGCCGAATCCCAGGTGGGGCTCTGGTGATGGTGCGCTCCGTAGAAACGCAGTGGAGAGAATTTCTTGGGAAAAAAAGCAGCAGGGCCGCACACCGCCAGCGGCAAACCTGGTCCCGAACCAAGGCCGGGGAGCGTCCAGGTGTCGCTAGCGGCTCACAACTCTTGATAATCCCTCGGGTTTCCGCTGACGCAGGGTGACACCCGCCTGATGGGGCCCGTGGCCGCGCTCCAGCAGCTGCGGGCCTCCCGCGAGCCCTTCATGGGAGCTTCGCGCAGACCCCAGCATGACGCTCTCGGCGAGCCCGAAGCGGCTAGGCTCTCGAGCCGCCATGGTCGCTACGAGCTCGGACCCCTTTAGCCTGCTCTCGGCGCTCCGCAACGTCCTCGACGAGACGGAGCGTGACTTCACCTCCATGCCGTTCTTCATCCGGCCCATGGTGCGCCGCGGCTTCGCCAGCCGGACGGGGATGAGCCTCGATGCGTGGCAGCGGCTCGCCCAGGAGCTCCTCTCGCAGGTGCGGTCGGGCGCCGAGCCCTCTCAGGTGCGCGAGCGCCACCCGCGGCTGCGCGAGGCGCTGGGGCAGCTCGCCGAGAACTACCGGACCGCGCCCGAGCGTGCCTCCCGGGGGATGGGAGGCGGCGCGCTCCAGGCCGTCACGGCGTCCGCCCGGCGACGCGAGGAG
>JAFGNZ010000357.1 GCA_016926755.1 Myxococcaceae bacterium | reverse complement strand
CTACCACGGGCCGGACAGCTTCACCTTCACCGCCTCGGATGGCACGGTGACCTCGGCCCCTGGCACCCTCTCCATCACCGTCACTTCGCTGAACAACACCCCTGTCGCCTTGGCGGGCTCGGCCACGACCCAGGAAGACACGGCGGTGACCATCACGCTCACGGGCTCGGACGTGGACGGAGACTCACTCTCCTTCGCCATCTCCACGCCGCCGGCCCACGGCACCCTGACGGGCACGCCGCCCGACCTCACCTACACGCCCGCGCCGAACTACCACGGGCCGGACAGCTTCACCTTCACCGCCTCGGATGGCACGGTGAGCTCGGCGCGCGCCACCGTCTCCCTGACGATCATCCCCGTCAACGACGCGCCTGGCCCGCTCGCCCAGTCGCTCAACGTTCGCGAGGACACGGCACGCACCCTCACGCTCACGGCCTCGGATCCGGAAGGGGATCCGGTGAGCTTCGCCGTGGCATCGGGCCCCAGCCACGGCACGCTCTCGGGCACGCCTCCCGCGCTCACGTACACGCCCGAGCCCAACTACCGGGGCCCGGACAGCTTCTCCTTCACGGCCTCGGATGGAATGGCCACCTCCGACCCTGCCACCGTCTCTCTCACGATTACCGAGGTCAATGATGCGCCGGTCGCCCAGGCGCAGGCGCTCACGGTCGCCGCGGGCAACCTCACGCCGATCTACCTCGATGGCAGCGACGTGGACGGCGAGGAGCTGACCTTCGCCGTGGTGTCCTACCCGGAGACCGGCAGGCTCACCGGCACGCCGCCGGATCTCTTCTACACGGCGCCCGCTGGCTTCACGGGCACCACGCGCTTCACCTTCTCAGCCAGCGATGGCAGGGCGATCTCCTCCGCCGAGGTACAGCTCACCGTGGTGAAGCGCTCGCTCACGGTCAGCGCGGCGGTGGACACAGTGCGCCCGGCTGATGGTCAGCAGGTGCGCTTCTACGCCAACGCTGTGGACGAGGCGGGCGCCTCCATCTCCTTGCAGTGGGACTTTGGCGACGGCCAGACGGCCCAGGAGGAGTTCCCCGCCCACGCCTTCGCCGCGCCAGGCACCTACGAGGTCAAGCTCAAGGCCTCGACTGCGACGGAGGAGGCCTCGACGTCGCTCAGGCTGCGGGTGCGCAGCTCCGCCGCGGTCCTCATCTCCTCCGATGTGACGGTGTCGCCCTCGGTGGTCGGTGTCGAGGGCTCCGCTCTGGCGTTCCAGATCAGCGAGCCCCAGCCCGAGTTCACCTACACCTGGGACTTCGGCGATGGGACTCCGGGCACCACCGGCACCGCAGCCTCGCATGCGTGGGTCGACAATGGCCGCTTCAGCCTGAGAGTGGTGGCCTCGGACGCGGGCGGTACCCGCTGGACGGCCACGCGTGCCATCACGATCCACAACACGCCTCCGGTGCCCCTGCACCAGGACAGGCTGACGGCGAGCGTCGGCGAGCCGCTCTCGGTGCAGCTTGCGGGCTCGGACGCCGCGGCGGCGAGTGATCCGCTCCGTTGGGAGATGATCGGTGGCGAGGGCTCTCTGGCCTCGGGCGGCACCTTCACGTGGACGCCCACTCAGGAGGGGCTGAGCACCATCATCACGAAGGTCCTCGACGATGACGGAGGCGAGGCGAGGCTCGCCTTCCAGGTCTCCACGGGCAGCGCCGAGCCCGAGCCTGAGCCGGGGGGAGGCTGCGGCTGTGGGGCGAGTTCTGGGGGTGCCTCAGGGGTCCTCGGGTTCGGGCTGCTGCTCCTTGCGCTGGTTGCCTCGGCACGCAGGTCCAGGAGCTGAAGTCCGAGGGTTCGGAGTCCCGCGCGGATTCCGAGCCCGCCTCGTGGCGCGGGTACGCAGTCCCGCCCGCGCCTCACACGACGCCGGAGAGGCCTCCATCCACGTTGATGGCCGTACCGCTGACATAGGAGGCGCGCGGCGAGACGAGGAAGGCGACGACGTCAGCGAACTCCTCGGCCCGGCCGATCCGCCCGAGGGGGACGCCCGCCTCGCGGCTCTTCTCGGCGTAGAGGACCTGCGGTGGTTTACCGGCGGCCTCGGCGCGGCGCTCCCACTGGCCGCTCTCGATCATGCCCACGAGCACGGCATTGACGCGGATCCCATCGGGTCCGAGTTCCTTGGAGAGCACCTTGGTCAGCGACATGCCGGCGGCCCGAGTGACGGAGGAAGGCGTGGTGTTCTTGCCGGGCTCCTTGGCCTTGATGGACAGGACGTTGACGATGGCGCCGCCGCCAGCGGCGCGAAGGTGAGGAGCGGTCAGCCGCACGGCGCGCACCGCGGCGAACAGCTTGAGTTGGAGATCCTGCTCCCACTCTGCGTCAGTGACGGAGAGGAAGGGCTTTGCGGACGCAGAGCCGGCATTGTTGACGAGGGCATCGACGCGTCCCCAGCGCTCGTGTGCGGCGGTGACGAAGCGCTCCAGGTCCTCGGCGCGCGACACATCCGCGGGTAGAGCGAGCACCTCTCCGCCCTGGGCTCGGAGGGTAGCGGCAGTGGCGTCCAGGCGGCGCAGGTTCCGGGCGCACAGGGCCACGCGAGCGCCTTCCCAGACGAGTCGGTTGCACACGGCGGCGCCGAGTCCTTCCGAGGCGCCGGTGACGAGCACGACCTTGCCAGAGAGTTCCAGATCCATGAGCGTGGGTCCCCACCTTCGATGCGGGCGTCTGCTTATACACAACGCGTCGAATCAGTGGTGATCCAACTGGCTGGCGGACAGGGAGTTGAGAGGGTGTGCTGAGCTTGGGAGAGCGGGACGCCGGGGCGGGTCCCCCCATCAGCCGATGGGGGGACCCGCCCCGCAGCGAGGGGCCCGCGACCTGTGGTTCTCTGGAATGTGTCAGCGTGGCTCAACCGACGCTGTAACCAGGGGCAAAGAGCTCAGGCCGGCTTCTTCACCGCCGTGGGCCGCTTCTCGAAGGCGGCGAGGGTGGTGGCGATCTCCTGGTTCACCGCGCGCAGCATGTCCTGCTTCTCGCGGAACGGGAGGAAGGCGCTCTTGAAGCCGGAGACGATGATGGTGGTGAGGTCCTCCAGCTCCAATCCGAGTTCCTTGTGCGCCAGCCACAACTCCTTGGTCACGGTGGTGTCGGTGATGAGCCGGTTATCGGTGTTGATGGTCACCCGCAGGCCGTAGTCGAAGTAGAACTTCAGCGGGTGTGCGGCGAGGCTGGGCACTGCGCCTGTCTGCACGTTAGAGGACGGGCACACCTCGAGCGGGATGCGGTGATCGTTCACGTAGTTGAGCAGGTCCCCATCTTCGCGCAGCCGGGTGCCGTGGCCGATGCGGTGGGCGCCCAGGTAGTGGATGGCCTGGGAGATGGACTCGGGGCCGAAGGCCTCGCCCGCGTGCGCGGTACAGTTGACGTTGTTCTTGAGGATGAGCTGGAAGGCGTCCTTGTGGTCCTTGGCGGGGAAGCTGGCCTCGGCGCCGGCCAGGTCGAAGCCGATGACGCCCCGGTTCTTGTAGGCCACGCTCAGCTCGGCCAGCCGCATGGACGTCT
The DNA here is from genome assembly GCA_016926755.1 of Myxococcaceae bacterium. Taxonomy (GTDB): domain Bacteria; phylum Myxococcota; class Myxococcia; order Myxococcales; family Myxococcaceae; genus Hyalangium. The sequence continues at coordinate 11,520 of JAFGNZ010000357.1, read as the reverse complement.
GCGGGTTGATGTGGCGGATGCCGCAGACGATGACGCCGCACTTGATGCCCGTCTCGCGCTTGGCCGCGCGCAGGCCCTCGAGCACCGAGTCGATGACAGTGGTCATCTTCAAGCCCTTCTGCAGGTGCAGCGCGGGCGAGTAGCGGACCTCCAGGTAGCGCACGTTCTCGGCCGCGGCATCCACCGCCAGCTCATAAGCGGCGCGGTAGAGGGCCTCGGCCGTCTGCAGTACGGAGAGGGTGACGTCGAAGGCCACGAGGTACTCCTCGAGGCTCTTGCACACCTGCCCCATGTGGATGGCCTTGGCCAGCCCCTCCACGCTGTCCGCGGGCAGCTTCACCTTCTGCTGCTCGGCCAGCTCCAGGATGGTCTTCAGCCGCATGGAGCCATCCAGGTGGCAGTGCAGATCCGTCTTGGGCAGGGCGTGGAGCAGCGCTTCCGTCACCTCGATGGCTGGGGGTGGGGAGATGTCGGCACGCCGCGCAGCGGAGGGAATCCCGGTGGCGCTGGGCAGTTCATCGTCACGAATGGAGGCCATGGTCGCGGTTCCTTGCTTGCCAACCCTCGTGCGGGTCGGAAGATGCGTCCCTCAAACCATGCTGTCGCGCGCCTGTCCATGCACCGTCCTGCTGCTCGTACTCCTGGCGACAGGGACAACGTCGTGCCAGCGGCCAACGGAGCGGGTCTTCGAGTTCTCCACGGACGCGTCCTCGCGCGCGGGAATGGTGGCGCTGGGGGATGGTGTGCTGGTGGGCAACGAGGCAGGCACCCTCTTGCGGCTGGCTCGGCGAGGGGAGCTCATCTGGAGGGTGAGGCTGGGCGCGGAGGTGGCGGCCCGGCCCACGATCTCTGGGGACAGCGTCATCGCCGGGACGGTGGGGGGGGAGCTGGTGCGGCTCGGGCTGGCGGATGGGACGGAGCGCTGGCGCCTCACGGGGGAGCCGCCGGTGCTCACGGCCCTCGTGTCGGATGACACGTCCGTCTACGTCGTAGGGCCGGATGGCACGGTACGCGCGCATGCGCTGGACACGGGCCAGGTGCGGTGGCAGCGGCCCGCCCCGAAAGGGGGAGGCGAGACGTCCGCGGAGCCCGGTCAGCGGCTGCCCTCCCCGGTACTGGCGGAGCGCGTGCTGATCGTGGCGGCGGGCGAGGCGGGGCTCGTGGGCCTGTCCACGGGGGATGGGGCGATCCTCTGGCGCCGACCGCTGCTGACCCAGGTCCTGGGGATGGTGCGGGAGGGAGACACGCTATACGTATCCACTCGCAGCGGGCGTATGGCCGCGCTGGGTGTGGAGGATGGCGCGCTGCGTTGGGAGCAGACTCCGGCCGCCGTCCTCACCAGCCCTCCCACCTACCACCGCGGGGTGCTCTGGGTAGGCACCGAGCCCCCGGAACTCCTGGCGGTCTCCCCCTCGGAGGGGAGGCGGCTCTCGGGAGTCAGCCTTCCCTCCTCGCTCGTGACCCAGCTCGCCGTCCATGGTGAGCTGCTGCTCGTGCCCACCAGCGGACGAGAGGGTGTGCTGCTCGCCCTGCGCCGCCAGGGGGGAGCGCCCGTCTTCTCGCTGCGGACGGACACGCCTCTGCGGACGCCGCCGGTCGTCATCGGTGATCAGCTCTTCGTGCTGGGGTTGGACGGCCGGGTGCTCTCCTGGACCATCCGCGCGCCGGAGAAGTGAGGCTCAGCCCGGCATCAGGAAGCGGGCGATGACCCGCTTGAGGCCCACGCCCCCGCCAAACTCGACCGTGACCTTGGCATTGGGGCCGGTCCCGTCCGCGGAGATGATGCGGCCCACGCCGAACTGCTCGTGGCGCACACGCATCCCCCGCACGTCCCCCGTCATCCCGTCCATGTCCGGGGACTGGGAGTAGGAGCGGTCGATGCGGGGGCCATCATCCTCGTCGTAGGAGCGCCGGCGAGGAGCGATGGGAGCCGACACCGGGCGGGGAGTCACCTGAGCCTCGGGCTCGATGCCGAAGAGGTTCGGGGGCACGTCGCGAAGGAAGCGCGAGGGCGGGTTGTAGCGAAGCTCCCCGAAGAGGGAGCGGCACTGCGCGAAGCTCACGAAGAGGCGCCTTCGCGCGCGGGTGAAGCCCACGTAGCAGAGGCGCCGCTCCTCGGCCATCTCCTCGCCGTCCTCCGGATCCTCGACGGCGAGGGAGCGCGAGTGCGGGAAGACGTTGTCCTCCATGCCCGTGAGGAACACGGCGTCGAACTCCAGGCCCTTGGCCGCGTGCAGCGTCATCAGCGCCACCCGGCCCTCGCCCACCTCGGCATCCGCCTCGCCCACCAAGCTGATCTGCTCCAGGAAGGCCTGGAGCGGAGGCACCTCCGCGGTCAACGGGGCAGCGTCCAACTCGGGAGGTGGAGGCTCGGCACCTTCGGTCAGCGCCGCCGAGGCCGCCGCCACTGCCGCCGCGGCACGGTTCAGATCGAACTCCTGGGCGGCGCCCAGGAACTCGCGGAGGTTCTCCGCGCGGGTGAGGGACTCGTCACTGCCCTCCGCGGTGAGCGACTCCACCAGCCGGGTCTCCTGGAGCATCTGGTCCACGGCGCTCGCGGCGTCCTTGGCCTCCTGGGCGAAGGCGTGCAAGGAGGAGACGAGGGCGTGGAAGCCGGCCAGGCGGCGCGTGGCCGCGGCATTGAGCGCGGGGATGCGCTCGGGCCGGGAGATGGCCTCATAGAGGCTGCTGCCCTGCTGCTCGGCGTAGTCCGTGAGGCGCTCCACCGTGGTGTCCCCGATGCCGCGCGCCGGCGTGTTGATGACGCGCAGCAGGTCCGCGTCCGAGCGCGGGTTGACCATCAGGCGCAGGTAGGCCGCGGCGTCGCGCACCTCGGCGCGATCGTAGAAGCTCCGGCCGCTCACCAGGGTGTATGGCACCCGCGCCAGGCGCATCGCCTCCTCGAGGACGCGGCTCTGCGCGTTGGCCCGGTAGAAGACGGCCATGCCGGAGTACTTGATGAAGCCCTCTCGCTGCAGGGCGTGGATCTGCCGTGCCACCTCCTGGGCCTCGGCGCGCTCGTCACGGCTGATGAGGAGCTGGAGGTGCTCGCCCCGGGGCCTGTCGCTCCAGAGCTTCTTGGGCATGCGCCGCCGGTTCCTGGAGATGACGGCGTGCGCCGCCTCGAGGATGTTCTGATCGGAGCGGTAGTTCTGCTCCAGCTTGACGACCTTGGCGCCGGCGTACTGCTCCGGGAAGCGGAGGATGTTGTCCACGCTGGCGCCGCGCCACCGGTAGATGGACTGGTCATCGTCGCCCACCACCACCAGGTTGGCGCTCGGGGGTGGCGCCAACAGGCGCAGCAGCTCGTACTGGACGGGGTTGGTGTCCTGGAACTCGTCCACGAGCACGTGGGTGAAGCGCTGCTGGTACCGGGCGAGCACATCCGGACGCTTGCGGAACAGGCTCACCAGCAGCAGGAGCAGATCCCCGAAGTCCACGGCGTTCGCGGCCCGCAGCAGCCGCTGGTAGGCGTGGTACGTCTTCTTCACCACCATGCCGCGCGCGTCCTCGATGTCCACCTGCATGTCATCGGGCAGGCGGGCGGCGTTCTTCTCCTGATCGATGCGGTGGAGGATCTCCCGCGGCTGGAGGATGGGATCCACGCGGGCCTCGCGCATGGCGCGCTTGACGATGTTGAGCTGGTCCCCGTCGTCGTAGATGACGAAGCTGCGGGTGAGCCCGACGGCCTCGGCCTCGCGGCGGAGGATCATCGCCGCGGACGAGTGGAAGGTGCTGACCACCAGCTCGTTGGCCTGGGGCCCCAGCAACTGCAGCAGGCGCTCGCGCATCTCCCGTGCGGCCTTGTTGGTGAAGGTGACGGCGAGGATGCGCCACGGGAAGACGCGGCGGATCTTCACCAGGTGCGCCACGCGGCGGGTGATGACGCGCGTCTTGCCGCTCCCGGCCCCTGAGAGGACGAGCAGCGGGCCATCCCCATGGAGGACGGCCTCCTTCTGGGGCGGGTTCAGGTCTTCGAGGAGGGCTTGTTCGTGAGGGCTCACGGCGGGTCGGGGGGGCGAAAGGCCCTGTCTTCTAACGAATTTCTTCGCGCCGCGAAGGACGTTCCGCACCACGCGGTGCCTGGCCGCCTGCCCACCCGCATCCAATACATGAGACTCCGGCTCGACTAGAGTGCGGCGGCGCATGTCCGACACCCCGTCCCGCCCCACCCAGGAGCAGCTTGACCGCTACGCGGAGCTGTTCAGCCAGAGCCACCCCCTGCGCCACCTCGGAGTCCGCGTCGCCTTCCCCGAGGGCCGCAAGGTCGTCATCACCCTCCCCGAGGTCCGCCCCGAGCACCGAGGGGGCCTGGGCACGACGGCAGTCAACGGGGGCATCATCGCGGCCCTCTTCGACCTGGTCATTGGCTGCACCCCAGCGCTGCTGGACCCCACCCGACGCTGCGCCACCCTGCAGCTCTCCATGAACTTCCTGCGCCCACTGACAGGGGACACGGTGCGAGGGGAGGCGGAGATCGACTCGCACGGCAAGAACACCCTCTTTGCCTCGGCCCGCCTCCTGGACGCCGAAGGCAACGTCTGCGCTCGCGCCCAGGGTGTCGTCCGTTTGTCTACACTGCCCTGGGCCTCGGGAGAGAGCCCCGCAGTCAACTAAAGCCTACCTTGACACACATTGCCTTCCACCCTGTCCGATATACCTGGGCAGGTCGGGCGTTCTCCGGGGCACCAGGGGGCAGCAGCGCCCTGGTAGACCACCGAACACCTGGGAAGACACAATGGTGGGAGCGGCTGTGCAGGGCTTGCCGATGACAGGCCGACAGCGAGAGGACGCCGAGCAGCCTGCCGAGCGGGCCCAGACGGGGGAGGAGGAGCTCTCCCGGCGGGCCCTTGGGGGAGACAGGCGGGCCTGGGATGCGCTCATCGCACGCCATCAGCGTCGGGTCGTGGTATCGCTGCTGGCGCGGGGTATCCGGGTGGACCGGGCCCATGAGCTGGCCCAGGAGGCCTGGGCGCGGCTCATCCAACAACAGCAGCGTGGGCTGCTGACGGAGCTGCGCTTGCCGAACCTCGCGCTCACCCAGGCGGCCTTCCTCGCGGCGGACGATGCCCGCCGCGCCCGGCGTGAGGCCATTGCCGGGAACGTGGAGGAGCTGCTCGAGCGGCAGCACCCGGTGGACCCTTCCGTCTCTGCCGAGCGGCGCCTGCTGTCCGAGGAGCAGCTCGCCCGGGCCAACGCGGCCCTGGCCGGGTGCTCGCCGAGCGCCCGGAACGTGTTCCTCCTGGCCTGTGATGGCCAGGAGCTTCCCCATGCCGAAGTCGCGGCGCGTGTCGGGCTGTCCGTCCAGCGCGTGCGACAGATCCTGTGCGAGGTGCGCAAGAGGCTGCGGACCGCGCTCGAGGAGGAGAGCCATGTTTGATCCGCACCTGACTCCATCCGACGCGGAGCAGTACATCCTGGGTGCGCTGGATTCGGAACTTGAGCGCAAGCTCGAGGCCCACACGCTGGTATGCGACGCGTGCGCCCGGCTGCTGCAGCAGGAGGCGCTGCTGGAGGAGCAACTGCGCGAGGTAGCGAGCGCGACACCTCGGGAGGCCACCGTCATCCGCCCGGCCCGTTGGCGCGTGGGGCGCGCGGCGGCGCTGGTGGTGGGACCGGCCATGGCGGCGGCGGCGGCGGCGCTCACCCTCATGGTGTCGCGCCCGGGGCCCGTGGTGCCGGGCACGGTGCAGGAGAGCAGGGTGGTGCTCTCGCTGGATCTGCCGGTGGAGCTGCCGAGCATGGTGGTGGCGTGCCCGGACCTCACGACGCAGGAGTCTTGCGCGCAGTCGGCGGCGGCGCGGGGGTTGCTCGTCCAATACCCGTTGGGCATGGGAGAGGTACCTCGCTACGAGGGGAGCGCGGGGCTTCCCTCGGGAGCCCTCTCTTCCCAGCCTGCGCCCCTGTGAGGAGCCGCGTGATGACTTCCTGGACGAGACACCTCCTCGCGCTCCTGGCGCTGACGGTCCTGAGCGCGGGGGCGGCGCGAGCGGACTCGCCGGTGACGCCCAAGCTGAACGACGCCAAGAAGCTGCCGGTCGGCTGGTTCGTCACCCAGAGCGCGCCCAACCTCTACGAGGCGGGCGTGGACACGAACTCGCCGTGTGAAGGCATCCGCAGCGCCTTCCTGCGCTCCCGGACGGAGACGCCGAACGGGTACGGCACCTTCATGCAGGCCTTCGGGGCGCAGGACTTCCGGGGCAAGCGGCTGCGCTTCTCGGCCGCGGTGCGCGTCAAGGACGTGGATGGCTGGGCGGGGCTGTGGATGCGCGTGGAAGGAGCGGACCCGAAGCAGCCCCTGGGCTTCGACAACATGCAGTCCCGCTCGCTGGTGGGTACCCTCGGGTGCAAGCGCTTTGATGTGGTGCTCGACGTGCCCGTGGAGGCCACCACGGTCATGGCGGGGCTGCTGCTGAGCGGGACCGGGGAGGCATGGTTGGACGGGGTGCGCTTCGAGGTGGTGGATCGCTCCGTCCCGGTGACGGACCTGCTCGCCTCACGTCCCGCCATGCCTCAGACGGCACCGCTCGACCTGGAAGAGGTGGCCGTGACGCCGAGAGCGTCTCAGGTACCGACCGGCAAGGTGGGAGATGTCTGGTTCAACCTGGGCCGCGTGAACATGGACAAGAGCTACACGCGCCTGACCAACGGCACCTGGCGCAACATCCTCGCGGAGGACATCACCGAGCAGGGAAATGAGGTGCGAGGGACGTTCCTCCAGCGGCCGGTGGCCCTGAAGTTGAGGAGGGAAGGAGCGCGAACCCTGATCGAAGGCACGTGGGGCAGCGATCCGGTGCGGATCCAGCTGGCTCCGGAGCGGCTCACCATGCAATGGGGCATCTACGCTCGCGACCTGCAGCGCGTGCCGGACTACAACCAGAATCCCAACTGCTTCCGCTATGAGCGCGTCGAGGGGCCTCGCACCACCGATCGCCTCGATGTGTGCGGCGCGGCGCTCAGCAGCAAGCCTCCCTCCGCGCAGCTCGCCCTCGCGTTCCTCGGTAACGGCTTCCGGCGGGCTCCTCCCCCGGGTGGGCCGCCGCTGCCGCAACTCCCCATGAAGCCTCGGGATGCAATGCAAGTGGCGCCCCCCTCTCCGTAGCGCTCGCCGCGACCACGAAGGGGCGTTCAGAAGCTGAAGTCGCGCTCCAGGGTCTCGCTGCCTGCCTGCACCGTCAGGTGGGCGGAGCGGGCGCCACTGGCGACGTAGGAGCTCAGATCAAAGGAGAGGCCCTCGGGCCCCTGCGAAGGCTTGAGCGAGGGCTTGCCGGGCGTCAGGAACACCGCCGCGGTGACGGTGCGGCCCGAGAGCGGCTGCACCAGGAGCCTCACGCGCTGGCGCTCGCGCACGAGGAGCACGCGAAAGTCCCGCCGCTCCTCCAGCACCTCTCGCTGCTCGGGGTGACGTGCTCCCGGCCGGCGTGGAACGGAGGCACGGGAGGTACGCGCGGAGACACCACTTGCGCCCTCCTCATCCATCTCCAGGGCTTCCTCGATGGCGGTATCCCCCTCTTCGAGCGCCAGGATGGCCTGAGCACAGTCGGCGCATCGGGCCGTATGAGCCTCCATCCTCGTGCGCTCGTCGGAGGACAGGAGCCCGAGATCGAAGCGCCACAGCTCATCGGAGCTCAGGTGCCTGCGTGGAGGGCTATCGACGACCGCAGTATCCGCGAGATCCGCTCGACATTCGGCACAGCTCTGCAGGTGGGGGGTGAGGGACCCGGGCTGCACCGTCCAGGTGGCCACCAGGTCATCACAGTCGGCCCGGGCTGAGAACCACCAGGCCTGAAGGCGCTCGTTCGGGTCGAGCATGTCGCGCTCCTCTCTGCGTTGCGGGTTCAGGGGGATGAACCAGCGGGCCCTCGGCAGGAGCGCGGCATCAATGTTCCCGAGGGCCTGGAGAAATTCGGCTCTTCGTTGCGCCGCATCCCCTACGAGGGGACCGTGGAGCGCCTCCCACTGTCCGAGGGCGCGGGCGGCGGAGGCGGCGCGATCTCGCGCGCTCAGTCCCTCCATCGCCGAACTGCGCCACAGCTCGGACTCCTCACCGCCCTCCCCTAGCGCCACCTCCACTGCTTCTTCCGCGGCTTTGAGGAGGGAGGCCCTCAGCTCCGCGGGTTTCAAGCTCCGAAGCCATGTCTCGATCTGAGGTCGAGTCAATGCGCGAAGTGCTGGCTCCACCCCTTCGCTTCCTACGCGCGTACTTCGGCGGAGGAGATCTCCCGCCGCTTCGAGCATGCCTCCCACGGAGGCAGATTCCCCGGCGAGCTGATGATGCCGGGCCTGATAACGGGAGAGTGCGTCGCTCATCGAGTACCTCGCGAGAAAAGTCCGGTGGTTCGAGTAGTCACTCCTCGGCCGCCTGCTTCAACTCGAGCAGGTACAGCTTCAGGTAGGCCTGCGCGCGACTGACGCGCTTGTAGGAGTTGACCACGGTTATCTGCAGGAGACGGGCGCATTCCTCGTGATCCTCCACGTCCTGGTGGTGGTACAGCTCCCACGCTCCGGCCTCCTTGGGGTGCTCCTTCTGGAGACGGGCGAACGCGGCCCAGTAGAGCTCCTGTGCATCCGAGCGCTCTGCGGCCCGCCGGGCGCTCTCCACGGCGCGATGCACCTCGGAAGGAGGCTCCTCCATGGCGTCATCGGGATCGCTCGGCGCCGGGGCCAGGTCCTCGCGCTGCCTCCGGTAGAAGTCGATGGCGACGTGCTTGACGATGCGCAGAAAGAACGTCTTGGGAGAAGCACTCTGGCCCGGCTTGTGCTCGGAGACGCCGCGGAACTGCTCCAGCCCGCGGTCGATGAACTTCCCCACCGCGTCCTGGAAGAGCTCATCGCCGTCCGCGGGGGAGCCACGGCCATAGCTGGCCTGGATCTTGCCAATGACGTAGCGGGCGGGGCGGCCCCAGCGTTCGACGAGTGCCCCCAGAGGGCCGCCGAAGGGCTCGCCTGCGGAGCGGCGTCGGGCCACTTCCGCGAACAATTCGTCATCTGAAAGCTGATCGTACACCGGAGGAACCTGGTTGCGCCGAGGGGTTCAGGACTTGCCCACCCACAGGGTGGGGGCTGCATCCACGGCTCGGCAAGGTACCACGATGGCATCCTCAGGCATCCTCCGATGACGCGGGCTCCCTGTTTCCGGTGAACGGACAGGTGGGGAGCGTCGGAGGGAAGCGACGCGACCGGTTACGGATTCCTGACAGAACCCTGGGAAGCCCTCGAAAGATGCCTGGTGGCCTGCCCTCGGGGAGAGCGGACGGAAACTCCACCGTCAGGAACAAGATGCTACGGCGTCCCTGGCTGCGACTTTTGAGTGCCTGGTTGCTCCTATTCTTTCGAGGTTGAGTTCCATGTCTGCCCGCACCATCGTTATTGGCGACCTCCATGGCTGTTACGACGAGGCCATCGAGCTGCTCGACAAGGTGGGCGCCACCTCCAGCGACCGCATCATCTTCGCGGGGGATCTCGTTGACCGCGGTCCCAAGCGCCGAGAGTGCGTCGAGCTGGCCATGCGTCACGAGGCCATTCAGGGCAACCACGAGGAGAAGCACCTCCAGCAGCGACGCCGCCCGGATGACCGCCTGTCTCCGGACCACCTGGAGACGCGCCGCGTGCTCGAGCCCGAGCACCTTGACTACTTCGCCCGTCTGCCGCTCTACATCCGACTGCCCGAGCACAACGCCATCGTCGTGCATGCGGGCGTGATGCCCGGCAAGGCCATCGAGGGCCAGGATCCGTACCACCTGCTCCACGCCCAGTGCATCCAGCCCCCGGAGACCAAGAGCTACTGGCCCTCCAAGGCCCCAGCCACGCACCGGTTCTGGACGCATCACTGGAGAGGCCCCGAGCGGGTCATCTTCGGGCATACGGTCTTCGACAAGCCGCTCGTCACCGAGCATGCGGTGGGTGTCGACACCGGCTGCGTGTACGGCCGCTCGCTCACCGCAGTAGTGCTCCCCTCGTGGGAGCTTGTCTCGGTGCCCGCCCGGCAGTCCTACCGGAGTGGCAAGGACGTGAAGCTGTTCCCCATCCACGGGGACGTCTCGGTCTTCTCCTGAGCCTCACTTCACTCAACTTCGCGCCCGGCCGACGAGGCCCTACAAGCACTTGCAAGGGTCGCGGGTTCAACTCCCGCCGGGGCCACTCCATGGCCCCGTAGCTCAGTCTGGTAGAGCACTGCCCATCCACGGGTTCGTGGCTTCGCCACTCGGGCGCACCTTTTCCCATTCACTCCGCTTCACCCGAAGTGGGTGCCGATCCCGGTGCCCGCTTCTTTCCTCTCACCCGCAGCACGATCCCGGAGGGGAGCATGACGACGCAGAACACCCCGATGATCCCGGAGGCACAGCGCGGCCCGGCCGAGCGGTTGCTCGAGCTCGTGCTCAACGGCTCCGCGCACCTGTGGCACAACCGGCCTGGCCTGGATCTGAACGGGAACTGGCAGCCGGCGCCCCGCGGCAAGGCGGCGATCCCGGCCAAGGCGAAGAGGGTGAACCCGGGCCTCTTCGTGCCGGCGGCGGTGAAGCTCTACCGGCAGATCCTGGAGATCCACAAGCTCAACACGGATCTCATGGCGCACTTCGCGTCCTACGCCCTCACGCAAACGGACTGGCGAGACCTGAAGGTGGCGACCTGCGCGCTGATGCTGGTGCAGGGCCATGCAGGCCAGCCGGTGCGCGAGGACGACGGCCGCGTTGCCTTCTACGACGACGACCACCGTGCCATTGGTGAGGCGATGATCCTCCACTACGAGCGCAAGTCCACCCGCATGCTCACGCCCAAGGCGGTGCTGCGTGTGGCCGAGCTGCTCGAGACGCCGGAGATCGCTCGCCTCAACCGGGAGGCAGGGTTCGGTGATCCGGGCTCGAAGAAGCCGCCCATGGGTCGGTGGAAGCGCGTGGCGCAGAAGTGGCTCCAGGCGCGGGAGAAGAACCTGCCCATGCTCGAGGGCCTGGTGAAGGCCGGCTACAAGGAGACGCTGAAGAAGCTCGCCCGCAAGGCCGGCTACAAGCCGGAGTCGCAGGCCTTCTTCGAGGTGCTCGGCTGGAAGCAGAAGCAGTCGTCCGGAGGCCACCGTGCGGTGGGCCTCGCGGGGCTGCGGCTCGTGAAGCGCGAGCGCTTCGACGGGCTCTCGGAGGCGGAGATCTGCGAGCAGATCGAGCACGAGCGCCTCTCCTACAAGGAGGTGGTGGGCCGACTGCCGAAGGACGTGGGGCTCACGCCCGCCATCATGGCGGCGCTGCTGCCCTCGCTGTCGGACCGGGACTTGCGGATGATGACGCCGACGCTGGAGGAGCTGGGCCTGCTGTCGGAGCCCACCATCCGGGCGCGCTGGGAGAAGGCCGTGCAGACGGCGACCGACCAGCGGGCGCTCCACATCGCGAAGAACGTCCGGAGCAAGGAGCTGCGCGAGAAGCTGGAGGAGGCGAGCGACAACGCGGCACGGCAGGCAGTGGCGGAGGCCACCGCGGAGACGGACGTGAGGGTGATGTTCCTCATCGACAAGTCCGGCTCCATGGAGGG
>JAFGNZ010000356.1 GCA_016926755.1 Myxococcaceae bacterium | reverse complement strand
ACGCTGGAGGCCGCGGAGGTGGTGAAGCGCGCGGTGCCGCGCAAGGCGTGGCCGAAGAAGATCCACGTGGCGACGAAGACGTTCCAGGCGCTGCGCATGGCCGTCAACGGCGAGCTGGAGGCGCTGGACGCGCTGCTCTCCGCGCTGCCCCAGCTGCTCAAGGTCGGCGGGCGCGCGGCGGTCATCTCCTTCCACTCGCTGGAGGATCGCAAGGTGAAGGAGGCGTTCCGCGCGTTGGTGGGAGCCTGCCGCTGCCCGCCGGGCCTGCCGGTGTGCGTCTGCGGTGGCCAGGGCGACTTCGCCCCGGTGACGAAGAAGGCCATCTCCGCCTCGGAGGCGGAGGTGGAGGCCAATCCCCGCTCGCGCAGCGCGCACCTGCGCGCCGTGGAGAAGATTCGATGAGCAGCCGGGTGAGTTCGCGCAACGCAGTGACGGTGGGCCGCGTGCTGCTGCACCTGCTGCCCGCGGTGCTCCTCTTCGCCCTGTTCGCGGCGGTGGGCATCCTCCACGTGACGAGCCGGGTGCTGGTGGTGGACATGGGCTACCGCCTCTCCAAGGCGGAGTCCGAGGGCCGCACCCTCACGCGGGAGAACGATCGGCTCAAGCTGGAGCTGGCCACGCTCAGGGCGCCGGCGCGGCTGGAGCGGCTGGCGCGTGAGCAGCTGGGCATGAAGATGCCCGCGGGCTCGGCGGTGGTGGCGCTGCAGCCGGAGCTGCCGAGCGCGCGTCGCGCCGCCCGGGCCGAGGCGCGCAAGCCCACGGGCCTGCGCGTGGCGGAGCGGGAGAGCGCTCGGTGAGGGATCTGAAGGCCACGCGCGTCCCGGAGGGCAACACCCGCTGGCTGCGGCTGCGGGTGATGCTGCTGGGCGGGCTCTTCCTGAGCCTGCTCGCGGTGGCCTTCGGCCGCGCCGTGTACCTTCAGATCTTCGAGCAGGACAAGCTGCGCGAGCTCGCCCAGGATCAGTACGTCCGCCAGATCGAGATCCCCGCCCGGCGCGGCGACATCTTCGACCGGCGCGGCACGCCGCTGGCCCAGAGCGTGGAGGTGGACTCCATCTGGGTGGATCCGTCCATGCTGCCGGACGTGCGCAAGGCGTCGCGCGCGCTGGGCAAGGCGCTCAAGCTGGGCGCGGAGGACGCAGGGGAGCTCCAGGCCCGGCTGGTGAAGGCCCGGCGCTTCGCGTGGGTGAAGCGCCAGGCGAAGCCGCAGGAGGTGGAGGCGGTGAAGGCCCTGGGGCTGCCTGGGCTGGGCTTCACCAAGGAGCCCAAGCGCTTCTACCCGCAGCGGGAGCTGGCGGCGCAGGTGGTGGGCGTGGTGGGCACCGAGGGGCGCGGCCTGGAGGGGCTGGAGCTGGCCTTCGACGACGAGCTGTCGGGGCAGAACTCCCGCCTGTCCGGCTTTCGGGACGCGAAGGGGCGCAAGCTCCTGGTGCAGGGCACGCTGGATCCCATGGAGCGCGAGGGCGCCGCCGTCACGCTGACGCTGGATCGCCACCTTCAGTATGTGGCGGAGAAGGCGCTGGCCCGCGCGGTGGAGGAGTCCAAGGCGGTGGCGGGCACGGTGGTGGTGCTGGAGCCAAGGACGGGCGAGCTGCTCGCGCTGGCCAACAACCCCCGCTTCAACCCCAACACGCCGGAGTCGCTGCAGCGCGAGACGCTGCGCAACCGCGCCGCGCTGGACACCTTCGAGCCGGGCTCCACCATGAAGTCCTTCGTCGTGGCCGCGGCCCTGGAGGAGAAGGCCATCAAGGCCGATGACGTCTTCTTCTGCGAGAACGGGGCGTGGAGCGTCGGCCGCCACGTCATCAACGACACCCACAAGTACGGCTGGCTGGCCCCCAAGGGCATCCTCCAGCTCTCCTCCAACATCTGCATGGGCAAGGTGGCGCAGGCGCTGGGGCGCGAGAAGCTGGTGCGCTACTACCACGAGTTCGGCTTCGCCGAGCGCACCGGCCTGGCGCTGCCGGGCGAGGGCAAGGGCCTCATCCCCTTCCCCAAGGCCGAGGTGGCGCTGGTGACCCAGTCTTTCGGGCAGGGGCTGACGGCCACCGCGGTGCAGATCGCCGTCGGCTATGGCGCCCTGGCCAATGACGGCGTGCTGATGAGGCCCTACCTCGTCTCGAAGGTGGTGGATCCGGACGGCGTGGTGCTCCTGGAGAACCGCCCCGCCGAGATTCGCCGCGTCGTGTCATCCAAGGTCGCCCGCCAGGTGCTGGGCATGCTCGAGAGCGTGGTGGCCAAGGAAGGAACCGCTCCGAAGGCGGCTATGGAGGAATACCGTGTAGCCGGAAAGACGGGCACTGCCGAGAAGGCGGATCCGGTCGCTCGGGGGTACTCAGACAAGCGGATCGCTTCCTTTGTCGGCGTGGTACCGGCCGACAATCCTCGCGCTGTCATACTCGTAGTGGTGGACGAGCCGAAGACGGACGTGTACGGGGGACTCGTGGCTGCCCCCGCCTTCAAGGAAATCGCTACCGCCGCCATGGCTCACCTGGCCGTGCCGCCTTCGCGCACGGTCGCGCCAGAGGTGGCGGTAGCACCGGTCGCGCCCCCGGCGGCGGCGAAAACCCCTCTGTCTCCCAAGCCCGCTGCCGAGCGGCCCGTGGTGGCCGAACAGGCAGCGGAGGGGGCAGGCACGGTGCGAGTACCGGACGTGCAGGGGAAGGTCGGGCGCGAGGCCGTGGTGAAGCTGCTCGCCGCGGCGCTGGAGCCACAACTGTTGGGCAGTGGACGCGTGGTATCGCAGACCCCCGCCGCCGGTGTGCTGGTGGAGAAGGGGGCACGGGTGACGCTGGAGCTGGCGACGCGGCCATGAGGCCGCACCAGTCCAGGCCCCGCGCTTGCAGTAAGCGTTTGAAGGGGAAACGATGAAGCTGACGGATGTCCTCGCAGGGTGTGGAGCCGAGCAGGTCTCGGGCGGTCGATCCTCGATGGATGTGATGGGGGTGACGCAGGACTCGCGCAAGGTGAAGGCGGGTGACCTCTTCGTGGCCGTCCCGGGGACGAAGGAGGATGGCGCCCAGTACATCGGGGAGGCGGTCTCCCGCGGCGCGGTGGCCGTGGTGTCCGAGAAGCCCGTGGGCTCCTCGCAGGTGCCCTTCTTCAAGGTGAGCAACGCGCGCAAGGCCCTGGCCCTCATCGCGGCCAACTTCTACGGCCGCCCCGCGCAGCAGCTCACCTTGCTGGGCGTCACCGGCACCAACGGGAAGACGACGGTGACGTACCTGCTGGAGGCGATGAGCACCGCGGCGTACGCCTCCACCGGCGTCATCGGCACGCTGGGCTACAAGGTCGCCGGCCGCACCGTGGAGCTGGCCAACACCACGCCGGACGCGCTGGAGCTGCACCGGATCCTCAAGGAGATGGTGGACTCGGGCGTGGAGACGGTGGTGATGGAGGTGTCCAGCCACGCCCTGGTGCAGGAGCGGGTGCACGGGCTGACCTTCAAGGCGGCCGCCTTCACCAACCTGAGCCGGGATCACCTGGACTACCACAAGGATCTGGAGGACTACTTCCAGGCCAAGCGCCGCCTGTTCGGCGAGAACCTGTCGCCCACCGGGGTGGCGGTGGTGAACGGGGATGACACCTACGCCTCGCGCATCTACAACGAGCTGCGCGGCCAGAAGCGCATGGCGTGGAAGTTCAGCCGCCAGGGCGCCGGGGAGATCTCCGCCACGGACGTCTCCTACTCGCTGCAGGGCATCAAGGCCACGCTGAAGACGCCCGCGGGCGACATCCCCGTGAAGAGCAAGCTGCTGGGGCCCCACAACCTGGAGAACATCCTGGCGGCGGCCGGCGTGGCGCTGGGCGCGGGCATGGCCCGGCGAGACGTGCAGACGGGCATCGAGCGCATGACGCACGTGCCGGGTCGCATGGAGCGCGTGGAGAACTACATGTCCGGGCCGGCGCCCGCGGTGCTGGTGGATTACGCGCACACGGATGACGCCCTCAAGCGCGCGCTGGAGGCCACGCGCGCGCTGGCCAAGGGCCGCGTCATCGTCGTGTTCGGCTGCGGCGGGGAGCGGGACAAGGGCAAGCGCCCGCTGATGGGCACCGCGGCCGCCGAGGGCGCCGATCTCGTGCTGGTGACGAGCGACAACCCGCGCACGGAGGATCCGGAGGAGATCATCTCTCAGGTGACGCCGGGCCTGGAGAAGGGCGGGGTGCGGCGCATCTCCGCGGGCAAGGCCAAGAGCGGCGAGAAGGGCTACCTGGTGGAGGTGGACCGGCGGACCGCGATCGAGACGGCCATCGGGATGGCGCAGGCGGATGATGTGGTGCTCATCGCCGGCAAGGGCCACGAGACGTACCAGCTCATCGGCGGCGAGAAGCGCGCGTTCGATGACCGGGAGGCGGCGGCCAAGGCGCTCGCGAGCCGCCCCCAGGGCTGAGCCCGGCGCCCGGAGCCTCCATGGCCGCGCGATTCACGGACGAAGAGGTGGCGAAGGCGACCGGGGCCAGCCGGCGCACCGGGTTTGCCCCGGGGACGTACACCGGGGTGAGCACCGACACGCGGGCGCTCACCCCGGGCTGCCTCTTCGTGGCGCTCCAGGGCGAGCGCTTCGACGCGCACACCTTCCTGGCCCAGGCGCGCGCGGGCGGCGCGGCGGGCGCGGTGGTGCGGGATGACCGGACGCTGCCGCCGCTGCCTGGGAGCTTCCCCCTCTACGCGGTGCCGGACACGCTGGAGGCGCTGGGCGCGCTGGCCCGCTTCCACCGCCAGCGCTTCCGCGTCCCCGTGGCGGCGGTGGGTGGCTCCAACGGGAAGACGACGACCAAGGAGATGGTGGGCGCCATCCTCGCCACGCGAGGGCCCGCGTTGAAGACGGAGGGCAACCTCAACAACGAGATCGGCGTCCCGCTCACGCTGTTCCGGCTGGAGCCCTCGCACGTGGCGGCCGTCATCGAGGTGGGGATGAACCGCCCGGGGGAGATCACCCGCCTGGCGCGGATCGTCCAGCCGGCCGCGGGCCTCATCACCGTGGTGCAGCCCGAGCACCTGGAGGGGTTGGGCAGCCTGGAGGGCGTGGCGGAGGCCGAGGGCGAGCTGTTCCGCGAGCTGGGCCCCGAGGCGGTGGCGGTGGTGAACCTGGATGACGCGCTCATCCCCGAGCAGGCCCGGCGCAGCCCGGCGCGCAAGCTGACGTTCGGGCGCGCGGCGGCCGCGGACGTGCGGCTGGCGCGGGTGGAGAGGCTGGGCCGCGAGGGCCTGCGGGCCACGGTGAGCCACCAAGGCAGGGAGTGGCCGGTGCGGCTGCACTTCATCGGCGAGCACAACGCGCTCAACGCCACCGGCGCGTTCGCGGTGGGGCTCGCGCTGGGCTACTCGCCGGAGGAGTGCGCGCGAGGCCTGGAGGCGGCGCGTCCCTACGCGCGGCGGCTCAACGTGGTGGACGGCCTGGGCGGCATCACGGTGGTGGACGACTGCTACAACGCCAACCCGGCCTCCATGGACGCGGCGCTGGACACGCTGCGCACGCTGGTGCCCGCGGGCGCGCGGGCGGTGGCGGTGCTCGGGGACATGCTGGAGCTGGGGCCCGGCGAGCTGGAGGAGCACGCGGCCCTGGGCGCGCGGGCGGCGGGCAAGGCGCAGCTGGTGGCCTTCTTTGGCCCGCGCTCGGAGCAGGGCTTCAAGCAGGCGGCGAGCCTGGGGGATGCGGCCGCCCACTTCACCGAGGTGGAGGCGCTGGCGGCGTGGCTGAAGGCCCGGCTGAAGGCCGGTGATGTGGTCCTGGTGAAGGGCAGCCGCGGCATGCGGCTGGAGCGGGTGGTGGCGGCCCTGACGGGAGCCACGGCGCCTGGAGGTGCTCACTAGTGTTGTTCCTGCTGTACGAGTGGATCAAGGACACGGACGCAGGCCGGATCCTCAACTTCCTGCGCTACCCCACGTTCCGCATCATCGCGGCGGGGGTGTTCGCGCTGGTGCTGGGGATGCTCATCGGGCCCAAGCTCATCGCGCGGCTGCGCCTCAAGCAGCACGGGCAGAGCAACGTGCGCGAGGACACCCCGGACACGCACCAGAAGAAGAAGGGCACGCCCACCATGGGCGGCCAGCTCATCCTCTTGTGCATCGCGGGCGGGACGCTGATGTTCGCGGACCTGAAGAGCCGCGTGGTGTGGGTGATGCTGCTGCTCACCTTCGGCTACGGCTTCATCGGCTTCCTGGATGACTGGCTCAAGCTGTCCAAGCGCAACTCCAAGGGGCTGGCCGGGCGCAAGAAGATGGCGCTGCAGACCTTCTTCTACCTGGTGGCCGTGTTCGGGCTGATGACCACCTGGACGCAGGCGGACGGCTCCTTCGGCCCCTCGCTGCTCATCAACACGAAGCTGACGCTGCCCTTCATCCCCACCCGCTGGTTCAACCCGGATCTGGGCTGGTTCTACGTGGTGTTCGGCTGGTTCGTCGTGGTGGGCACCTCCAACGCGGTGAACCTCACGGACGGCCTGGACGGCCTGGCCATCGTGCCCACCATCGTCGCGGCCACCACCTTCGCCATCCTCTGCTACGTGGCGGGCACCACGCTGAACATCGCGGACTCGGCGACGGTGGGCGGGGTGAGCCGGGTGGTGGCCACGCCGCTCTACCAGTACCTGGGCATCCTCCAGGTGCCCGGCGGCGCGGAGCTGGCCGTGTTCTGCGCCAGCATCGTGGGCGCCGGCATCGCCTTCCTCTGGTTCAACACCTACCCGGCCTCCGTCTTCATGGGGGACGTGGGCTCGCTGGCGCTGGGCGGCGCGCTGGGCGGGCTGGCGGTGCTCTCCAAGAACGAGGTGGTGTCCGCCATCATCCACGGCGTCTTCTTCGCGGAGATCCTCAGCGTGATGATCCAGGTCGTCTCCTTCAAGACGACGGGCAAGCGCGTCTTCAAGATGGCGCCGCTGCACCACCACTTCGAGCTCAAGGGCATGGCCGAGCCGAAGATCATCGTCCGCTTCTGGATCGTCGCCATCCTGTGTGGCGGTGTGGCGCTGCTGTCCCTGAAGCTGCGCTAGGAGTCATGGCTCATGGTGTCCTCGCTGTCCGGTCAGAAGGTGCTGGTGTTCGGGCTGGCGAAGAGCGGCGTGGCGGCCGCGCGGCTGCTGCTGGCTCGAGGTGCCCGGGTGACGGCGCTGGACGCGCGCGACGAGGCCTCGCTGGGCGAGGTGGCGCGTGAGCTGAAGGCCCAGGGCGTCACGCTGGTGACGGGCGCCACTCCGCCGGGGCTGCTCGAGGAGCAGCGCCTGGTGGTGGTGAGCCCGGGCGTGCCGCTGGCGCTGCCGGAGCTGAAGGCCGCGCGCGAGGCGGGCGTCCTCGTGTGGGGAGAGATCGAGCTGGCCTGGCGCTTCCTCTCGGGCGTGCCGCTCATCGGCATCACCGGCACCAACGGCAAGAGCACCACCACCGCGCTCACCGGCGAGCTGTTCACCCGGGGCGGGGGCCGCACCTTCGTGGGCGGCAACCTCGGGCGGCCGCTGGCGGAGGCGGCGCTCACGCCCAAGGACTGGGACACCCTGGTGGTGGAGCTCTCCAGCTTCCAGCTCGAGGGCATCCACCTGATGCGGCCCAAGGGCGCGGCCATCCTCAACCTCACCCCGGATCACATCGATCGCTACCTGAGCCATGACGCCTACGGGGAGGCCAAGGCGCGCATCTTCCGCAACCAGACGCTGGGGGACTTCGCGGTGGTGAACGCGGAGGACGCGCACCTGATGCGGCTGGCGCTCCACGCGAACGTGCCCGTGTACGGCTTCAGCCTCACGGGCCAGAAGGCCGAGGGTGGGGCGAAGCTGACGGGGATGGCGGTGGCGCGGCCGGGCGGCTTCCGCCTGGACTTCCTGGGCGAGGACTACACGCTGAGCAACCGGGCGCTGCGCGGCGCGCACAACGCGCAGAACGCCATGGCGGCGGCGCTGCTGGCCCGCCTGGGAGGCGTGCCGAAGGAGGCGGTGCAGGCCGGGCTGGACGGGTACCCGGGGCTGCCCCACCGCCTGGAGAGCGTACGAGTGCTGGACGGGGTGGAGTGGGTGAACGACTCCAAGGCCACCAACGTGGACTCGGTGCTGGTGGCGCTGCGGGCCTTCCCGGGCAACCTGCTGCTCATCGCGGGAGGCAAGGGCAAGGGCGCGCCGTACCGGCCCATGGTGGAGGAGGGGCGGGGCAAGGTGAAGGCGGTGCTCACCATCGGCCAGGACGCGGAGCTGCTCGCCGCCGCCTACCAGGGCCAGGCGCCGGTGCACCCGTGCGGCACGCTGGAGGTGGCCGTGAGGAGGGCACGCGAGCTGGCGAGGGCCGGAGACACGGTGCTGCTGTCCCCCGCGTGCGCGTCGTACGATCAGTTCAAGAACTTCGAGGACCGGGGCGACACGTTCAAGCGCCTCGTGCAGGCGCTCTGAGGGACAGGCCATGAAGACCACCGCTGCCGCCGCCGCGCCCGTCCGGTTCGATCCGATCCTCCTGTGCGCCGTGCTCGCGCTCGTGGCGCTGGGGCTGGTGATGGTGTACTCGGCCAGCGCCATCCTCGCGCAGGACAAGCTGGGCGACAGCCTGTACTTCCTCAAGCGCCAGCTGATGGCCGCCGGCATGGGCGTGGTGGCCATGGCCGTGGCGATGAAGGTGGGCTGGCGCCGGCTGGCGCGGCTGGCCTGGCCGCTGCTGCTCGTCACCCTGGTGCTGCTGGTGCTGGTGCTCATCCCCGGCATCGGCACCACGGCGGGCGGGGCGCGGCGGTGGATCCGCTTCCCGGGCTTCGGCCTGCAGCCGGCGGAGGTGGCCAAGTTCGCCTGGGTCGTCTACCTCTCCTACTCGCTGGCCAAGAAGCGGGAGAAGGTGGCCACCTTCTCCGTGGGCTTCCTGCCGCACCTGGTGCTGTGCGGCGTGCTGGTGGGGCTGTGCATGCGCCAGCCGGACTTCGGCAGCTCCGTGCTGCTCGTGTTCCTGCTCTTCGTGCTGCTGTTCGCCGCGGGGACGAAGCTCAGCTACCTGGTGGGCTCGGTGCTGCTGGCGCTGCCGCTGGCGTACGTGGCCATCGCCTCCAGCCCCTACCGCATGAAGCGCGTGCTGGCCTTCCTGGATCCCTGGGCGCACCGCCATGACGTGGGCTACCAGGTGGCCGAGTCGCTGATGTCCATCGGCTCCGGAGGCCTGACGGGCCTGGGGCTGGGGGACGGGCGGCAGAAGCTCTTCTTCCTGCCCGAGGCGCACACCGACTTCATCTTCGCCATCATCGGTGAGGAGCTGGGCCTGGTGGGGGTGACGCTGCTGGTGGCGCTCTACGCCGTCGTCATCTGGCGCGGCGTGCGCATCGCCCTGGCGGCGCCGGAGCCATTCGGCACCTACCTGGGGCTGGGCCTCACCTCGATCATCGCCTTCCAGGCGGCGGTGAACATGTGCGTGGCCATGGGGCTGCTGCCCACCAAGGGGCTGACGCTGCCGTTCGTCTCCTACGGCGGCACCTCGCTGTTGGTGTTGATGGGGGTGGCGGGCGTGCTGTTGTCGTTGAGCACCGCCTCACAGGGGGCTGGCAACCGGGCCTCCCGCGTGGGCGGCGAGATGCGGGAGGTGGCGGCGTGAAGGTCCTCATCGCGGGCGGCGGAACGGGTGGGCACCTCTTTCCGGGCATCGCCCTGGCGGAGGAGGTGGTGACGCGCCACCACAAGAACGAGGTGGTCTTCGTGGGCACCGAGCGCGGCCTGGAGGCCAAGGTGGTGCCGCAGGCGGGCTTCCCGCTGGAGTTCATCCGCGCGCAAGGGCTCAAGGGCAAGGGGCTGGTGCAGCTGCTCAAGGGCCTGCTGGTGCTGCCGCTGGCCTTCATCGAGTCGTTCCGCATCCTCTCGCGCCACAAGCCGGACGTGGTGGTGGGGGTGGGGGGCTACGCCAGCGGGCCGGTGGTGATGGCCGCGTGGCTGCTGGGCATCCCCACCGCCGTGCAGGAGCAGAACGCGCTGCCGGGCCTCACCAACAAGGTGCTCGGCAGGTTCGTGAAGGTGGTCTTCACCGCCTTCGAGGAGGCGCGGCGCTTCTTCCCCGAGCGCAAGGTGCAGCTGGTGGGCAACCCCATCCGCCGCAAGCTGATGGACAACTACCTGCGCTCGCACGTGGCGCACGAGCGCTTCTCCCTCCTCATCTTCGGCGGCAGCCTGGGCGCCAAGGGCATCAACCAGCGAGTGGTGGAGGCGCTGGGCTACCTGGAGGACTTGAAGGATCGGCTCTCCTTCGTGCACCAGACGGGGAAGAACGATCTGGAGAGGGTGCGCAAGGGCTACGCCGACAAGGGCTTCCAGGCGGAGGTGGTGGAGTTCATCGACGACATGTCCGCCGCCTATGCCAAGGCGGATCTCGTCGTGTGTCGGGCGGGCGCCACCACGCTGGCCGAGCTCACGGTGTGCAAGAAGGCCAGCATCCTCATCCCCTTCCCGTACGCCACGGACAACCACCAGGAGGTGAATGCCCGCGCGCTGGTGGAGGCGGGCGCGGCGGTGATGTTCCGCGAGGCGGAGCTCACCGGGCAGAAGCTGGCCGAGCAGATCCGCCTCCTCAAGGCCGAGCCGGCGCGCCTCAAGCAGATGGAGAAGAAGGCGGGCCTGCAGGGCCGCCCGGAGGCCGCCAAGGAGCTGGCGGACGTGTGCGTGGATCTGATGGTGCGGGCGTACGGGCCGAATGGCCGCGAGCGCCCCGCCAGGCCCGAGGCGCCCAACGCCTCCAGGAGTAAGTGAGCCATGACGAAGGCCGGCGGCAGGCCCCAGAGCCTCTTCAAGACGCGCCACGCGGCGCACGTGCACTTCGTGGGCATCGGCGGCATCGGCATGAGCGGCATCGCCGAGGTGCTGCTCAACCTGGGCTACCGCGTGTCGGGCTCGGACCTGAAGGAGAGTGACATCACCCGGCGGCTGGTCCGCATGGGCGCCACCATCTACGAGGGGCACAAGGCGCAGAACCTCGTGCACGCGGACGTGGTCGTCATCTCCTCCGCGGTGAAGAAGGACAACCCGGAGGTGGTCACCGCGCGCCAGCGGAAGATCCCCGTCATCCCCCGCGCGGAGATGCTCGCGGAGCTGATGCGCCTCAAGTACGCGGTGGCGGTGGCCGGCAGCCACGGGAAGACGACCACCACCTCCATGGTGGCCACGGTGCTCTCGGCCGCCGGCCTGGATCCGACGGCCGTGGTGGGCGGCAAGGTGAACGTGCTCGACTCCAACGCCAAGCTCGGCAAGAGCGAGCTGATGGTGGTGGAGGCGGACGAGAGCGACGGCAGCTTCCTCCGGCTGCACCCGGCCATCGCCGTGGTGACGAACATCGACCCGGAGCACATGGACCACTACGGGACGCTCGAGGCGCTGCAGACGGCCTTCGTGGAGTTCTGCAACCACGTGCCGTTCTACGGGCTGAACGTCCTGTGCCTGGACAACCCCAACGTGCAGGCGCTGATGCCGCGGCTGGAGAAGCGCGTCGTCACCTACGGCAGCTCGCACATGGCGGACTACCGGCTGGAGGGCGTGGCGCTGGAGGGCTTCACCACGCGCTTCAACGCCTTCCGGCGCGACGAGCCGCTGGGCGAGTTCCGCGTGCGGATGGTGGGCGCGCACAACGCCCTCAACGCGCTGGCCGTCATCGCCGTGGCCGAGGAGATGGAGATCCCCCTGGACACCGTGCGCGGGGCGCTGGCCGAGTTCGGCGGCGTGCAGCGGCGCTTCACCGTGCGCGGCGAGGTGGCCGGCGTCACCGTGGTGGACGACTACGGGCACCACCCCACCGAGGTGATGGCCACGCTGGCCGGCGCGCGCAAGGCCTTCGGGCGGCGCCTGGTGGTGGCCTTCCAGCCGCACCGCTACACGCGCACGCACGAGCTGATGAAGGAGTTCGCCACCGCCTTCAATGACGCGGACGTGCTCTTCGTCACCAGCGTCTACGCGGCCGGCGAGGAGCCCATCCCCGGCGCCACCGGCGATGCGCTGGCCGAGGCCATCCGCGCCCACGGCCACCGGGATGTCACCTACGTGGACAAGCGCCTGGACGTGCCCGCGGCGCTGGCGCCCCGCCTGCGCCAGGGCGACCTCGTCCTCACCCTGGGCGCCGGAGACATCACCCAGGTGGGGCCTGAGCTGCTGGCCCTGCTGGGAAAGACCGGAGTGGCCAAGGGCGCGTGAGGATGGCTCCGCTCACCACATCCTCCCTCCCAGCGCGCGTGGCGCTCCTGGGCGGCTGTGAGGTGAAGGCGGGCGAGCCGCTCGCGCCCCTCACCAGCGTGCGGGTGGGCGGCCCGGCGGAGGCGCTCGTCCGCCCGCGCAGCCCTGAGGCGCTCGTGGCGCTGCTGAGGCTGGCGCGCGAGGAGGGGGCGCCGATCTCCATCCTCGGCGGCGGGGCCAACACGCTGGTGGGAGACGGCGGCGTGAAGGGCCTCACCTTGAAGCTCCCGGGAGATCTCTTCCCCGAGCTGGCCGAGCTGGGCGAGGAGGAGGGCCGGCTCACGCTGGGCGCGGGCGCGGCCATCGTCCGGCTCATCAACCTGATGCGGGCCAACGGCCTCGTCGGCGCCGAGTTCCTCGCGGGCATCCCTGGCACGCTGGGCGGCGCGGTGTCGATGAACGCCGGCACCAAGAACGGCGAGTGCTTCCGCGTCGTCGAGGCGGTGGAGGTGGCCACCGTGGACGGGGTGGGGTGGCTGGAGAAGGCGCGGATCCCCCACGCCTACCGGCACTCGGAGCTGCCCCCGGGCAGCGTGGTGACGCGGGTGCGCTTCCGCCTGCCCAAGGGGGACCTGGTGGCCTCCAAGCAGGCCATGGACAAGGATCTGGCCTACCGCAAGAGCACCCAGCCGCTCAGCCAGCCGAACTTCGGCAGCGTCTTCACCAACCCGCCGGGCGACTTCGCTGGGCGGCTCATCGAGCGAGTGAGCCTCAAGGGCCACATCCTCGGGCGCGCGCAGGTGTCCACCCTGCACGCCAACTGGATCGTCAACCTGGGCGGCGCCACCGCCCGCGACGTCCTCGGGCTCATCACCCTGATGCAGGAGCGGGTGCGGGCGGAGACGGGCGTCGAGCTCAAACCCGAAGTCAAACGTCTAGGGGAGTTCCTTCCATGAGCGTCCAGTCCCAGTCCGAGCTGAAGAACAAGCGCGTGGGCGTGCTGATGGGCGGCCTGTCCGCCGAGCGCGACGTGTCGCTGCGCACCGGCGCCGCCGTGGCCAGGGCGCTGCGCTCCCTCGGGTACCCGGTGGTGGAGATCGACGTGGGCAAGGACGTGGCCGCGCGCCTCATGGCGGAGAAGGTGGACGTGGCGTGGCTGGCCCTCCACGGCCGCTACGGCGAGGACGGCTGCATCCAGGGGCTGCTCGAGTCCATGTTCATCCCCTACACCGGCAGCGGGGTGCTCGCCTCGGCGATGGGCATGGAGAAGGTCTACGCCAAGAAGATCTTCAGCACCCACGCCATCCCCACGCCGCCTTACAAGATCTTCACCGACGCCCCGAGCGCCAGGGCCGAGGTGGACGCGCTGCCCTTCCCGTTCCCCGTCGTCGTCAAGCCCAGCCGCGAGGGCAGCAGCGTGGGCGTCCACGTCTGCAAGACGAAGGAGGCGTACCTGGCCGCGGTGGAGGACGCCTCGCAGTACGCCGGCTTCCTCCTGGTGGAGCAGTTCATCAAGGGCCGCGAGGTGCAGGGCGCCGTCCTGGATGACGAGGCGCTGGGTGTCATCGAGGTGGTCGTCGCCCGCGAGTTCTACGATCAGGAGGCCAAGTACAAGGCCGGCAGCGGCACGCAGTACCTCTTCCCGGCACCCCTGCCCGCGGATCAGTATGCGCGCGTCAACGAGGTGTGCCTCGCCGCGCACAAGGCGCTTGGGTGCAAGGGGGCGACGCGCTCGGACGTCATCGCCACCGAGAAGGGGGACGTGTTCGTGCTGGAGGTCAACACGCTGCCGGGCATGACGGAGGCCAGCCTGTTGCCGAAGATCGCCGCGGGCCGGGGCATCGACTTCCCAACGCTGTGCGAGCGCATCCTCCTCGGCGCCGCGCTCAAGGCCTGACCGCCCCCGTCCCGTAACCCCCACAGAACCTAGGGGGTTTCCCGTAGCTGGCCGCTACAGCGACGTACCTGTAGCCAAAAACTGGCGCGCCGATCCAACCCGGCGCAGCATGCGGACCTGTTTTCCATGGCCTTTGGGAAGTCCAAGAACCGCCGTCGTGTCGACACCGCCCAGAAGAAGGCGGCGGTGACGAGCGCCGTGCGCGCGCATGGCCCGTCTACGGCCAAGGGCCTGTTGGCCGCGGCGATCACCGCCGGGCTCATCTGGGGCGGGGTGGAGCTGCGCGCCTGGGCGCTGTCCTCGCCGCGCTTCCAGCTCCAGGAGGTCTCCTTCACCGGCCTGTCGCGGGCCTCGCGCGCGGAGCTGGTGCGGCTGTCGGGCCTGGCGCCGGGGCAGAACCTCTTCGCCCTGGACGTGCCCGCACTGGAGAAGGCCATGCTCCAGCACCCGTGGGTGCGCGGCGTGGAGGTGACGCGGCACTTCCCGGCCTCCGTGGCCGTGCAGGTGGTGGAGCACACGCCGGAGGCGCTGGTGGTGCTGGGTGACTTGTACGTGCTGGACGGGGAGGGCGAGCCCTTCAAGCGGGTGACGCCCGGGGACGGGCTGGACCTGCCGCTCGTCACCGGCGTGGAGCGGGACGCGTACGTGAAGGATCCGGCCGAGGTGCGCGCGCGGCTGCGCGCGGCGCTGGAGGTGGCGCGCTCCTACGCGGCGCTCAAGCCCGGCCGGCACGAGCGGCTCTCCGAGGTGCGGGTGGAAGGCGCCTCCCTGGCCCTGGTGACGGTGGCCGGGCAGGAGGTGCGGCTGGGCGAGGGGGCGGCGGAGGCGAAGCTGTCGCGGCTGGCGCGCGTGCGGCGCGAGCTGAGTGAGAGGGGCCTGGCGGCGGATGTCATCCACCTGGACAACCGGGCTCGGCCCGGCTGGGTGGCAGTGAAGCTTTCGAGTCCCGTGTCCGAGAGGAGCGGGAGCTCGACGCAGTAAGGGCACGCCCTTTCACGAGAGTGGGGGCACCGGGGAGGCAGCAGTCATGGCGAAGCAGAAGTCTGGGGAGATCATCGTCGGCCTCGACATCGGGACGACGAAGATCTGCGCGATCGTCGGGGAGCTCACCGACAGTGGCATCGACATCATCGGCATCGGCACCCACCCCTCCAAGGGGTTGCGCAAGGGCGTCGTGGTCAACATCGAGGCGACCGTGTCCTCCATCCGCCGCGCGGTGGAGGAGGCGGAGCTCATGGCGGGCGCGGAGATCTCCCACGTCTACACGGGCATCGCCGGCGGCCACATCAAGGGCTTCAACTCCCAGGGCATCGTCGCGGTGAAGGACAAGGAGGTGCGCGAGGCGGACATCGCCCGCGTCATCGACGCCGCCAAGGCCGTGGCCATCCCGCTGGATCGGGAGGTGATCCACGTGCTGCCCCAGGAGTTCATCATCGACGATCAGGGCGGCATCAAGGAGCCGCTCGGCATGGCGGGCGTGCGGCTGGAGGCCAAGGTGCACATCGTCACCGGGGCCGTCTCCAGCGCGCAGAACATCGTCAAGTGCGCCAACCGCACGGGCCTCAACGTCTCCGACATCGTCCTGCAGCCGCTGGCCTCCGCCGAGGCCGTGCTCAGCGAGGACGAGAAGGAGCTGGGCGTGTGCCTGGTGGACATCGGCGGCGGCACCACGGACATCGCCATCTTCTCCGGCGGCTCCATCGTCCACACCGCGGTGATCGCCCTGGGCGGCAACAACCTCACCAGCGACATCGCCATAGGCCTGCGCACCCCGGCGCACGAGGCCGAGCGCATCAAGCAGAAGTTCGGCTGCGCGCTCGCCAGCATGGTCAGCAAGGAGGAGACCCTCGAGGTGCCCAGCGTGGGCGGCCGCCAGCCGCGCGTGCTCGGCCGGCAGATCCTCTGTGAGATCCTCGAGCCGCGCGTGGAGGAGATCTTCCAGCTCGTCCACCGCGAGATCCAGAAGTGCGGCTACGAGGATCTGCTCGCCTCGGGCGTCGTCATCACCGGCGGCTCCACGCTGCTGGCGGGCATGCCGGAGCTGGCCGAGGAGGTGCTCGGACTCCCCGTGCGGCGCGGCATGCCGCGCGGTATCGGCGGCCTGGTGGATGTGGTGAAGAGCCCCATGTACGCCACGGGCGTGGGCCTCGTCGTCTATGGCGCGCGTAACCTGGATCGCCGCTTGTTCCGGATCCGCGAGGAGAACGTGTACAAGAAGGTCAAAGGCCGCATGCGCGAGTGGCTGGAGGAAATTTTCTAGTCAGGCTGCGCCCCCAAAACCTGGAAAGCGCGACGAGGGATCCTGATCAGGGTCCCTCTTTTTTTTACTCGATAAGTCTCGGGTACAATCTTCCGCGCAACGTTTCAGGTTGGAAGCTTCAAGACCACGTCTCACGTCTTCACTCATCTTCACCTTGGACCGGGGCATGCGGCTGCTCCACAGCGCCCTGAGTGCCGGTCCCGGAATGTCACCATGATGGGTTCCTCCGTGCCTTTCCTTCGCTCCGTGAACACCCGACTGCTGGCCCCGCTGCTCCTGATGGGAGCGCTTGGTGCCGCGTGCGGTCCCGAGCCTCGCGACACCGCTGAAGCCTCCGACAGCTCGCCGCCGCTGATCCTCCCGCGGGCGAACCCACTGGAGAAGGCGTGGCTGGTGGCGCCCGACAAGGGCGTGGAGTGGATGCTCGTCCCTGATGCCGATCTGGACGTCACGATGACCGACGGCCAGATCAACATCAACGCGAACACCCTGTTCACCTACACCATCGACATCCGGAACCTGGGCCCGGATCCGGCGGCCTCGACGGCGGTGCTGGTGAACCTCCCCAGCAATGCCTTCTTCAATGGCTTCAGCGCGCCCAACTTCAACTGCGCCCCTTCGGGGGGCGTGTTCAACTGGGTCTGCAACTACAAGCTCCCGGCGTTGGCGGTGAACGTGCCGGAGACGCTCTCCTTCACGATGCAGTCGCCGAACGCGGATGACCTCCTGTTCGTGGGGAAGGCGACGGTCACCTCGGCCACGACGGATCCCGTGCCTGGCAACAACGTCGCCACGGACGAGACGGTGCTCGGCGACAACGATCCGCCGGCCAACACGGTGCCCGGGCCGCAGCTGGTCCCCGAGGACACGGAGATCATCTTCTCGGCCGCCAACGGCAACCAGGTCCTCACCTCGGATCCGGACGTCTTCGACCGGAAGCTGCGGGTGCTCCTGCAGGTGGACGGGGGCTCCGCCCGCGGGAGGGTCACGCTCAGCCAGACCACGGGCCTCTCCTTCATCAACGGGGATGGCACCAATGACGCGGTCATGTCGTTCGAGGGCTCGCTGGCCAACACCAACGCCGCGCTGGAAGGGCTGCGCTTCACCCCCGCGCGCAACTTCTACGGGGACACCGGCCTGATCTTCACCGTGCTGGACCTGGGCAACAGCGGCTTCCCTCCGGCGCATCAGGACGCCAGCGTCATCCTCATCCACATCTCGCCCGCGGTGAACGATCCGCCGGACGCGGTGAATGACACCTACGTGATCCCCGGCGACTCCACGGACTACCCGCTGGACGTGCTGGCCAACGACACCTGGCTGCCGGACGCGCCCGAGACGCTCACCATCACCGCGGTGACGCAGCCGGCCAGCGGCACGGTGACGTTCACTCCGACCGGCGTGTTCTACACGCCGCCCTTCGGCTTCCGGGGCGTGGTGACGTTCGACTACACGATCACCGACAACAACGGCGGCTTCGACACGGCCACCGTCACCGTGACGGTGGATCTGCCCAACAACCCGCCGACGGCCAACGACGACAGCTTCACGGTGGACGAGGACAGCGCGGCCACGGTGCTGGACGTGCTGGCCAATGACACGATGGCTCCGGACACCGGGGAGACGCTGAGCGTCACGGGAGTGACGCAGCCGGCGGGCGGGACGGTGACCTTCACCGCCGCCGACGTCAGCTTCACCCCGGCGCCCAACTTCTTCGGCCCCACGACGTTCACCTACACGATCTCGGATGGGCGGCAGGGGACGGACACGGCGACGGTGACGGTGATGGTGACGGGGCTGAACGATCCGCCCGACGCGGTGGACGACACCCTCTCGGTGGCCGAGGACAGCGTGAACGCCGTCCTGGACGTGCTGGGCAATGACTCGTTCCTGCCCGATGGCGCCGAGACGCTGACGGTCACCTCTGTGACGCAGCCGGC
Organism: Myxococcaceae bacterium; assembly: GCA_016926755.1. Taxonomy (GTDB): domain Bacteria; phylum Myxococcota; class Myxococcia; order Myxococcales; family Myxococcaceae; genus Hyalangium. The sequence goes on along the minus strand of JAFGNZ010000356.1, from coordinate 3,390 downwards.
CAGCGGCACGGTGACGCTCAACGCGGGGGTGGTGACGTACACGCCGCCGGCGAACTTCTCCGGCAACGTCACGTTCACCTACACGATCGACGATGGCAACGGGGGCACCGACACGGCCACCGTCAACCTGACGGTGACGCCGGTGAATGATCCGCCCGCCGTGGTGGACGACAGCATCACGGTGCTCGAGGACAGCGCGGCCACGACGATCAACGTGCTGGCCAACGACTCCACCGGGCCAGAGACGGGCGAGACGATCTCGGTGACGGCGGTGACCCAGCCGGCGGAGGGCACGGTGACCTTCACGGCCACCCAGGTCAGCTTCACCCCGGCGCCCAACTTCTTCGGCACCACGACGTTCACCTACACGGTGACGGACAACAACGGCGCCTCGGCGGTGGGCACGGTGACGGTGACGGTGACGGGGCTGAACGATGCGCCCGACGCGGTGAATGATGCCCTCTCGGCGCCCGCGAACACCACCACGGTGCTGGACGTGCTGGCCAACGATACGTCCCTGCCGGATGGCCCGGAGACGCTCACCATCACGGGGACGACCCAGCCCGCCAACGGCTCGGTGACCTTCACCGCCACCCACGTCTCCTTCACGCCGAACGCGGGCTTCCGCGGGACCACGACGTTCACCTACACGATCTCCGATGGCAACGGCGGCAACGACACGGCCACCGTCACCGTGACGGTGGTGAACAACCCGCCGACGGCCAACGACGACACCTTCACGGTGGCCGAGGATAGCGGGAACACGTCGCTGGACGTGCTGGCCAATGACTCGATCGCTCCGGATACCGGGGAGACGCTGCGCGTCACGGGAGTGAGCCAGCCGGCCGCTGGCACGGCGTCCTTCAACCTCTCCACGGTGATCTTCAGGCCCGCGGCGAACTTCTCCGGCCCCATCACGTTCACCTATACGATCTCCGACGGCAACGGCGGCACGGACACGGCGACGGTGACGGTGCAGGTGTTGCCGACGAACGATCCGCCCACGGCCAATGACGACAGCTTCACGGTGCCTCGCAACAGCGGCGCCAACCCGTTGAACGTGCTGGCCAACGACACGTCCCTGCCGGACGGCCCGGAGCCGCTCACCATCACGGGGACGACCCAGCCGGCCAATGGCACGGTGACCTTCACCGCCACCGACGTGAGCTTCACGCCCGCGCCCAACTTCGTGGGCCCCACGTCGTTCATGTACACGATCTCCGACGGCAATGGCGGGACGGCCTCGGCCACCGTCAACGTGTCGGTGGTGCCGGTGAACGCGCCGCCCACGGCCAATGACGACACCTTCACGGTGGCCGAGGACAGCTCGGTCACCACGCTGGACGTGCTGGCCAATGACTCGATCGCTCCGGATACCGGGGAGACGCTGATCATCACGGGAGTGACCCAGCCGGCCAATGGCACGGTGACCTTCAACACCTCCAACGTGCGCTTCACCCCGAATGCCAACTTCCACGGCCCCACGACGTTCGACTACACGGTGAGCGATGGAAACGGGGGCACCGACACGGCGACGGTGACGGTGACGGTGACGCCGGTCAATGATCTGCCCGACGCGGTGAATGACGGCTTCTCGGTGGCCGAGGGCAGCGGCGCTACTGCGCTGGACGTGCTGACCAACGACAGCACGGCGCCGGACACGGGCGAGACGCTGACGGTGGCCTCGGTGACCCAGCCGACCAACGGCACGGTGGTGCTCTCCGGTGGCGTGGTGAGCTTCACGCCGGCGCCAGGCTTTAGCGGCACCACGACGTTCAACTACACGGTGTCCGACGGCAATGGGGGGACCGACACGGCCCTCGTGACGGTGACGGTGACGCCGGTGAATGATCTGCCCACGGCCAACGACGACAGCTACTCGGTGGTGGAGGACAGTGGGGCCACGCGGATGAACGTGCTGGCCAACGACTCGACCGCGCCAGATGTCGGCGAGACGCTGACCATCACCTCAGTGACCCAGCCGGCGGGCGGGACGGTGACCTTCACCGCCAACAGCGTCTTCTTCACGCCCACGGCCAACTTCAACGGCATCACGACGTTCACGTACACCGTCTCGGATGGCAACGGCGGCGATGACACTGCCACCGTCACTGTCACCGTCGACGCCGTGAACGACGCGCCCACGGCCAATGACGACACCCTGACGGTGGTCGAGGACAGCCCGGCCACGGCGGTGGATGTTCTGACCAATGACTCGAGCGCACCGGACACGGGCGAGACGATCTCGGTGAGCGCGGTGACCCAGCCGGCCAACGGCACGGTGACGCTCAGCGGAGGCGTGGTGCGCTTCACGCCCGCGGCCAACTTCAACGGCCCCACGACGTTCACCTACACGATCTCGGATGGCAACGGCGGCAGCGCCACGGCGACGGTGACGGTGACGGTGACGCCGGTGAACGATCCGCCCACCGCCAACGACGACGCCTTCGCGGTGGCCGAGGACAGCGGCGCCACGGTGCTGGACGTGCTGCTCAACGACACCTCCACCCAGGATGTCGGCGAGATCCTGAGCATCACCGCGGTGACCCAGCCGGCCAATGGCACGGTGACCTTTACCGCCAGCAATGTCAGCTTCACCCCGGCGGCTGATTTCAACGGCCCCACGACGTTCACCTACACGATCTCGGATGGGAACGGCGGCGAGGACACGGCGACGGTGACGGTGACGGTGACGCCGGTGAACGAGCCGCCCGTGGCCAATGACGACACCTTCACGGTGGCCGAGGACAGCACCGCCACGTCGCTGGACGTGCTGGCCAATGACACCACCGCGCCGGACACGGGCGAGACGCTCACCATCACGGGGGTGACGCAGCCGATGAACGGCACGGTGAGCTTCACGGCCACCCGCGTCAGCTTCACTCCGGCGGCCAACTTCAACGGCCCCACGACGTTCACCTACACGGCGACGGACGGCAATGGCGGCAGCGACACGGCGACGGTGACGGTGACGGTGACGCCGGTGAACGATCTGCCCACTGCGGGCAACGACAGCTTCACGGTGGGAGAGGACAGCGCGGCCACGGTGCTGGACGTGCTGGCCAACGACACGGCGGCGCCGGACACGGGCGAGACGCTCACCATCACGGGGGTGACGCAGCCGACCGACGGCACGGTGACCTTCACCGCGGCCGATGTCACCTTCACCCCGACGCCCAACTTCCAGGGCATCGCGACGTTCTCGTACACCGTCTCGGATGGGAACGGCGGCAGCGACACGGCCGCCGTGACCGTCACGGTCTCTCCGGTGAACGACCCGCCGGACGCCCGCAACGACAGCCTCACGGTGGCCGAGGACAGCGCGGCCACGGTGCTGGACGTGCTGGCCAACGACAGCACGGCGCCGGACACGGGCGAGACGCTGACGGT
>JAFGNZ010000355.1 GCA_016926755.1 Myxococcaceae bacterium | reverse complement strand
CGCGTGTTCAGCGCCGCCCGGAGCTGCTCCACCGGCAGCGCCTTGTCGATGTCCCGCTTGTTCCACTGCATCACCAGCGGGAACCGATCCAGCCGGATGCCCTGCTCCAGCAGGTTCTCCTCCAGGTTCTGCAGCGACTCGCGGTTGGAGTCGAACGCCTCCGGCTGCGAGTCCGCCACGAACACCACCCCGTCCGCCCCCTGCAGCACCAGCTTGCGCGTGGCGTTGTAGAAGACCTGCCCCGGCACGGTGTACAGCGCCAGCCGCACCGAGCAGTCATTCACCCGCTCCACCTTCACCGGCAGGAAGTCGAAGAAGAGGGTCCGATCGCCCTCCGTGGCGATGGACATCATCTCGCCCCGGTGCGCCGGCCGGACCGTCTCGTAGATCTTCCGCAGGGTCGTCGTCTTCCCCGACAACCCCGGTCCATAGAAAACGATCTTCGCGGCCACTTCGCGGGCCAACAAGTTCACGCTGCTCACGGTGTGAGCTTACCTAGAACGACTTGGCGTCTGGCGCCAGTCGCCGATGGAACATTGGCGGGGGTCCCCGCCAGGTGCTCGGCCGCCAGCAGAGCGAAGCAGGCGGCCTCCTTGGCCCCCTCCGGGAACCCCAGGGCGTCCAGTGTCCGAACGGGCAGGGGCGCCAGCCGCGCCGTGAGCCGACCCATCAGGTGGGGGTTCCGGATCCCACCTCCAGAGACGTATACCGCCTCCAGTGCCCCAAAACGGGGCAGGACGTAGGCCTCGTAGGCCCGGGCCGTGGCCTCCACCGTGAAGGCCAGCGCCGTGGCCATGAGATCCCCGGGCCGCTCCGGGTACCGCTCCCAGAGCGAGGACACGAGCGCCTCGCCAAAGCCCTCGCGCCCGGCGCTGCGCGGCGGCGGCAGGGCGAAGAACGGGTGGGCCAGCAGCTCCGCCAGCAACGCGGGGAGGACCGTGCCCTGCCGGGACAGCTGCCCGTCCAGATCGCACTGGAGCCGCCCCCCCGTCATCCGGCGCGCCAGCCCGTCCAGCACCATGTTCCCCGGCCCGGTGTCGAAGGCGAGCACGTCGTCGAGCCGCTCGCCCACCACGCTCACGTTGGCGATGCCGCCGATGTTCTGGAACGCCCGCACCGCCCCCGGCTTCCGGAACACCGCCCAGTCGAAGTAGGGCACCAGCGGCGCGCCCTGGCCGCCCGCGGCCATGTCCCGTGTACGGAAGTCGCTCACCACGGGGATGCCCGTGCGCTCGGCGATGACGGAGGATTCGCCCAGCTGGAGGGTGGAGGGGGTGCTGGAGAGGCTCGAGGGCAGGTGCGCCACCGTCTGCCCGTGCGAGCCGATGACATCCACGTCCCCGGGGCTCAGGCCCGCGTGGGCGATGACGGCCTGGGCCGCCTCGGCGAAGCGCTCGCCCAACTCGAAGTTGAGCTCGCACAGCGTCCGCGCGTCGTGGACGCCGAGCACGCGCTGGATGAACTCGGGAGGGAAGGGCTGGGAGAGGTGGGCCAGCAGCGTCAGCTGCACCTGGGCGCCCGTCCCCTCCACCTTGCAGAGCACCGCCTCTACCGCGTCCACGCTCGTGCCGGAGAGGAGCCCCACGCACAGGCGGGGGCGGCTCGGATCCGCTCGGGGCAAGGGGCGCGGGCTCATGCCCCCGAGTCTAAGCCCGGGGGCCCACGCTCGCCGCAGGGAGCGCGCAGCACCCAGGCGCTCGGGCCCTCAGCTTTCGCTACCGTCGCCTGGCCTCGGAACGAGAGGAGGCGTGACGCCGAGCGCGTGGCTTCCCGGCTCCAGTGCGCTCCTGCGCCAGGGCGCGCAGGGAGGCGTGCTGGAGCCGCTCGCGGGCTTCTTCAGGGCCCAGGCCGGTGAAGTGCATGGCGAGCGCCACCTTCACCGAGCCCCCCGCCTCACCCAGCAATCGCCGCGCGGCGGCCAGGGGCAGCTCCGTCAGCTCCGCCACCATCCGCGCCGCGCGCGCGCGCAGCTTCGCGTTCGCGGGCCGCACGTCCACCATCCGCCCCCGGTACACCTTCCCCAGGGAGACGAAGGCGGCGGTGGTGATGGCGTTGAGGATCAGCTTGGTGGCCGTGCCCGCCTTCAGCCGCGTGGAGCCCGCCACCAGCTCCGGCCCCGTCAGCGCCAGGATCAGGAAGTCCACCCGCAAGCGCCGCCCGGGAGGGTTGCAGCACACGAGCACCGTGCGCGCCCGCCGCCTCCGCGCCTCCGCCAGCGCCCCGAGCACATAGGGCGTGGAGGCACTGGCCGAGATGCCGCACACCACGTCTCGAGGGCCCGCCCGGAAGCGGCGCACCGCCTCGGCTCCGGCGGCCTTGTCGTCCTCGGCGCCCTCCACGGCGCGCGTGAGCGCCTGGCGGCCCCCGGCGATGACGGCCTGGACCTGCGAAGGATCCGTCCCGAAGGTGGGCGGACACTCGCTGGCGTCGAGCACGCCGAGCCGCCCGCTGGTGCCGGCGCCCACGTAGAGCAGCCGGCCGCCCGCCCGCAAGGCCTCCGCCACGGCCCGCGCCGCTGCCGCCACGGAGGGGAGCGCGGTGCGGACCGCACGGACGGCGGCCAGATCTTCCTGATGCAACCGGTGGACGACCGCCTCGAGAGAGAGGAGGTCCAGATCGTCCGCCCGGGCGTGAAGCCGCTCGGTGGGCGGGGGCGCGAGCGGAGTCGAACGCGGCCTTCCCACCCTCGGAGCGCCCTGCCTGCGGATCAGGCGGCCTTGACGACTTTGCCCGCCTTGATGCAGCGGGTGCACGCCAGGACGCGCTCGGTGCGGCCGGAGACGTTGGCCCGGACCTTCTGGAGGTTCGGCAGCGTCCGCCGCTTGGACTTGTTGTTCGCGTGGGAGACGTTGTTGCCCACGAGCGGCCGCTTGCCGCAGATGTCGCACTTGAACGCCATGACAGCCAACTCCTTGAAAACAGGGGCAAAATAGGCTCGGCCCCGAAAAGAGCGGCGGAACCTACCAGAAATCCCCTGAAAATCCAGCCGTTCCGCCTCAGCCCTTGAGGGGGTTCTTCTTCTTGAGCATCTCCTGCACGAGCCGCGCGGCGCGCATCCCCGCGAGGAGCTCGCCCTCCAGCCCCAGGCCGGGCAGCACCTCACGGCCGGCGAGCAGGATGTTCTTCGCCGGCGTGCGCTGCTTCAACCCCGTGACGCCCAGGAAGGCTTCCGCCTCGAAGGTGTACAGGGGGTGGGGCATGAGCCTGCTGCCTCGCACGCCTCCGGCGTCCAGGTAGGGGGCCGAGCGCAGCACCCGCTTCTGCTGGGTGAAGGGCATCAGCGCGTCCAGCTGCGCGTCAATGCGGTGGGCCAGCGCCTGCATGTGCTCCTCGCCCAGCTCGCGCACGCTGGCGGGCACGAAGGCCCCGGCGCACACCACGCGCAGCGACTCGTCCTCCTTGCCGCCGGGGGTGCGCGCCGGATGCACCTGGACGAGCAGCGGCTTGAGCTCCACGTCCGCGGCGTCCACCAGGAGCAGCTCGCCCATGCCGCGGGGCAGGGCCTCCACCGGTACCACCCAGTTCACCGAGAAGAGGATGGAGCGGGTGGACGAAGAGTCCAGCTGCTCCAGCAGACCGCGGTGCCGCTTGCGATCCTTGACGAGCCGCCGCAGCGCCCCCGAGTCCGTGGCCGCCACCATGCACGAGGCCCGGTAGATGATGTCCGAGCGCACGAGCTTGACGCCGGCGAAGCGGGCCCCATCGAAGGAGATCTCCTCGACGACGAAGCTGTCGGAGTTCTCTCGGGTGAGCACGTCCCCGCCCAGCTCCGACAGGCGCTTGACGAGCAGCTCGCGCAGGCCGTCATTGCCGCCGGGGAAGCGCTGGGGCGCCTGGAGCGCCTGGGACAGCGGCCGGGTGAGCGCCAGCGGCGAGGTGGGCTCGTCCAGGTAGATGAGGAAGGGCAGCAGCCCGCGCAGCAGCGCCCCGGGCGGGGTGTTGTTGGACAGGCGTGGGTGCGCCTCCAGCCCGGCGAACTGGCCGATCTTCTTCTTCAGGCCCCAGGTCTCGAAGAAGCCCTCGGGGGGCAGGGGCGGCAGCTCCTTGAAGAAGGGATCGCTGGCCTCGTGCTGGGTGGCGGTGGCGGTGAGCGCCGAGAGCAGGCCCTCGGCCGTCTCGCCGAACTCTCGCGTCAGCTCCGCGCGGCGGCGGTTCACGTCCTGGTGCAGATCCACCCGGTGGCGCGGGAGGACCAGCTGCAGCTCGGGGACGTGGGGGCGCAGGGTGCGCTGGATCGCGGTGGTGAGGCCCAGCTCGGCGAAGGCCTCCTCCACCGTGGGCATCGCCTTGAGGGCGGGGGCGATGGACGGCGCGTAGGGCAGCATGTAGCCGCCATGCTCGTAGCCGGTGCCCGTGCCGTCATGATCGATGAGCAGCACCCGGTGGTTGCGCTTGGCCAGCAGCGCGGCCGCGAGCGCTCCACCGATCTGGCTGCCCAGGATGATCACGTCGTAGACGTGCCGGGAAGGGCCCGAGGGGACCTGGAGTCTGGCTGCTTGCGTCGCCATGGCAGGGCCACACTACACAACGTCCCCGATTCTGGCGCCTTTCTGGCGCGAGGGGGAGGGGACTTCTGCCCCTTCTACCCCTGCTGGAGCCTCCAGGCCCCCGGAGGGGGGCAAAGTCCCGCCGGGCCAGCCTGTCGTGTCCGGCGCCCCTGCTGTGAGACACCCCGCTCAGAGGCTCCGGGCCAGGACCCAGTCCACCATCCGAGTGTTGCCCAGGAAGAACTCCTGCTCGCCGACGCGCTCGAAGCCCCAGCGCTGGTAGAAGGCCTGGGCTCGGAGGTTGGGCTTCCACACCATGAGCCAGAGCGTGCGGCGGCCCCGGCGCCGGGCCTCGTCGATACACCCCTGGATCAAGGCGTCTCCAATCTTGCGGCCCTGGAACTCCCCGAGGACGTAGAGCCGCTGGAGCTCCAGGGGCGCGGGGCCTGTGAGGCAGGCCGGCGGGGGGGCCTCCCGCAGCTTCCCGTAGCCGACCGGAGTGTTGTCGATGCTCGCGAGCAGGATCGCCCCCCGTGGATCCTCCAGCTCCGCGGCCAGGCGGGCAGGCGCGAACGCTTCGGACATGTACATGGCCATGTCCTCGTCCGGGAACGCACCCGCGTAGCTGGCGAGGAACGTGTCCGCGCCGAGCCGGGCCAGCACGGCGGCATCCTCGACGGTGGCGCGGCGCAGCGTGGGGGAGAGGGGCGTTGGGGGCATGAGCGGTGGGCCCAAGGCTAGCTCGGGCCAGGGAGGAAGGGCTCGTGTAGGATCGGGTTGGATTACAAGCGGTGGCCAAGGCAGGCTCGGAGGACCATGACTGAATCGGCACTTCCCCCAGGTGGAACAGGCGACGACTCCGAGGCCAGCCCAGAGTCGCGGCTGTGGGACGCGCTCCAGGCCTTGGCGGCGGGCCGCGCCGAGGCACGCGCCCCTCTGCTGGAGGAGCTCGCCGCCGCGCCCCACCTGGCGAGCGCGCTGACGTCCCTGGCGGTCCATTGCGCCGGCAGCCCGTCTGCGCGCGCTCGGATCGCTGCGCATCTCGCGGACCCGAAGTGGTCAATCTGGCTCCCGCTCCACCTTCAGGAGTACAGAACCGCTCTTCCGGCGGACGCGCGCTTCCACCAGACCCTCATGGACGCGCTGGCGGACAGCGGATGGGCCCAGGCCCATCTCCAGGCACTCCAGTCCTCGGCCGACGCGGGAGTCTCCGCGGCGCGTGCGCTCGAGTCGGACCTGGAGGCCATCGCCGAGGAGGCAGCCGGGCTGCTCTCGCATCTCCCGGCGATGAGGGCTCGCATCACGAGCACGCTCCACGTCCTGCAGGTCCAGGCGCTGATGCGAGCGGAGCTGCTGCTCGGGGGGCTGCAGGGGAGGAAGGTGCTCGAGGTAGGGCCTCAGGAGGGAGGCCTGCTGCTCGAGATGATCAGGCTCGGCGCGGATGCCACGGGGATCGATCTCGGGCCCCAGCTCCAGCACCCCCGGATCATCACCGGCGACTTCCTGCACACCGAGCTGCCAGGGCCTTTCGAGTTCATCGCCGCGACGGCCGTGTTCGAGTCGAGCTCGTGTGCCCGCGGGGAGCCGGACTCGGACGCGAGGAACAACTCTCCCGCGGTGCTGAAGCGCCTGCATGAGCTGGCGGCGCCTGGGGCCATCGTGGTGCTGGAGAACGTCATGTTCCCCATTCCCTTTACGCGAGAGGACGCCGAGCGGGCCGGCTTCGAGGTGCTGCGGTCTCGGCTGCCCGCGATCAACCTTCGGACTGGCGGCCGGAGCTGTGCCCTGAAGCGCGCCTGAGCATTTGGGGCGGGGCGTTCGTCTTGTAGTCTCCACCCATATGCGAGCGCCTTCGTCACATTACAGGCTCATGGCATCGTGCCTCATCATCCTCCTCGTGGCCTGCGGTGCGACTCGTCCCGCCTACAGCCCTCTGGGAGGGCACGAACTCTCCCGCCTCGTGCTCGTCATTCAGGAGTCGCCGGACGCTCAGGTCATCCATCTGTGGGAGCCAGTGAACAACTTCGACCTGTCGAAGTACCCGCACCGCGCGATCGATCGAGGGGTAGTAGAGGAACGCATCATCCGCGCTGCTTGGACTCGCGATTGCGAGGAGGAATTCGATGCTTGCACTGCCACGTGCGTGAAGTCCCTCTCGGGATCGAATTGGAGCCATGCGAATCAGGGATCAAAGGCCAGGTGATTGGTTGAAGCGGCACCGCGAAGAACTGCAGGTAGGCGCGGTCGTTGTCATCGCTGGAGTGGTTTTTGTCGTTATCGTCGCAGGGAGTGGAGGCGGTGCGTTGATACTCGCCCCGGCTGTCCTGCTCGTATCGGGAGAGGCCTTGTCCGCTCCTCCGGTTGCGGCGGCAATGTCATGACAGATCATTCCAGTTTGCAGGATCCACAAGAAGTGATTGGGAGGCAATGGAGCAAGGACACATCGCCTGAACGGCGGCAGTTGCTGGAACTGGCGCGAGACGCGCTCCTCTTTATTTCCGACACGGGCCAGCGGCACTGCTTTGAAGACTTTCGCGAGAGTCTCACGACTGGCGCTCCACTTCGAGCGGAGGAAGTTCCTACCGCTCCTGATTCCCGGGAGCTTGTGAGCCTTCAGGAGCGATTGAACTGCACGAGAGAGCTCTTCACGAGGCTCCGCGACGAGCCTGAATCCTCTGGTGAACGAGGTTTGATCCAGCTCATCCTCGATACACTTCACTTCATCTCTGCAACCGGCCAATACAGCGCCTTCGGTGAGTATCTCGGGCATGTCGCCGTTGGTGGGCCCCCTTATGCCGTGGCCTCATTCGACACGAAAGAGGAAGCGGAGACGTGGCTCCAGACGCATCCCCATCCCCCCGCTTCCGCCAACGTCCTGATCGCGAACACCTATCACGATGTGGTTCATGATCGCGCGACTGGACTCCGCCGCCTGCTGCGCAACCGTGACCTTGAGTACTATCTCGCCGAGCGCCGAAGAGAGGATCCCCCCGTCGCTGTCGCGTCCTTTGGCAGGTTTGAGGAGGCGGACGCATGGCTGCAGTCACAGCCCAAGCCAGTCCCCTGGACGTGGGTGTCGATTGCGGGTGAGCCCTACCTCGCAGCGTATTACCCGAACCTTGGCCACCGAGCCCTCTACCCTCTGTCTCTGGCTGATGGCTACGAGGTGACGTCCGGCGAACCACCGCAGCAGGGATAGCCCGAGCGCGCCTGAGCTGCCCTGCCTATGCGCGGATGAGTCGGGCCTCCAACTCCGGTGGGAGCGTGGCGAAGTCCGCGGCGGTCCAGTGGGCGCCGGCCTCCCGAAGCACCTCGGCCGGCGTCGTCGTCGTGATGCCCACCGCGAACATCCCGGCCGCGCGCGCCGCGACGATGCCATTCACCGCGTCCTCGAAGACGACGCAAGCCGAGGGCTCCACTCCCACGGACTGCGCCGCGGCGAGGAAGATGTCCGGGGCGGGCTTTCCCCGGCGAACCTCCTCCGCGCCGACGATACGCTCGAAGAGCGAGCGGATACCGAGTCCATCGAGCACCAATGTGCGGTTCCCGGTGGGCGCGGCGGTGGCGATGGCGAGGCGGACCTCGGCGCTCCTCAGGCGGGCGATGAAGCCCTCGGCTCCTCGCAGGAGCGAGAGGTGCGGGGCGTAGAGCTTGCGGTAGTGCGTCTCCTTCTCATCCGCCAGTTGGGTCAGCTCCTCGGGGGAGACGTGGCGATCGAGCAGGATGGGGAGGATCTCCTCGTTCTTCTTTCCGGCGAACTCGCGCTCGAAGCGCTCGGCGGCGGTCTCGATGCCCAGGCGACGGGAGAGGGACACCCACGCCTCCGAGTGGAAGCGCATGTTGTCGACGAGGGTCCCATCCATGTCGAAGATGGCGGCGAGCAGAGGTGTGTGGGCGGTCATGGCTCTGCATTATCGCGTCCGGCACCCGGAGGGGTGAAGTACGATGCAGCCCTCACACGGGAGGACACACGTATGAAGAAGCTCTTCGCGGTGGCGTGCCTGGCCATGGGGCTGACTGCATGTGGAACGGACGTCACCGAGACTGTCGAGACGCTCGAGTCCGTTGAGCAGGCGGCGTGGTACATCCCTTGTCCTGAGGGCACCACCTTCTCCCATTACGCCTGGATCTGTGGTGCCCCGACGAGCACGTGCTCGCAGGGTCGAAAGGAAGAGCACAAATTCTGCTACGACGCGAGCCAGGGCAATATCGTCGACGCCGGCTGGAACGGGCGGACGCAAGGCTGCTGCTTGATCGTGGATTGAGCGGCTTGCCGCACAGAGGAGGCGCAGGCTCGAGACAGCCTGCGCTTCACAGCTCCTCGTCGCTGAGGACCGTGATGCCAGCGGAGTGGAGCAGGGCGGCCGTCACCCCGCGCCCCGACACTACCCCGCCGTCCACGTGCGTGCCCTGGCTGCCGCAGGAGGGGCTGCGCTCCTTGAGCACCGCCACCTTCACCCCGAAGCGCCGCGCCGCCTCCAGCGCCAGCTCCGCGCCATGGCGGAACTCGGCGGTCCGATCCTCGCCCGTGGCCGCCACCACCGCTCGCGCCTGGCCGGCCAGCACCGCCTCGCCCGTGCCGCCGCGCAGCTCCACCGCCGGCCTCGGGATCCCCAGCCCCGCCCCCGTCTCCGGGCACACCGGGACGAGCTCCTTGCCCTCCAGCGCCTGCATCACCCGGCTCGAGCTCTTCGACTTCCCGTCGTACCGGCACGCCTCGCCCAGCAGGCACGCGCTCACCAGCACCACCCGCGCCTCGCGCAGCGCCGCCAGCCGCTCCGCGAGCGTCTGCTCCGTCACGGGGGCGCTCCCGGGCTGCGCAGGCTCAGCTCGCCCACCGTGGCCCGGGCGTCCACCCGAGTCCGCGCCCCCTCCAGCGTCACCTTGCCCGTCACCGCCAGCCGCACCGCCAGCGGGTAGAGCCGGTGCTCCTCCGCGAGGATGCGCGCGCTCAGGCTCGCCTCGTCATCCCCCGGCAGCACCGGCACCGCCGCCTGCGCGATGATGGGCCCCGTGTCCGTGCCGGCATCCACGAAGTGCACCGTGCAGCCGGCGATCTTCACCCCGCGCTCCAGCGCCTGCCGCTGCGCGTGCAGCCCCGGGAAGGCCGGCAGCAGGGCAGGGTGGATGTTCAGCACCCGCCCCGAGAAGCCCGCCAGGAAGTCCGCGCTCAACAGCCGCATGAAGCCCGCCAGGCACACCCACTCCACGCCCGCCCTCCGCAGCGCCTCCCCGAGCGCCCGCTCGAAGTCCGCCCGAGAGGCGAAGGCCTTGTGCTCCAGCACCACCGCGGGCACGCCCGCCTTGCGCGCCCGCTCCAGCGCGAACGCCGTAGGCACGTTGGACACCACGCAGGCCACCTCCGCCGGGAAGTCCTCGCGCGCGCACGCGTCCAGCAGGGCCTGCAGGTTGCTGCCGCTGCCGGACACGAGCACGCCCAGCCGGGCCCGCACCGCGCTCATGGCTCGATGACCGCCGTCGCCTCGCCCTGGCCCTGCTCCACGCGCCCCACCTCGGTGGCCCGCACGCCCCGCGCGCTCAGCACGCTCAGCGCCTGGGCCACGTCCTCCTTCGCCACTACCGCGATGAGCCCCAGCCCCATGTTGAAGGTGGAGAACATCTCGTCTCGCGGCACCCCGCCCAGCCGGGCGATCAGATCGAAGAGGGGAGGCCGCGTCCACGCCTTCTCGCTCAGCACCGCCCGCGTCCCCTCCGGCAGGCACCGAGGCAGGTTGCCCGGGATCCCGCTCCCGGTGATGTGCGCCATCCCCTTCACCTTCACCGCCTTCATCAGCGCCTGCATGTCCTTCACGTAGATGCGCGTGGGCTCCAGCAGCGCGTCCGCCAGCGGGCGATCCAGGCCCTCGGGCGTCTCCTTCAGCGGCAGCTTCCGGTCATCCAGCAGCACCTTGCGCGCCAGCGAGTAGCCGTTGGAGTGCAGCCCCGAGGAGGGCAGGCCGATCAGCGCGTCTCCCGGCGCCACCGTCCGCCCGTCGATGAGCTCCGAGCGCTCCACCACGCCCACGCAGAAGCCGGCCAGATCGTACTCTCCCCGCGAGTAGAAGCCCGGCATCTCCGCCGTCTCGCCGCCCAGCAGCGTGCACCCGGCCTGCTCACAGCCCAGGGCGATGCCCTTCACCACCTCGGCCGCCGCGTCCACCTCCAGCCGAGAGGTGGCGAAGTAGTCCAGGAAGAAGAGGGGCTCGGCGCCGCAGGTGAGGATGTCGTTCACCGACATGGCCACCAGATCGATGCCCACCGTGTCGTGCCGCCCCGCCAGGAAGGCCACCTTCAGCTTCGTGCCCACCCCGTCCGTGCCCGACACCAGCACCGGCTCGCGGTACTTGCCTGGGGGCAGGGCGAACAGGCCGCCAAACCCGCCCACCCCGGCCACCACCTCGGGGCGCACCGTGCGCGCGGCGTAGGGCTTGATGCGCTCGACGAATGCGTCACCCGCCTCGATGTCCACTCCGGACTGCTTGTAGGTCGTCACGGCCGGCCTTCTACCGGCAAGCCCCCGCAGTTGTCTCGCCCGGAGAAGCCGAGGTGTCGCGTTTGCGGCTACCATGGCCCCCGACTGCCGGATGAAGACACTCCTCTCCCGCCACCGCTTCGAAGCGCTCGCCCTGGGGCTCGCCGTCCTCTTCTGCGCGCTTCATATGTGGGCGGACGACTCCCCGGTGGTGGGCACCTGGGGAGGGGGCAGGCCCACACCGCTGCTCGTCCGGGCCATCCAGCTGGCGGAGGGCAGCGCCACTGATCTGCAGTTCGCCCTCCGGGGCCGGCGCCCCGTCCACCCGGATGTCGTCGTCGTGGCCGTGGACGAGAGGAGCGCCCAGCGCTACGGGCTCTGGCCCTGGCCGAGAGAGCTCGTGGCGAAGGCCCTCGACCGCCTGCGGGAGGCGGGCGTCGGAGCGGTCGGGCTGGACATGGTCTTCGCCGACGAAGTCATCGACGGCCGCGCCCAGGCGTACCAGGGGGCGCTCCAGGAGCTCGATCGGGCGCTCGCGCAAGCCCAGGAGGCCGCCCCCTCCCTGAGCGAATACCGCGAGGAGCTGCGCCGGCGCGCCGCCGTCAACGCGGACGCCACCCTGGCGGCGGCCCTCACCCGCGCCCCACAGGTGGTCCAGGGCGTCGTCGCCTATCCCGCGAAGGATCGGGAGCAGTTCGCCCACAAGGCCGAGGAGTGGAGGAAGCTGCTCGAGCCCCACCTGATCCGCGACTTCCCGGGGGAGATCCCCGGCTCCTCGTACAATGACCGGGTGGAGCTCGCCACGCTGCAGAGCTGGCGCATGGAGTCCGCCCAGCTGCCGCTGGCGGTGCTCGCCGGGGCCAGTGAGCGCCTGGGCTTCTTCAACACCTCCGCGGATCCGGATGGCACCCTGCGTCGCGTGCCGCTGTTCGCCTTGCTCGAGGGGCCGGGGGGGCTGCTCCCCTCGCTGGAGCTGCAGACCGCGGCGGCGTACCTCGGCTCCAAGGTGGAGCCGGTGGTGGATCCCTCCGAGAACAAGATCCTCGGCGCCCGCCTGCGCCGCCCCGATGGGAAGCTGCTGCCCCTGCGCGTGCCCCTGCCCGCCGACGAGCCCTTCCTGCTCATCAACTACCCGGGGCCCGCCGAGAGCTTCACCACCCTGAGCCTGGCGGACGTGGTGGACGGTGCCTTCGAGCCGGCCGCGGTGCGCGGCAAGGCCGTGCTCGTCGGGGTGACGCTGGTGGGCAACTTCGACCAGCGCGTCACCCCCTTCAAGGAGATCGAGCCCGGCGTGTACGTCCACGCCGCCGCCCTCTCCAACATCCTCTCCCAGGGCTTCCTCGTGCGGCCCGAGGGGGCGCAGCCGCTGGAGCTGCTCTTCATGCTCGGCGCCGCCGTCCTGCTGGCCCGCCTGCTGCCCCGCGTCCGCTTCGCGTGGAAGCTGGGCGCCGTGGCGGTGCTGGTGGGCGCGTGGCTGGGCGTGGATCAGCTCCTCTTCGCGCGCGGCGCCCAGGTGGCCACCGTGCTGCCGCTCGCCAGCCTGCTCACCTCGGCCTTCGGCGTCATCTTCCTGGGCTACTTCTCCGTGGACGCGGAGAAGTCCCGGCTGCGAGAGACGTTCCAGCACTACCTGGACGCCAGCGTGATGGAGCAGGTGCTCGCCCACCCGGAGAAGCTCAAGCTCGGCGGCGAGCGCAAGGAGCTCACCGTCCTCTTCTCCGACATCCGCGGCTTCACCACGCTCTCCGAGCGCATGACGCCCGAGCAGCTCGTCGGCTTCATCAACGAGTACCTCACCCCCATGACGGACGTCGTCTTCGCCAACGGGGGCACGCTCGACAAGTACATCGGCGACGCGATCATGGCCTTCTGGGGCGCCCCGGTGGATCAGCCGGATCACGCCCTGCGCGCCTGCGGCGCCGCCCTGGGCTTCCTGGAGAAGCTGGGCCCGCTGCGGGCCCGCTGGCGCGCCGCCGGCATGCCGGAGGTGGACATCGGCGTGGGCATCAGCACCGGGCTGATGAACGTGGGCCACATGGGCACCGCCAACCGCTTCAACTACACGGTGATGGGCGACGCGGTGAACCTGGCCTCCCGCCTCGAGGGGCTCAACAAGACGTACGACACGCACGTCCTCATCTCCGCGGAGACGTACGCCCAGACGCGCGGCCACGTCACCGCCCGGCGCCTGGGCGTCGTGCGGGTCAAGGGCAAGCGCGCGCCCACGGACCTCTATGAGCTGCGCGCCATGGGCCCACCGGCCGGCGGGGACGCCCAGGCCATCCAGGCCTTCGAGGCGGGGGTGGCGCGCTTCCTCTCCCGGGACTTCTCCGGGGCCGAGGCGGAGTTCCGCAAGGTCCTCCCCCTCTGGCCCGAGGACGGCCCCACCCTGCGCTACCTGGAGGAGATCAACACCCTCAAGTGGAATCGCCCGGGGCCGGACTGGGATGGGGTGTTCACCGCGCACACGAAGTAGGCGCCTACCACGGCGGGCCCCTTAAATTTGACCCCGGGGGTGGGGGCTGCTTGACTCGGTCTTCAGATGGGCGCCGAGGAAACCCTCTTTCAGCGTTTCGGCAAGGAGTTCCCCAAGGGCACGGTCCTCTTCCAGGAAGGGGAGCCGGGCAAGGACATGTTCGTCCTCCAGTCCGGGAAGATCGCCATCTCCAAGAAGGTGAGGGACGTGGAGAAGGTGCTCGCCGTGCTGGGGCCGGGCGAGTTCTTCGGGGAGATGGCCATCATCTCCAACAAGCCGCGCAACGCCACCGCGACGGTGACGGAGGACGCCAAGCTCCTGGTCATCGATCCCAAGACGTTCGAGGCGATGATCCGCGGCAACTCCGAGATCGCCGTGCGGATGATCAAGAAGCTGGCCGAGCGCCTGTCCGAGGCGGACGCCCAGATCGAGAACCTGCTGCTGTCCGATCCCGCAAGCCGCGTGGTGCACCAGATCCTCCAGGCCTGCCAGACGCGCGGCCGGCCCATGGAAGAGGGCATCGAGGTCGACTTCCCCCTGCGCGAGCTGCCCCGGCTGATCGGTGTGGGTGAACCTGCCATCCGCAACATGCTGGGTCGCCTGGAGCGGGCCGGACTCATCGAGCAGAGCGGTGACAGACTGACCGTATATGACACTGCCCGGCTGCACGACTTTCTCCAGTACCTGGAGATGAAGTGGAAGTTCGGAGACCTCTAGTGTGAAGCTGCGAGTGCTCGGCTGTCACGGCGGCGAGCTGCCTTCGTGCCGGACCACATGCTTCCTGGTGGACGAGGTGCTCGCGCTGGACGCGGGCGCGCTCACCAGCACCCTCACGCTCGAGCAGCTCTGCAAGGTGGATGACATCGTCGTCGGCCACAGCCACTTCGATCACGTCAAGGATCTGCCGCTGCTGGCGGACCTGGTGATCGGCCGGCGGGACAGCCCCGTCACCATCCACGCCTCGCGCGAGTGCGGCCGCGCGCTGCGCGAGTACATGTTCAACAACGCGCTCTGGCCGGACTTCACCCGCATCCCCACCCGCAAGGATCCGGTGCTGCGCATCAAGACGTTCCGGGCCGGCAGCACCTTCCAGGTGGGCCGCTACACGGTGCAGTCGGTGCCGGTGAGCCACCCGGTGGAGTCCTGCGGCTTCGTCATCTCCAACGGCCAGAGCTCCATGGCCATGAGCGGAGACACCGGGCCCACCGAGAAGCTCTGGAAGGTGCTCAACGAGACGAAGGACCTCAAGGTGCTGCTGCTGGAGACCAGCTTCCCCAACGCGCTCCAGCAGCTGGCGGATCTCTCCGGGCACCTCACGCCGCAGACGCTCCAGACGGAGCTGACCAAGTTCCAGCGCAACGGCGCCGAGGTGCTCCTGTACCACCTCAAGCCGGCGTTCGTGAGCCAGCTCAAGCGGGAGCTGGACGGCCTGCCCGTGGAGATCCTCGAGCTGGGAGACACCTTCGAGTTCTGACGGGCCGCGTCGAAGAGCGGGGTTGACGGATGCCCCCGGTCAGACTAACCCCGCGCCTCCCATGGCCTGGTTCTCCAAGAAGCCCCGCATCTCCACCCGCCAGGAGCCCGCGGAAGAACAGCCCTCGCGCATGCAGGGCCTGTGGGCCAAGTGCGAGAGCTGTGACGAGATCATCTACCGGCAGGAGCTGGAGAAGAACTGGATGGTGTGCCCGCACTGCGAGCACCACCACCCCTGGACGGCCCGCTCCCGGCTGGCCGGCCTGCTGGATCCCGACAGCTTCGAGGAGTTCGACAAGGAGCTGGAGCCGCAGGATCCGCTCGGGTTCTCCGACTCGAAGAAGTACAAGGATCGGCTGAAGTCCACGCGCAAGGCGCTGACGGAGAATGACGCGTTCATCTCCGGGGTGGGCCGCATCGAAGGCCGCCAGGTGTCCGTGGGCTGCTTCGTGTTCGAGTTCATGGGCGGCTCCATGGGCTCGGTGGTGGGAGAGAAGGTGACGCGCGTCTTCGAGCGCGCGCACGAGCTGAAGTGCTCCGCGCTGATCTTCTCGGCCTCGGGCGGCGCCCGCATGCAGGAGGGCATCTTCTCCCTCATGCAGATGGCCAAGACGTCCGCGGCGATCGCCCGCTTCCGCACCGGCAACAAGCCCTACATCTCCGTGCTGCTCCACCCGACGACGGGCGGCGTGGCGGCCTCCTTCGCGTGGCTGGGGGACATCATCCTGGCCGAGCCCAGGGCCCTGATCGGCTTCGCGGGCCCGCGCGTGATCGAGCAGACCATCCGCCAGAAGCTCCCCGAGGGCTTCCAGCGCTCCGAGTTCCTCCTGGATCATGGGATGATAGACGCCATCGTCCCGCGCAAGGAGCTGCGCGCGAAGCTGGGACAGATCCTCGGGCTGGTGGGGTAGGCCTCGACGATGCCGCCGCCCCGGACACCCGAGGAGGCGCTGGACTTCCTGGCCCGGCTCAACCCCTCCGTCATCAAGCCCGGCCTGGAGCGCGTGCGAGGCGCGCTCGCCGTCCTGGGCCACCCGGAGCGCCGCTACCGCGTGCTCCACGTGGCGGGCACCAACGGCAAGGGCAGCACCTGCGCCTTCTCCGCCGCCGCCCTGCGCGCCGCCGGCCACCGCGTGGGCCTCTACACCTCGCCGCACCTGGAGCGCGTCAACGAGCGCATCCAGGTGGGAGGGGTGGAGATCCCCAGCGCGCTGCTGGGCCAGCGGATCCTCGAGGTGCTGGAGCGCTACCCGGAGGCCGCCGGCATGCCTCCCTCCCTCACGTACTTCGAGTTCGGCACCGTGGTGGCGCTCTGGCACTTCGCCCAGGAGGCCGTGGAGGTGGCCGTGCTGGAGACGGGGCTGGGCGGGCGCCTGGACGCGACCAACACCGCCGAGCCGCTCGTCACCGCCATCACGCCCATCTCCTACGATCACATGGAGTACCTGGGAGGGACGCTGGGGGCCATCGCCGGGGAGAAGGCGGGGATCCTCAAGCCGGGCGTGCCCGCGGTGGTCAGCCGGCAGCACCCCGAGGCCCTCGCGGTCGTCACCCGCGCCGCGCGCGAGGTGGGCGCGCCGCTGCTGCTGGAGGGGCGGGACTTCGCCGGGGAGGAGCAGCCGTCAGGAGGGCTCTCCTACCGGGGGACGAGGTGGAGCCTGGGGGGCCTCTCGCTCTCCTTGCGAGGCTCCCACCAGCGACAGAACGCGGCGGTGGCGCTCGCCGCCCTGGAGCAGCTGGACGCGCGAGGGGTGCCCCTCTCGGAGGCGGCGCTGCGGACGGGGCTGGCCACGGCGCGCTGGCCTGGGCGGCTGGAGGAGGTGGGCAGGCGGCCGGCCGTGGTGCTGGACGGAGCCCACAACCCCGGCGGGGTGGCGGTGCTGCTCGCCTCGCTGGACGCCCTCTACCCCGGGCGCCGCATCCACCTGGTCTTCGGCGTGGTGGCCGACAAGGACCGCGCGCCCATGATGCGGGCGCTCTTCCCGCGCTGTACCTCCGTACACCTTGCGCCCCTGGAGACGCCTCGCTCGCTGGCCCCTGAGCGCTACCTCGAGGAGGCTCGGACCATGTGCGCAAATGTGCGCGCGCACGCGACCCTTGACGAGGCGTTGGCTTACGCGAGGGCCGAGGCCCTGGAGGATGACGTGATCCTCTGTACGGGCTCCTTGTTCCTCGTGGGAGCGGCCCGGGCTCGTTTGGTACGAAGCCTTGGCGCGGTGCAGCAGGGGCAGTAAATTCCAGGCATGCGTCTTCCGGAAGATTGGAGATCCGCGGCTCCAGGCCCGCGAATGCCGACGGTCGACGAGGTCGACTTCCGGGCGCTGTACCAGAAGACGAAGTACGTGGTGGAGACGGCGGACGGCTGGTCGCTGATGATGACGCGCTACCGGCCGGTGAAGCAGCCCTTCCCGCAGCCGCTCTTCGGCGAGGTGCTGCTGCTGGTGCACGGCTTCTCGCAGAACCGGCACGCGTGGACGAGCGGGCAGTTCGTGAAGAACCTGCTCTTCTTCGGCGTGGACATCCACATCCTGGAGCTGCGCGGGCACGGCAAGAGCTCGCTGGACTTCCAGCGCGAGCGGGCCGCGCGCTTCCGCCGGCCGCTGCCGCCGGATCTGGACTACGACTGGGACATCGACAGCTACTTCCTCTACGACTTGCCGGCGGCCGTCTCCGCGGTGAAGCGCATCACCCGGCGCGACAAGATCTTCTACTGCGGGCACTCGATGGGGGGGATGCTGGGCTACGGCTACGCCGGCATCCACGACGACTTCGAGGGGTTGATCACCATCGGCTCGCCGGCGGAGCTGGGGCGGGGCTTCTTCCTGCTCAAGGCGCTGGCGATGGGCGCGCCGGCCATGGGCGGGGTGGTGGACATGGCGCTGGCGGGGCTGAACGCGCAGAGCCGGCTGGGGCACCTGGGCCGCTCGGTGCTGGCGCGGGGGGCGAAGCTGGTGAGCAAGGAGCTGGGCCAGCGGCTCCAGCCCCGGGAGGATCCGAAGGACGCGCGCTTCAACTACGTGCCGGTGGACACCTGGCTGAAGTACGCGGAGAAGCAGCTGGCCCGGGCTCAAGGCAACCCGCTCTACGAGCGGCTGGCCGCGCGCATCAACCGGCTGAGCAACCCCGCGCGGGTGAGCGCCCAGGACATCCGCTGGCTGCTGCGCGAGGGCGGCGAGCGTGAGCCGCGCAAGGTGCTGGAGCAGTTCGCCCGGTGGATCCGCCGC
This sequence comes from Myxococcaceae bacterium, assembly GCA_016926755.1. Taxonomy (GTDB): domain Bacteria; phylum Myxococcota; class Myxococcia; order Myxococcales; family Myxococcaceae; genus Hyalangium. The sequence goes on along the minus strand of JAFGNZ010000355.1, from coordinate 5,893 downwards.
GGGGAGATGGTCTGCTACCGCACGGACTATGACTTCAAGCGCGGGTTCTCGAAGATCGAGATCCCCATGGCCATCATCTTCGGGGATCTGGATCCCCTGGCCTCGGTGGAGTCCACCCGGAGTGTCTACCGCGCCGCGAAGAGCGAGTACCTGCTGTGGAGGCCAGTGAAGGGCAACAGCCACATCGAGCTGACGATGGGGCATGACATCCGGCAGATCTGCTACGACATCAAGAACCTCATCGAGTACGCGAGGACCCACCGCGCGCGCTCGCCAGTGCTGCCGCGTATCCGTTAGGCGTCAGGCAGAGCGCCGGACGGGAAATTGGAGCCAGGGGGCGCATGCCCTACAGTCGTGCTCTCTGATGAAGGGGTGTGGTGGATGAAGGCCTTCGCGGTGTCAGTGCTCGGCTGGGTGCTGGTTCCCCTCCTTGCGCTCGCGCAGGAGAAGGTGGAGCTCAACACCATCACGAGCGTGAAGGTGAACGGCAGCACGGTGGAGATCAGCGGCAGCAAGAAGCCGAACTTCACCACCTTCACCATGACGGATCCGCCGCGGCTCGTCATCGACATCTCCGAGGCCGTCCTCAAGGGGGTGCCGGAGGAGATGCGGGTAGGCAACGGCCTGATCACCGGCCTGCGCTCGGCGAACTACGGCGCGGAGGGCGCCGCCATCGCCCGCATCCTCATCGGCTACGAGCGGGACGTGGAGGCGGACATCCTGGTGTCCGACAACGTGCTGACGGTGAAGGTGCTGGAGGGCGGAGGCCCGCTCGTGGCCCAGGCGGGCACGGGGACGGGGGCGCCCGTCCAGGGAGGCACGGGGGGCGGGACCGAGGCGGCCGCGCGGGCGACCACGGCGGCCACCGGGGATCGCGGGGCCCAGGAGACGGCGGCGGCGGAGTCGGCCGCGGCGAACCCGAAGGCCGAGGAGGAGCGCCGCCAGCAGGAGGAGGCCGCGCGCGCGGAGGCGGCCAGGAGGACCGAGGAGGAGCGCCGGGCCCAGGAGCTGGCCGCGGCCGAGGAGAAGAAGCGGCAGCAGGAGCTTGCCCGCGCGGAGGCGGAGGCCCGAAAGCAGGCGGAGGCCGACGAGAAGCGGCGCCAGCAGGAGCTTGCCCGCGCGGAGGCGGAGGCCCGGAAGCAGGCGGAGGCCGACGAGAAGAAGCGCAAGGCCGAAGAGGCCGAGGCTCGCCGCGTGGCCGCGGCCGAGGAGAAGAAGCGCAAGGCCGGGGAGGCGCGCGCCGCGGTGGAGGCCCGGAAGCAGGCGGAGGCCGAGGCGAAGCAGCGCAAGGCCGAGGAGGCCGAGGCTCGCCGCGTGGCCGCGGCCGAGGCGAAGAAGCGCCAGCAGGAGGAGGCGCGCGCCGCGGCCGAGGCTCGGCGGCAGGTGGAGGCCGAGGAGAAGCAGCGCAGGGCCCAGGAGGCCGAGTCCCGCCGCCTGGCCGCGCTGGAGAAGAAGGGCCAGGAGGAGGACGCCCGCGCGGCCCGCGTGGCCAGCGCCGAGGTGCCTCGCCGGGCGGAGGCGGCGGAGAGCGCCCTGGCGGGGAATGTCTCGGGCCGGCGCAAGACGCTGGAGATCGTCGGCTTCCAGCCGCAGGCGGGCGGGGCGCGCGTCTATGTGCGCACCAACGAGCCGGTGAGCTACAAGGTCTCCGAGGGCCGCAACGAGATCGTCCTCGAGCTGGAGAACACGCAGATCGGCAAGGGCAACAACACCCGTGCGCTCGACACATCCTTCTTCGATACCGCCGTGTCCCGTGTGGATCCCACCGTGGGGCCGGACCGCTCCGTCCGCGTGTCCATCAAGCTCAAGGAGCCGGTGTCCGTCCGGACGCGCCAGGAGGGCAACACGATCTCCCTGGAGTTCCCGCAGCGCTGAGCCGAGCGGCCCATGAGCCTCCTGCTCCCGGTGACCCTCACGCTGCTCGTGTCGGCGCAGCTCCCCCTCGCCACCCAGATCCAGCTCCCCACCGGGGAGAGCGTGGAGCTGGCCGCCGACTACGTCGTCTACGAGCCGGACCGCCAGCTGCTCACCGCCCGTGGCCACACCGAGCTGCGCACCGCCGAGATGGTGCTGCGCGCGGATGAGGTGACCTACGATCAGGGAGCGCAGGCCGCGCGCGCCGTCGGCAACGTGATGTTCGTCAGCGGGCAGTTCGCCGCCGTGGCGGACGAGGTCGCCGTGGACCTGGAGTCCAACGAGGCCAACGTCAAGGGCGGCCTCTTCATGCAGAAGCGCGGGGTGACGCCCGAGGCGCTGCGCGCCGCGGAGACGCCCCAGCAGCTGCGGCAGATGGGGGAGACGCCCGTCCTCATCAGCGGCACGCGCATCAAGCGCACCGGCCCCAACGCCTTCATGGTGGACGATCTGGCCTTCACCCCGTGCGAGTGCGGCCCGGGCGAGCCGAGCTGGCGCGTGGAGGCCAGCGACGCGTCCGTGGAGATGGGCGAGCGCGCCATCCTCACCTGGCCGGTGATCTACGTGCACTCGGTGCCGGTGTTCGCGCTGCCCTGGCTGTACCTGCCCCTGGCCGAGCGGCGCTCCGGCCTGCTGGTGCCGCGCCCCACCACGTCCAGCCTCTTCGGCTTCGGCATCGAGCAGCCCGTCTTCCTCACGCTCGGGCGCAGCTACGACATCACCTTCACCCCCGCCTACTACACCGGCGCCTCCCAGGAGGATCACGTCCTGGCCGAGGGCATCACCCGGAAGGAGCCACGCTACACGGGCATCCGCGGGCCGCGCCTGCTCACCGAGTTCCGCTACGTGCCTGGCGAGCGCACCCGGGGGCGGGCCACGCTGGGCGTCGTCTATGATCTCCAGCCCATCCGCAACCCGGTGGACGGCGGCTTCTTCCGGCAGGGCGGGGTGGCGACCGCCGAGGCCATCACCGAGGCGCGCGGGCTGCGCGGCGAGGCCTCCTGGCAGCACGTCCAGGAGCTGGGCGGCGGCTTCCATGATCGCGTGGACGCCGCGCTCGTCTCGGACGGCTTCTACACGCGGGATCTCACCGCGGACATCGTCGCCCGGGAGAACCAGTACCTGCGCAGCAGCGGGGTGCTCTACCACCGCGGCGAGGGGCACTACGCGGGGGTGGAGGTGTCGCTCCGCCAGGACATCCGCTGGGCCTACCAGTTCCTGCGCGAGGATCGCGTCCCCGCCGCGGCGAACCCCGAGCGGCCCGTGATCCCCGGCCCCAGCACCTTCCAGAAGCTGCCCGCGCTCACGCTGGCGCTGCCCGAGCGGCTGATCGCCGGCCGGTGGGCCGCCGGGCTGCGCGTGGAGCTCACCCGGCTGGCGCCGCTCACCCGCAGGTTCGGAGACGAGGGCGAGGATGGCCTCTTCAACCCCCTGGGCACCCAGCTCATCACCGGCCCGGACGGGCTGCCGGTGCTCCTCGCGGACCCGACGCAGTCCAACGGCCTCTTCGACGGAGCGGACCGCGAGGCCAGGACGCGGCTGGACTTCTTCCCGCGCCTCTCCACCTCCGTGGGGCTGGGGCCGTACGCGCGGCTGACGCCCTCGCTGGCCCTCCGACAGGACTTCTATGCCGGCGAGGTGTCCGGGCGGCTGAGCCAGCGGGGGTACCCGCTGCTGGGCCTCTTGGTGGACTCGGAGCTGGCGCGCACCTTCGCGCGAGGCACCTCCACCTGGCGCCATGCGCTCGGGCCCTCCGTGGAGCTGCGCTACGTGCCCGGCGTGTGGGGCGGCGTCCCATCGCCTGGCGCCTCGCCCGATCGTCCGCCCCAGCTCTATGACGAGATTGATGCAGCGCTCCCCCTGGGGCCCGATGGCCGGGAGCGCGGCTTCCTCCAGGCCGTGGTGGAGGTGCGCCAGGCCCTCCAGATCAAGGAGGGTGACGAGCGGCGCGAGCTCCTCCGCCTCCGCCTGGGCCAGGGGTTCGATCTGTCCCGATATGCCCCGACCTTCGGCGGGCAGCGGGAGGCAGGGGAGGGAAGGGTGCTGCGTGACACCTACGCTCGCCTGAACGCCAGTGCGGGGATGCTCAACGCCGGGGGGCTGGTCCGCTTCGATCCCAACACCTCCCGCATCACCCAGCTCAGCGCAGACGCCTCCGTTGACAACGGGCAGGGAGAGGCGCTCTACGCCCGCTATGACGACCTGCTGGCGGTGGGTTCGGATCGACTCCGCCGGGGGATTGACGCCCTGGTTGGTCCCGAGGCTGAGAGCCAGGCCCGTGCCCAGCTGCTCGTCGCTGGCGCGCGTTTGTCGCTCGGAATCGGGCTCGGTCTGCGGTACGAAGCCATCGTGCAGCCGCTCGCGAAGACACAGTCGCCGCTGGCCCAGCAGGTGCTGGGGGTGTCTTACGGTCCCGCGTGTGATTGCTGGCGTATCGAAGGAGTTGCCACGCTGCGTCGCGGCCAGAAACGGCCCGACTTCGGGGTCAACCTGAGCGTGGCCGGAGTGGGTGCCTTCGGGTCTTGAAGTTGACGGACAGAGGAATCCCCGAATGCCCCCAGTCGTTGTTACATACCTATAACGTCCCGCAGGAGGGCAAGATCTTCGTGTCGGAACTCGGAAAACGTATCGGCCAACGCATCCGCGAGCTTCGCACGCAGCGGCCGGAGCGTTGGACCCAGGAGGAGCTCGCGGAGCGGGCTCAGATCAGCGTGTCGTTTCTGTCCATGATCGAGCGGGGGGAGCGCGTCGCCCATGTGGAGACGCTCGCCGCGCTTGCCAGCGCCCTCGGCGTGAGCCTGGGGGAGCTGTTCGCCGGGACAGAGCAGACCCTCGCCCAGACGGAGGATTTGCTCCGCCCGCTGTCGGATTTCGCCCGCGCGCGGGGGCTGACGGCCCGCGACGTGGATCGCCTGCTCGGTGTGGCGCGGGTGATGTTCAACGGCTCTACTGCCTGAGCACGGCGCCGCGGCGCCTCCTGGCTGGAGGTCCCCCGCGGCGCCTTGCCTTGACTCGGTGCGGTGCAGCCCGGGAAGATGGGGAACTGTTGGCCAGGCGTCATCTCAGGCGCACGGCCCTCCCCCTTCCCCAAGGAGTCACCGCAGATGCGTCTGGGTCTGGCCTCATGCGTGGTGCTCGCGAGCGCTGTCCTGGCGGCGTGTGAGCCGCCGCCTCCCGCCACGCTGGAGTTCGCGGGGCAAACTCCCACCAACCCCAGGCTGGGGGAGATTACGACCCTGCGCTTCCGGGCGATCGACAGCCGCGGCAACTCCCAGCCGGGCACCACCGTGAAGTTCTCGCTGCAGTCGGTGGTGCCGGGGGTGACGCTCAGCCCCGAGGAGTCCACCACGGACGTGGGGGATGGCATCGCCTCCACGCAGTTGGTCGCCACCGGCCGGGTGGCCTCGGTGGTGGTGATCGCCACCGCGGGCGACAAGACGGCGCTGAGCCCTGCGGTGAGCTTCGCGGGCGCGGGGGCGAGCGCCACGCAGCTCACCTTCCAGTGCGGCGAGTTCTCCGGCGATGGCTCGGGTGGTCTGCACGCCATCGGCGCGTGGGACGAGACGCGCTACCTGATCGCCGGCGTGAAGGTGCGCTGCTCCGCGCACGTGGGCGATCGCAACGGTGACGGCATCTCCGGCGCGCAGGTCTCCTTCCTCACGGAGGCGGGTACCATCGGGCCGACCTCCACCTCCGTGACGGACGTGGTGGGCAACGCGGAGATCCTCTACAAGACGTCCTACCCCCTCCCCGAGGAGACGGATCCGGGGACGTTCACCTGGAGCCCGCGCAACGACGCCACGTATACGGGCGACTACCTGGCGCCGCTGTGGATGCACCCGTTCTTCTGGACGGCCAACCCCATCCGCGACTACAGCCCGGGCGCCCCCCCCAACATCAACCCGTACGAGCCGCGCCCCGAGCCGTGGCGTGACGATCCGATCCGCCCGAACCGCCGCAACAACCCGCGCGACAACCT
>JAFGNZ010000354.1 GCA_016926755.1 Myxococcaceae bacterium | reverse complement strand
TGCTGCGCGGCTACGCGGTGAGCGCCCTGGAGGACGTGGCGCTGTGGCACGAGCGGGACATCTCTCACTCCTCCGTGGAGCGGGTGATCGGCCCGGACGCCACCATCGTGGCGGACTTCATGCTGCACCGCTTCGCGGGGCTGATGGAGAACCTGCGCGTGTACCCCGAGCAGATGGCGAAGAACCTGGAGCTGCTGGGCGGGGTGGTGAACTCGCAGCGCATCCTGCTGGAGCTGGCGCGCAAGGGGATGGATCGGCAGGCGGCCTACGTCATCGTCCAGCGCAACGCGATGAAGATGTACGAGGAGGGCGTGAGCTTCCGGGAGTCGCTGCTGAAGGACGCGGACCTGCTGAAGATGATGAAGCCCGAGGAGATCAACGACTGCTTCTCCACGGGCTACCACACGCGGCACGTGGACGACATCTTCCGCCGGGTGTTCGGCCGCTGCGAGTAGCGCCAGGCGCGCCGCTCAGCCCTTCCCGGTGAGCTTCCCATCCGGGCGCACGAGCGGCGGAGGCGCCACCCAGAGGGCCGTGGGGTGGCGGTAGCCCACCTCGAAGGACTGGAGGATCGGCGGCCAGCGCTCCTCGAACACGGCCCAGTTGTACTCGGTGGCCTTGGAGGTGAGCAGCCGCCCATCCCGATCCCGCTGGGTGGAGGCGTAGTCGGTGAACTTCCACTCCGCGGGGCCCATCTCCAGGCAGATCACCGGCGTCAGCGCCTTCATCAGCTCGGCGCGGGGCACCTCGTCCAGGCGGGGCCGCGGCGGAGTGAAGGCCGGCTGCACCGCGTGGAACTGCTCGCGCCAGGCGAGGAAGTTGTTGGCCACGCCGATGAGCGCGTCCCGCACGAGCGGGCTCGACTCCCGGGCCTGCTCGTAGAGGGCGAAGGCCGCCACCACCAGGCTCGCCGACGAAGTGCCGGGCAGCTGGCGCCCGAAGTCCGAGGGGCGCGGCACCTCCTGGGCGTGCTCCAGCGCGAAGCTGTAGGCGCGCTGGGCCTCCGCTGGCTGGGAGCCAGGCAGGGAGTACTCGACCAGCACTCGCGCCGCGGGGGCCGGGCCCACCTCCTGCCGCCACGTGAGGTACGCGTCCGCCGCGCCGCCGATGTCCGAGAAGATGAGGACATTGCCCTCGTTGAGGCAGCGCTCCAGGGTGACGATCACGGCCTCGGCCTTGGCGAGCGGATCCGTGCCCGGCGCCTCCATGTAGAGCTTCGCGAAGCGCTGCGCGGTGATCCACAGGGTGCGAGGATCGACCAGGGCCTCGAGGTTCAGCGCGCCCTGGAGCGAGGCCAGCGCGGCGGCCACGTCGCGCGGCAGGCCGTACCAGGTCAGCGCGAGCGAGAGGGCCTCGACGGTGAGGCGCTGGGGAGCGTTGTAGCCGGCGCGGTCCAGCGCGTGCTGGACGGAGGGGGAGGGCTCGCCCTGGGCCGCGTCGATGATGCGGTCGGCGATGTCCGCGCCCAGCATCCCCTTGCCGGCCTCCTGCGAGGCATGAGGGGCGAAGGCGAACCAGTTGGGCATCATGCGGCTGACGCCGCCGGGCCGGAAGTCCGGGTCGAGGATCGCCTGCAGCGCGTGGGCAATGCGCAGGTAGCCCTGGGTGATGAGCCGGTTCTGCTCCAGGGGTGGGAGCTGGCCCGGCACCGGCGCGAAGAGCTCGGGCAGCGGCGCGCGCGGTGTGTTGGGCGCGGGGCTGCTGTCCGTCGCTTCGTCGCAGGGGGGGGACTGCGGGGAGGGGCTGGGCGGTCGACGAGTCTCCACGCGGGCGCTCTCGGGAGGGGATCGGCGGGATGCCGAAGGCTCGATTCTACGCGCGGGGCCTGTCGGGGTTGGAGGCCCCCCCCCAGCCCTTCGGCGCGGAGAGTGTGCAGCCGCCAACCTCACACGGGCGCGGGGCGTGGCACCGTTCGACAGTCGTCACAGGTACCCGGCGGCGCGCAGGTTCTTCTCGATGCGCGCGTGCACATCACCGGGCTCCAGCTTCAGCGGGGCCCCCGTGATGCGCTCGTAGGCCGCGAGGTACTTCCCCGCCAGCTCCACGCGCACCTCGTCCGGGATGGGCGGCGGCGTGCCCTGGCCCGAGAAGCCCCGCTCGCGGATCAGCCACTGGCGGATGTTCTCCTTGTCCAGCATCCGCTGATCCTCGCCCTTCGCGAAGCGCGCCTCGTACTCGTCCGCCACCCAGTACCGGCTGGAGTCCGGCGTGTGGATCTCGTCGATGACGTACAGCTCATCGCCCACCTTGCCGAACTCGTACTTGGTATCCACCAGGATCAACCCGCGCGTCCGCGCCCACTTCTGTCCCTCGGCGAACAGCGCCAGGGCCGCCTCGGTGAGCCGCGCCCAGTCCCGCGGGCTGGCCAGCCCTCGCGCGAGGATCTCCGCCTCGGAGATGGGCTCGTCGTGCTTGCCGTACTCGGCCTTGGTGGCGGGCGTGATGATGGGCGCGGGGAACGCCTCGTCCTTGCGCAGCCCGGCGGGGAAGGGCAGCCCGTAGGCGGTGTGCGTGCCCTTCTGGTAGTCGCGCCACAGGCTCCCCGTCAGGTAGCCGCGCACCACCATCTCGAGCGCGAAGGGCTGGCAGGCCCGCGCCACGGTGACGTTGGGATCCGGCACGTCCAGGACGTGGTTGGGGACCACGTGCTTCGTGCGCTCGAACCAGAACGCCGCCAGCCGGTTGAGCACCTCGCCCTTGAAGGGGAGCGTCGTCAGCACGTGATCGAACGCGGAGAGCCGATCCGTGGTGACCAGGATGAGCCGGTCCCCCTGGCGATAGGTGTCGCGGACCTTGCCGTGGTAGTGCGTCCCCAGCGACGACGGCAGGTGGACCTGCCCCAGGGTATGCGGGAGCTGCGCGTGGAGAGCGGACGTGTTCACGAGGCGCCTCGAACCCCGCGGGCTTGCGGGGCGGCGCGGACTCTACTGAACGGCCGCCTGGGTGGAAGCGGGACCTGAGGCCGCTGCCAGATAGAGGAAAGCCGGGTTGATGCGAAGGATTCCGTCCACGTAGGCCACCGCGTACGGCGCCCCCGACACACGGTCCACCTGCACCGCCCCCGTCACCTCGATCTGCCAGTGCGTGAGCAGCGTCCGGGCCACCAGCTCCGCGGCCTCGCGCTCCGAGAGGCCCTGGAGGCTGTCGCGGCGCTCCTCCGGCCAGTACTCACCGGTGCGCCCGTCGAACGTCAACTCCAGCACGCCGCCCGCATCCGGGGCCTGCAGCAAATCCATCCGCGCCTCGAAGCCGGGCGCGGCCACCAGCTCGCCGTTCTGGCTGATGGGGAACAGCACCAGCGCCTGGGCCGCCTGCCCCTCCTCCTGCTCGGACAGCCGGGCCACCTCGCGGAACAGCTCCAGCCGCGTGGAGGCCGGCTCGAACTCGAGCGCCTCGGGAGAGCTGGTGAGCGCCTGGCGCGCGGACATGGACATGCGCACGGGAGCGCCCGCGCCGCCACAGGCGGTCAGGACGAAGACGGAGAGCAGCAGGCCAGGTACCCAGCGAGGCATCACGTGGGAATATACCGATCACCGCCCGGGGCAGCTAGTAAACTCGGAGGCATGGGCCTGGGTGAGCAGCTCACGGTCGTCCTCCACCAGACGCGCTCGCCGGACAACCTCGGGGCGGTGGCCCGCGTCATGGCCAACTTCGGCTTCTCGCGGCTGATCCTGTCCGACCCCGCCACCTATGCCTTCCGAGGCGCGGAGCGGCTCGCCGTCAAAGGCGAGGCCGTGCTGGAGCGGATGGCCGTGGCTCGCGATCTGCCGGAGGCCCTCACCGACTGCGTGTATGCGGTTGGGACCACTTCTCGCACCCAGCTCAAGGGGCGCACGGCTCTCACCCCGGAGGAGGCGGTGGGGCGACTGGCGGAGGAGTGTGCACGGGGCAGGGTGGGGCTGGTGCTTGGCGGCGAACAGCGGGGCCTGTCCGATGAGGAGCTGGCTGTCTGCACGGACGTGCTCGTCATCCCCACGAGCGAGGTGCAGCCGTCGATGAACCTGGCCCAGGCGGCGGCGGTGCTCCTCTACCTGTGCGGCCGGCAGCAGGTGCCTCCGGCTCCGCCCGCGGCCGTCGAGCCGGGCGCGCGCATGGGGACGCTGAGCGCGCTGGGGGCGAGGATGCAGCAGGTGCTGCTGTCCGCGCAGTTCCTCAACCCGCAGGCGCCGGAGCACGTGCTGCACGAGCTGGAGCGGACGTTGTTGCGCGCGCGGCTCACCCAGCGCGAGGCGGAGCTGTGGCTCACGGCCTTCAAGCACCTGGAGCGGGCGGTGAAGCGGGGCGCCTCCACCCCTTGAGCAGGGGAGGCGCCCGGGACGACGAGAGGAGGGACGACGGCGCTAGGCCGCGGCCGCTTCCTTCTTGTAGGTCTCGTTGTAGTGCTTCTCGCACAGGCCGCCCTTGAGCACCTTGGTGCGGCACTCCGCCTTGGAGCAGGTGCGGTAGCGGGAGTGGGGCAGCTCGCCCTGGCGCCACTTCTTGTAGTGGAAGAAGCAGTAGCTCTTGGCGCGGTAGGGGCGCTTGCAGCCCTCGACGGAGCACGCCTTCTTGCCGCCGCTCTTGGCCTGGCGCGGCCAGCTCTTGTGCGGATGGGTCTTCTTGGCTTCCTGAGCCATGGGGGGTCCTCTCTTCTGTTGCAGTGCGGTGCCGGACGCCACGCTCGGTGGCCCACCCGGGCACGAAAAGGCGCACTGTGTAGCGCCCGCGCGAGGGGAACGCAAGCCGGGTGTCGAGCGAGGAGGCAGTCCCCGGCCTCAGGCCGTCAGGGGGACGGCTCGGCGGCAGGCGCCGGCTTCGGCTTGGAGGGCCCGGGCGACGGGGGATCTTCCCCACCGTGGGCCCGCTCCAGGCGCGACTCGTCGGGCTTGCGAGGGGGCGAGCGCCTGGCGGCCACCGGGCGGGCGGGCGAACCCCCGGGGGGGGGCTCCTCCAGCCGCACGCGCAGCTTCAGCGGCTGTCCATCGCGGCGCACGTGGAGCACCACGCTCTTGCCCACCCCGCGCGCGGCCACCTGCCAGCGCAGCTTGTGGGCCCGCTGCACGCGCCGCGAGTCCAGGCCCACGATGATGTCGCCCGTGCGCAGGCCCGCGCGCTCCGCCGGCCCCTCCTGCACCATGGCCGTGACGACGACGCCGCGCCACCGCGGCGAGAGGTTGAACTCCTCGGCCACCTCCGGCGAGAAGTCTTCCACTTCGATGCCCATCCACCCGCGGCGCACCTGTCCATAGGCCTTCAGGTGGGGGAGGATCGCCTTGGCGATGTCGATGGGGACGGCGAAGCCGATGCCCTGGCCGGCCACGTTCACCGCGTTGGCGATGGCCACCACGTCCCCGTGCAGATCCAGCACCGGCCCGCCCGAGTTGCCCGGGTTGATGGAGGCGTCCATCTGCATGTAGTCGAAGTCGCCGTCGCGCCCATTGGGCGACACGTCCGTGCGGCCCTTGTAGCTGACGACGCCCACCGTGACGGAGTGCTCCAGGCCGAAGGGGTTGCCGATCACGACGATCCAGTCCGCCACCGCCACGTGGGAGGCCGACGAGAGCTTCAGCACGGGCAGCTTGCGGCCCGCCTCAATCTTCAGCAGGGCGCAGTCCGTGCGGAGGTCCTGCCCCACCACGAGGGCCGGGAACTTCTCCGGGTAGCCACGCGGGGAGTTCACCGAGACGAGCACCTCCGAGGCGCCCTCCACGACGTGGGCGCTCGTGAGGATGTAGCCGCTGGGGTGGATGATGAAGCCGGAGCCGATGCCCCGCTGCGGCTCCTCCTCGGAGAGGCCGGCCTCGGTGCTCTCCTGCTGGGTGGTGATGGAGACCACGGCGGGCATCGCCTTGCGTGCCACCTCGCTGAGCGAGGAGCGCTGCTTGTGGACCTCCTGGCCCCGCGCCTCGATCCACACCCGGCCGGCGCCGCCCGCCCGCGCGGGCCCTGCCACCATCAGCGCGCACGCCACCGCCGCCAGCAGCACGCTCCCACCCTGCGTCCTCGACATGCGCCGCCTCCACACCACCACCTCTCCATCACGTCTCCAAGCTAGGGAGGGGGGCGTGGCGGCGGAAGCGGGGCGGCATCAGCGCTGAGCACTGCCTTACTTCTGCTGCGCGATCAGCCGGTTCACTGCCGCACGATCCTCGGCGGTGATGCGCTCGCGCGGGCCCGGCTCCGTCTTGCTGCCGACAGCCTCCTTCGCGTCCTCCAGCGCGCCCTCCAGCCCATCCTTCACCCGGTCCACCCCCTCCTTCACCCGATCCATGTGCGAGGGGCGCACGTTGCGCTTCCACGCTCGCTCCACGTGATCCAGCGGCGTGCGGCCGTCGATCTCCCCCTTGGCAAGGAAGATGCCCAGCCCCACCGCGCACGCCGTCCACGCCAGGAACTTCAGCATACCCATGTGTTTACATCCTCCTACCATCTCGTACACCAAGAAGGAGGGGGAGGCCAGTTTCCAACGCCGGTGGGGAAGAGCGCTGACAGAGGCAGTGGGAGGCCTCTAATGTGCGCGGCCTTGCAGCCTGAAGAACTCTTCCAGGCCGCCCAGGCGCGGGCGGCGCAGATGGACGTGCGGCGCAATGGGGTGCCGGCGGCGCTGGAGCGCCTGAGGGCGGACGCCTCGGCGCTGTTCGCGCGCATCCCGGAGCCCCCGCTGTACCGGCGCGCGGAGGATCCGGCGCGCAAGGCGGCCGAGGCGCTGCTGCCGGAGGTGGAGAAGGTGCTGGCGCAGGCGCTGGCGGTGGCGCGGGAGCCGGAGGCCGGGCCCGCCGCGGAGGGCATCCTGGCGGCGGTGCGCGCGCACGCGGAGGCGCTCTGCCACACCGTGAGCGGGCGGCTGGGGCCAGCGGAGGCGGCGTGGCGGCGGGGGCTGGAGCTGGAGCGGGCGGCGCACCCCACGCACAACCTGGTGACGGGGGCCCCGAAGGCGCCGCCGGTGTTCGACAAGGCCACGGGGGTGTCGCGGTACGATCCGCGCGAGGCCCCGCACGCGAAGGTGAAGCTGGTGTGCCCCAACACGGGGTGCAAGCGCATTGACGACTACGCCTTCACGGCGAGCCACGCGTACCACCGCTTCGTCTGCCCGGCGTGCAACACGCCCTTCCTGGCGTACTTCGGCGAGCTGCGCATGCTCGAGGTGGAGCGGCTGCGCAGCTCCAACCGCTACCTCTTCACGGTGGATGAGGTGGGGGGCGGCAGCAGCGCGCGCATCGACTTCGAGGAGGCCAGCGGCGCCGAGTTCCCCGCCGCGCGCAGGGATCTGCTGGCCTTCCTCTATACGGAGGCGCGGGAGCTGAAGGCGGTGGTGAACGTCACCAACGGCCGGCTGATGTGGATCAGCCCGGCGGCCTCCTGCTTCCTGGCGACGGCGGCCTTTGGCGAGGGCGCTCCCGAGCTGGTGGCCTTCCGCGCGTTCCGGGATGAGGTGCTGCGCCAGCATGGGCTCGGCCGGGCGTTCATTCGTGGCTACTATCGCCATGGCCCGGGGCTGGCGGCGTGGGTGGTCCGTCACCCGCGGGTGCGGGCAGGGGTGCGTGGGGCGTTGACGCTCGTGCACCGTGGCTTGAAGAGGAGTGGACATACGTGACGACGCCAGAGGCCGTGGGAGCTCCGCCGCCACCCCCGAGACGCCAGGGGGACTTCGCGGCCAAAGCGCTGCTGGTCGTCACGGCCGTGTCTGGGGTAGCGGGGCTGGTGTACCTGGGGGTGATGGAGGCGCGGCGGGCGAAGCTGATCCCGGATGGGGTGCCGTCGCCCTCGTTCCAGATGGAGCGCTACGGCGGGGGCACGCTGGCGCTGGACGAGCTGCGGGGCAGCGTGGTGATGCTCGACTTCTGGGCGACGTGGTGCCCGCCGTGCCAGGAGGAGATGCCCTCGCTGGTGAAGCTGGCCAAGGAGTACGAGAGCAAGGGGCTGGTGTTCGTCGCCGCCAGTCGGGATGACGACGACGTGAAGTACGAGGTGGTGGATCGCTTCGTCAAGCGCAGGCTGCCGGAGCTGGCGCCCTACGTGGTGTACGCCAGCGACGACGTGGCGCGAGCGTTCCGGGTGGAGGCGCTGCCCACGCTCTACTTCCTGAACCGCGAGGGCAAGGTGTCCGACGCGGTGCGCGGGATGATGTCCGAGCCCGCCCTCCGCCGGCGGATCGAGAGCGCGCTCGAGCAGTGATGCGCTGAGCGCCTCCCGAGCCGGGGCGCGGGCTACTTCTTCGGCGCGCCGCCGCCGGGAGCGCCAGGCGCCGTGGGCCCGGGCACCTCGCGTGGCGGCGTCTCCACCTCGGACTTGATCAGCCGGAACTCGACGCGGCGGTTCTTCGCGCGGCCGAGCGCCGTCTTGTTGGAGGCGATGGGCCGCTCGAGACCGAAGCCCTGGGACTTCAGGCGCTTGCGATCGATGCCCTTGCTGACGAGGTACTCCAACACCGCCTTGGCGCGGCGGTTGGACAGGTCGAGGTTGTAGGCGCGCGCGCCGACGTTGTCGGTATGGCCCTCGATGAGGACGGGGCCGAGCCCGGGGTTGCGCCTGAGCACGGAGGCCACCTCGTCCAGCAGCTTGAAGGACTGCCGCCGGATCTTCGCCTGGCCGGTCTCGAAGAGGATGTTGCCCTTGATGCGGATGCGATCGGACTCGACGAGGACGAAGGGGGGCGCGTCGTACGGGCAGCCGTTGTTCTCCGGCGGGCCGAAGAGGTCCGGGCACTCGTCCTCGTTGTCGGGCACCTCATCGCCGTCGGCGTCCGGGCAGCCGTCGAGCTCCTTGGGGCCCGGCTTGTCGGGGCAGGCGTCCTGGGCATCCGGGATGCCATCGCCATCCGTGTCGGTGTCCTCCGGGCAGCCCCTGGCCTCCTTGGGGCCGGGCTTGTCGGGGCACCTGTCCTCGACATCGGCCACGCCGTCTCCGTCGTTGTCCGGATCGGGGCAGCCGTCGGAGTCCTGGAAGTCGTCGGTGTCCTCCTTCTCGGTGGGGCAGGTGTCGCGCGAGTCGGGGACGCCGTCACCGTCCGAGTCGAGGGCTTCCGTCTCGTAGCGCAGGGCGAGCATGACGCGGAACGCCTCGCGCCCGTAGCCGCTGTCCAGGCCGATGCCGCGGCCCACGGTCAGCTCCAGGCCCCACGGGCCGGAGAGGCGGGTGCGCGCGCCCACCATCGCCTCCCACGGCGTCTTGAGGGAGTCAGCCTGGCTGAAGTTGAAGGGCGCGGAGGCGGGGGTGGACAGGTGCATCTCCGCCACGGCCTGGACATCGGTGAGGCGCCCCAGGTTGGGCAGATCCACCACCGCGCCCGCGCCGAGCGTGAACTCGTCATCCACGAAGAGGTTGAGGTACTGGGCGTGGCGGCGGAAGCGCCAGCCCACGTTGCCCAGCAGGCGCACCGGCCCGAAGGAGCGCTCCACGGCGAGCCGGGGGGCGACGAGCACCCGGCGCTCGCCCAGGAAGCTGAAGCCATCTCCGGTGGGCAGCCGCACCTCACCCACCAGGGCCAGCCCCACGGGGAACTGGGCGGGATCCAGGAGGAAGGCTCGTGGCAGCAGGCGCAGATCACCCAGCCCGTAGCGACTCACGCTGGCGGCGCCAGGGAAGTCCGGCGCGTCGAGCGCCTCCCGCAGCAGCTCGAAGCGCTCACCCTGGAGCACGGTGAAGGGCAGATCCACGGCCAGCTCCAGGCGCGGGTGGAGCTGGTACGCGAAGAGGGCGTGCGCATCGAGCCGGTAGGGGATCAGATCCCCCAGCTTCTCCTCGCCCAGCCTGAGCGAGAGGATGCTCAGGTTGAGGTCCAGCAGCAGCGCGGCGCGGGAGTTGCCTACGGGCGCGGGCCGAGCGCCCTCGAGCGCGATGCCGCTGTCCTGGGCCGGAGTGGCCTTCACGGGGACCGCGTCGAAGCTGCGCGCGAACGGATCAGGGTCCGCCCGGGCGGCCAGGCTGCTGATCAGCGTGCACACGATCGCCAGTCGGATCGCGACCCGGCGCAGGCTCTCTCGCAAATGGGGAGCCAGGAGTGGACCTCGCATACGGCCGCTTATAGCGCTCGCGCTGGGGGAACGAAGAAAAAGACGCTGAAACACGACAATTCGTCAAAAACCAGCGGCTCTCGCGTGGGGAGAATCCGCTGCTGAGGGGGGAGAAGGTGAGGCGCGGCGCCGGGCGGGCTACTTCTCCATGAAGTCGCTTGCGGGGATGAGCTCGATGGCGTCCGGGCGCAGCGGGAGCGGCTGTCGGAGGATGGCCTTGTCCTCCGCGAGCAGCTCGGGCACCTTGGCGGACGAGTAGGTGAGAGGCGTGACGGTCCGGGACTTCAGCGCGGCGACGAGGGCCGGAGCGTCCTGGGTGACGAAGGCGAAGCTGAGCGCCTCCGGGTGCAGGTGTCGGCGCACGGCCTCCTGGACGGACTCGGGCGTCAGCTCGGCGAGCGCCTGGCGGTACTGCTCGAGGAAGTCCGGCGTGCCGTAGAAGAGCGAGTCGATGGCGTAGCCCAGGCGCCGTTGATCCGTCTGCTCCCACAGCCGCGTGTAGCTCAGGAGGAAGCTGCGGCTGAGCTCGAACTGCTCGCGAGGGATGCCCTGTCGGACAAGCCGATCGAGGTAGTAGACGGCGCCGTGCGTGGCGAAGAGGGCGGTGGCGGGGACCACCGGCCGCACCCAGAGGGTGATGTCCTGCTGGGTGCGCGCGATGTTGGCGCGGTTGAAGGTGGTGCCGGGCGCCTCGATGAAGTGCTCGGCGTAGGCGTAGTTGCCGTAGTTGAGGCCCCGCCGCTCGCGCAGCTCCTGGAAGAGCACGCCGTGCAGCTGGCGGTGCTCGCCCAGGTACGAGAGCGCGAAGGCCACCGGGAAGAAGTCCGGATCGCCGCGGCGCAGCGGCGTCACGTAGCCCATGGAGATGGCGGTGGAGAGCGTGGGCTTCTGGATCACGACTGCGCGGCCCGGCGTGGGCGTCACCGGGGGCAGCGGCACGCGAGGGGCGCCAGTGGCGGGCAGGGCGGCCAGACGCGAGGTGAGGGCCTTCTTCAGCGCGTCGTCCACGGGCCCGGCCAGTCCGATGACGAGCCGGTCCTGGGTGAAGACGCGGCGGGCCTGGGCCTTCACGTCGTCGAGCGTGATGGCCTCGAGCCCCTGCACGGTGCCGCCCACGAAGTGCGCGTACGGGTGGCCGCGGAAGAGGAGCGCGTCGAGCGCGACCTGGCCGAGCTGCTCATCGTTCTCGTTGCGCAGCCGGTTGCGGACGGTGTTGAGCGCGTCGGTGCGCAGGCGCTCGAACTCGCTCGGATCGTAGCGGGGCGCGAGCAGCACGTCGGTGAAGATCTCCAGGAAGCGCGGCAGGAAGTCCTTGTGGACGCGGCCGGAGAAGCTGGTGAACTCCTTGTCCGGGAACGCGTTGAGCTCGGCGGCCATGGGGAAGAGGACCTCCTGGAGCTGAGCGGAGGTGAGCTTGCGGGTGCCGCCCTGCGTGAGCAGCGAGGCGGTGAGCGCGGTGAGGCCCTCCTTGCCCTTCGGGTCATCGACGGAGCCGGCGTGGAAGACGAGCCGGAAGCTGATGATGGGGCTGCCAGGGTTGGCCTGGACGATGAGCTCCATGGGCGCGGGCTTCTTCAAGGGCACGGCCGGGACGGGTGGAAGAGGCGCCGCGGGCGTCCGGGCCTCGGCGGGCTGGGGCGGTGCCTCGGCGGGGGCGGGAGGCGGCGTGGGAGCGGGCGGGGGCGTGCTGGCGCAGGCGCCGAGCCACAGCGCCGAGGCGAGGACGAGGGTGGTGTGAGTGAAGGCGTTCATCACTTCTTCCCTCCGGCGGCCGGCGTGAGGGTGAGGACGGTGAGGTTGGAGTCGACGAGGTAGCGCCTGGCGAAGGAGACGAGCTGCTCGGGCTGGACGCGGGCGATGTTGTGGAGGTGGCGGGAGAGCCCCTCCGGCGTGCCGAAGATGCCGGCGTGCCAGGCGAGCTGGAAGGCGACGTCCTCCGGGGTCTCCAGGCCCATGAGCAGGCCGTAGCGGATGTTGCTCTGGATGGCCTTCACGCGCGCGGCATCCACCTCGCCGGAGGCCAGCTCCCGCAGGGCGGCGGTGATGGCGGCGTCGACGGGCGCGCGGTGCTCCTCGGCCTTGAGGCTGGCATCGAGCGTGAAGAGGTGGGGATCCCGGTGCGGGTAGGAGTCGCTGCTGAGGGACTCGACGCGCTGCTTCTCGAGGACGAGCTGCTTGTAGAGCGGGCTGGTGGGCCCCACGAGGTAGTCGGCGAGGACGGCCTGGATGGCGGCGCTGGGGGTGGTGAGCGAGGCCGCGGGCGCCTTCCAGGCGAGCACGTGGCGGGGCAGGGTGCTGGAGGGCCAGTCGATGTGGGCGGTGCGCTTCTCCTTCTGCGGGGGCTCGGCGGGGATGGCGGGCTGGGCCGCCTTGCGAGCCCACGGGCCATAGTGCTCGCGGATCTGGGCCATGACGGCCTCGTCGTCGAAGTCCCCGACGATGAAGAGCAGGGTGTTGTCGGGGGTGTACCCGCGCTGGAAGAAGGCGCGGCTGTACGCGTAGGCCTCGGGCATGGCCTGGATGTCCTCGTAGAAGCCGAGCGTGGTGTGCCGGTACGTGTGCTTCTGGAAGGCGGTGCCCAGCAGGCGCTCCTCCATCTTCAGCTCCGGGCGCGCCTCGCTCTTGTGGTACTCGCCGAGCACCGTGAGCGCCTCCGTCCGGAACGAGGGCTCCGCGTACTCGAGGTTGCGGAAGCGGTCGCCCTCCAGCTCGATGAGGGCGTCCAGCCCGGCCGAGGGGCCATAGGACTTGTAGACGGTGAAGTCGTCGGTGGTGAAGGCGTTGTCGTCGAAGCCGTAGCTGGCGACGATGCGATCGCGCTCGCCCTCCGGGTGCTTCTTCGTGCCCTTGAACATCATGTGCTCGAAGAAGTGGGCGAAGCCCGTCTTGCCGGGCTCCACCTCATCGCGAGAGCCCACGCGCACCACGGTGTAGTACGCGATGAGGCCCGGCGAGCGGAACGGCACGCGCACGACGGTGAGGCCGTTGGGCAGGCGAGCCACCTTCATGGCGTAGGGGAACGCGTCGGTGCTCGGCTGGGCGGCGGCCGGGGGGGCCAGGCCCCACAGGAGCAGGAGCAGGGGGAGGAGGCTGCGCATGCGATGACCTCTCGGGCTGGAGGTGGGCAAGTGTGTCAGAGGGATTGACGGGAGCGCGTCAGCGGTTAACGTAGCAGCGACAAAGAGAAGGGGGCGACCTGGCTTCGACGGGGGCATAGAAACCCGAGACGCGTGCCGAGCTGTTGGTGACTCGTAAAACCGCCGACAAAGACACAAAAGCCAACGACAACGTTGAGCTCGCGCTGGCTGCCTAACAACAGCTTCTAGGCGCGCGGTCCTCCCGCTCTCGGCCCGTGGGGCGGGGTAGGGCCGTCATAATGCGGGCTGGCTGCCGAGGGTGCCTGGGCCCGAGGTAGCGAGATCTTTCCAGGACCGGCTCGGAGGATCCCGTCCGTGGGAGCCTTCGGGACGTAGCAAAGCGCGGACTACGCACGTAGGGTCGAAGGGCGGAAGGCTTTCGGACGCGGGTTCGATTCCCGCCGCCTCCATCCCGAGAAGCCCAGCAATCTTAAGGGGTTGCTGGGCTTTTTACTGCCCGCTGATTCTTCATGTGCCCCCTATGGGCCCCTCTGGCGTCTCTAAGTAGGTCCGAAGAAGTTTTTGCACAAGCTGAGTGGGATGCCTACCCATGAGGCATGGGCCGAGACGGGCGACAGGTAGGGTTGGAGCATGTGCGTCGAGCCATCCGTCAGACGCGTGATGCGCGTCTGGCGCGGCGCCTGATGGCGGTGTTGCAGGTACTGGACGGTACGTCGCCTCAGCAGGTGGCCAGGCTGATGGGGGTGAGCCCTCGCTCGGTATAC
This sequence comes from Myxococcaceae bacterium, assembly GCA_016926755.1. Classification (GTDB taxonomy): domain Bacteria; phylum Myxococcota; class Myxococcia; order Myxococcales; family Myxococcaceae; genus Hyalangium. The sequence goes on along the minus strand of JAFGNZ010000354.1, from coordinate 121 downwards.
GGCTGGGTGAAGCGCCTGTCGCAGGAGGGCCACGCCTTCAGCGCTCTCCAGAAATGACCCACCTGTGCTCTCCAGAAATGGACCAGGCGAGGATCGCGATCGCTGGCTGAGGATCAGCGGG
>JAFGNZ010000353.1 GCA_016926755.1 Myxococcaceae bacterium | reverse complement strand
GACAACGTGAACTTCATGGCCTCCAACCTCACCACCCAGGTGCGCGGCATCGTCAAGGTGGTGACCGCGGTGGCCAACGGCGACCTGGGCCAGAAGCTCATCGTGGACGCCAAGGGCGAGGTGGCCGCGCTGGCGGAGACCATCAACAGCATGACGGACACGCTGGGCACCTTCGCCGAGCAGGTCTCCACGGTGGCCCGCGAGGTGGGCATCGAGGGGAAGCTGGGCGGCCAGGCCCGCGTGCCCGGCGCCCGCGGCACGTGGCGGCAGCTCACGGACAACGTGAACCAGCTGGCCGGCACGCTGACCTCTCAGCTGCGCGCCATCTCGGATGTGGCCACCGCGGTGACCAAGGGTGACCTGTCCCGGAGCATCACCGTCAGCGCCGAGGGCGAAGTGGCGGCGCTCAAGGACAACATCAACCAGATGATCTTCAACCTGCGGGAGACCACGCAGAAGAACCAGGAGCAGGACTGGCTCAAGACGAACCTGGCGAAGTTCAGCGGGATGATGCAGGGCCAGAAGAACCTGGAGGCCGTCAGCCGCCTCATCATGAGCGAGCTGACGCCGCTGGTCGGCGCCCACCACGGGGCCTTCTTCCTGATGGATCAGGAGGGCAGCAGGCCCGTGCTCAAGCTCACCAGCACCTACGCCTACCGCGAGCGCAAGAACCTGGCCAACCGCTTCCAGCTGGGGGAGAGCCTGGTGGGCCAGTGCGCCCTGGAGAAGAAGACCATCCTCCTCACCCGGGTGCCGCCGGACTACATCACCATCTCGTCCGGCCTGGGGGAGTCCCTCCCGCTCAACCTCATCGTCCTGCCCGTCCTCTTCGAGGGCGAGGTGAAGGCCGTCATCGAGCTGGCCAGCTTCCACCCGTTCAGCGCCATCCACCAGATCTTCCTGGATCAGCTCACCGAGAGCATCGGCGTGGTGCTGAACATGATCATCGCCAACATGCGCACCGAGGAGCTGCTGCTCCAGTCGCAGAGCCTCACCCAGGAGCTGCAGAGCCAGTCCAAGGAGCTCACCCAGCAGCAGGAGGAGCTCAAGCGCACCAACACGGAGCTGGAGGCCCAGGCCCTGGAGCTGGAGGAGAAGGCCAAGCAGCTCGAGGAGCAGAACACCCGCGTGGAGGAGAAGAACCGCGAGGTGGAGCTGGCCCGCGCCAGCATCGAGGAGAAGGCCGCGCAGCTCAGCCTCATCTCCAAGTACAAGAGCGAGTTCCTGGCCAACATGAGCCACGAGCTGCGCACGCCGCTCAACTCGCTGCTCATCCTCGCCAAGCTGCTGGCGGACAACAAGGATGGCAACCTCAGCGGCAAGCAGGTGGAGTACGCCAACACCATCTACTCCAGCGGTGGGGATCTGCTCACCCTCATCAACGAGATCCTCGACCTGTCCAAGGTGGAGGCCGGCAAGATGGTGGTGGAGCCGCGGGACATCCTCCTCAGCGAGCTCAACCAGTTCGCGGACCGCTCGTTCCGCCCGGTGGCGGAGCAGAAGGGCCTGGCGTTCCACGTGGAGCTGGCGCCCGACGCGCCGCGCTCCCTCCGCACGGATCCGCAGCGGCTGCAGCAGGTGCTCAAGAACCTGCTCTCCAACGCCTTCAAGTTCACCGACCAGGGCAGCGTGAGCCTGACGGTGAAGCCGGCGGAGAGGGACGTGCGCCTGGAGCACGAGGCGCTGAGGAGGGCCCGGCACGTGATCGCCTTCTCGGTCTCGGACACCGGCATCGGCATCGCCAGGGACAAGCAGAAGCTCATCTTCGAGGCCTTCCAGCAGGCGGACGGCTCCACCGCGCGCAAGTACGGCGGCACGGGCCTGGGGCTGTCCATCTCGCGCGAGATCGCCAGGCTGCTGGGCGGTGAGATCCACGTGGAGAGCGAGCCGGGCAAGGGCAGCACCTTCACCCTGTACATGCCGCCCGAGTACGTGGGGCCGGATGACGAGCTCCTGCCGTCCTCGGCGCCGCTCACGCCCCCGTCCTCGTCACCGTCCTCGCCGCCGGTGCCGGGGAGCGCGCTGGCGGAGCTGTCCGTCATCCCCCAGACGCCACCACCGGTGGTCGAGAACGGGCACGTGCTGGATGCGGCGCTGCCACCCCCGGTGGACGCGTTCGCCCCGGTCGCCGTGGAGGATGACCGGGAGCACATCCGCGAAGGCGATCGCGTGCTCCTCATCGTCGAGGACGACCTGAAGTTCGCCCGCATCATGATGCAGATGGCGCGAGAGAAGGGCTTCAAGGTGCTGGTGGCCGGCCGCGGCGACAGCGGCCTGTCCATGGCCAACGAGTTCCTGCCGCACGCCATCACCCTGGACATCCAGCTGCCCGTGGTGGACGGCTGGAGCGTGCTGGAGCGCCTCAAGCGCAACCCGCGCACGCGCCACATCCCCGTCCACATCATCAGCGTGATGGACAAGCATCACGGCAACACCCAGGGCGCCTTCGGCTACCTCACCAAACCCGTCTCCAAGGAGGGCCTGGAGCAGGCCTTCAGCCAGCTGTCCCGCTTCCTGGATCGCAAGCAGCGGCGGCTGCTGCTCGTCGAGGACGATGACGTGCAGCGCGACAGCCTGGACAAGCTGCTGGGCGAGGGCGAGGACGTGGAGGTGACGGCCGTGCCCACCGGCAAGGAGGCCCTGCGCGCCCTGGAGCACTCCGAGTTCGACTGCCTCGTCATCGACCTGCTGCTGCCGGACATGGACGGCAGCAGGCTGGTGGAGGAGGTGAAGACGCAGGCGCGCTTCCGAGATCTGCCCATCGTCGTCTACACCGGCAGGGAGCTGACCTCGAAGGACGAGGCCCGGCTGCGGCGCTACACCGGGAGCGTCATCCTCAAGAGCGGGCTCAAGAGCCCGGACCAGCTCCTGGGCGACACGGCGCTCTTCCTCCACCGCCTGGAGCAGAACCTGCCGCCCCGGGCGCGCCAGGCCCTGGCGCAGCGCGGCATGAGGCATGACGAGGAGCTGGCGGGCAAGAAGGTCCTCGTCGTGGATGACGACATGCGCAACATCTTCGCGCTCACCAGCGTTCTGGAGAACCACGGCCTCGAGGTCTCCTTCGCGGAGAACGGCCGCGCGGCCATCGAGATGCTGAAGGTCCAACCCGACATGGACGTGGTGCTGATGGACATCATGATGCCGGAGATGGATGGCTACGAGACCATGCGAGCGATTCGCCAGGATCTCCAGCTTGCCCGGCTTCCCATCATCGCCGTCACCGCGAAGGCGCTGAAGGAGGACCGCGAGAGGTGCATGGCCGCTGGCGCGAGCGATTACCTGCCCAAGCCGGTGGATACCGACAAGCTCATCGAACTCATCCGCCTGTGGGTGAACGCCTGAGTTGGATAACGCACGTACCGCCCCCTCCACCCTTCTGTCAGGAGGGGGGCGGGCCTACCTTTTGTACTGGCATTCCCCTCGGGGCACCTGTTTGCTCAGCATGATTCCCACCGAAGTCCCCACTGAACGTGCCCTGGAAGGTAGCGTGAGCCCGCGGGCGAGCATCCTGATGGTGGATGACCACGCGTCCAACCTGCTGGCGCTCGAGGCCATCCTCGAGCCGCTGGGGCAGGAGCTGGTGAAGGCCACCAGCGGCGAGGAGGCCCTCAAGCACCTGCTGCAGCGTGACTTCGCCGTCATCCTCATGGACGTGCAGATGCCGGGGCTGGATGGCTTCCAGACGGCGGCCCTCATCAAGCAGCGCGAGCGCACGCGCACCATCCCCATCATCTTCCTCACCGCCCTCAGCCGGGACGCGGCCCACATCTTCAAGGGCTACGCGCACGGCGCGGTGGACTACCTGCTCAAGCCCTTCGATCCGGAGATCCTCCGCTCCAAGGTCAGCGTCTTCGTGGATCTGTTCCTCAAGGAGCAGCAGCTCCAGCGCCAGGCCGCGCTGCTGCGCCAGAAGGAGCGCGAGGCCCTGGAGCGCCAGAGCGAGCTGCGCTACCGGCGGCTGCTGAGCGCGCTGCCGGAGACGGTATGGGCGGCGCGCGCGGATGGGACGCTGTACTACGCCAACCAGGTCTGGCGGGCCTACACCGGCCGTGTGGGAGAGGCGCTGTCGCTCGAGCGCTTCCTGGAGGATGTGCACCCCGAGGACCGCGAGGCCATGCGCCAGGTATGGCAGGAGGCGGTGAGGCGGGGTGCCCGGCTGGAGCGCGAGTTCCGCCTGCGGCGCCATGATGGGGTGTGGCGCTGGCACCTGGCGCGCGCGGTGCCAGAGCAGGACGAGAGTGGGCGGGTGGTGGGCTTCATCGCCGTGGCGACGGACATCGACGACAAGAAGCGCGCGGAGGAGACGCTGGCGCGCTTCAAGGCCACGCTGGACGCCACGCTGGACTGCGTCCTCATGTTCGAACCCGAGCGGCTCCTGCTCACCTACGCCAACGCGGGGGCGGCCCGGCAGCTGGGCACCCGCGTGGACGCGCTGGTGGGCAGCAGCGTGCTGCAGGTGGAGGGCGCCCTGGTGGATGAGGAGTTCCGCCAGAAGCTGGCGCCGCTGCTGAGCGGGGAGCAGCTGAGCCAGACGTACACCACCACGCACCGGCGGCGAGACGGGAGCGAGGTGCCGGTGGAGGTGGTGCTCCAGTACGTGGCGGCGGGCGAGGGCCAGGGCCGCTTCGTCTCCGTGGCGCGCGACATCACCGAGCGCCAGCGCGCGGAGGAGGCGCTGCGGCTCGCCAGCGAGGCCAAGGACGCGTTCCTCGCCGCGGCCAGCCACGAGCTGCGCACGCCGCTGGCGGCGGCCAAGGGCCACGCCCACCTGGCGATGCTCAAGCTGGGCGGCGAGACGGAGAACGGGCCGGGCAAGTCGCTGAAGATCATCAACCGGCAGATCGACCGGATGACGAAGCTGGTGGAGGAGCTGCTGGACATCAGCCGGCTGCAGGCCGGGCGCCTGTCCCTGGAGCTGGAGCGCTTTGATCTGAGCGCGCAGGTGAGAGAGACGTGCGACCGCATGGCAGTGCTCGCGCAGGCGCACCCGCTGCGGCTCGAGGTGCCGGAGCGCTTGGAGGGCCTGTGGGATCGCGGGCGGCTGGATCAGGTGCTGACGAACCTGGTGTCCAACGCGATCCGGTACTCCCCCGAGGGGGGAGAGGTGGTGGTGCGGCTGGAGGAGGAGGCGGGGGGGGTGCACCTGGCGGTGAAGGACCGGGGGGTGGGGATTCCTCCAGAGAAGCAGGGGGTCATCTTCGAGCGCTTCGGGCGCGCGCACGGCTCCAAGTACGGCGGGCTGGGGCTGGGGCTCACCATCACCCAGGGCATCGTGGAGCAGCACGGCGGGCGCATCTGGGTGGAGTCGAGCGGCGTGCCCGGCGCGGGCTCCGCCTTCCATGTCTGGCTGCCGCGCGAGGTGGCGCAGGCGAGCGTGTCCCCCACGGGCAACCACGCCCCATCGCGGACACGGATCTCCGCGGGCTGAAGGGCCGCCGCGTTCACCGCGGCGCCGCCGCGCCAAGAGGGAGCTCCACGGTGAAGGTCGCTCCCGCGTTGGGCGCGCTCGTCGCCTTCAGGTGGCCCCCCATCGCCTCGACGAGCTCCCGCGCGACGTACAGGCCCAGGCCCAGGCCGCCGTAGTTGCGATCCGAGACCCCGCGCTCGAACTTCCTGAAGATGCGCGACATCACCTCGGGCGCGATGCCGATGCCCTCGTCCCGGATGATCAGCAGCGCCCGGCCTGGCTCCGCTTCCACCCGAAGGTGAACCGGCTTGCCAGCGCCGTACTTGAGCGCGTTGGACAGGAGATTGGTGATGACCTGTTCCAGGCGAAGCGGGTCCCATCGACCCATGACAGCGCGGTCCGTCTCGAGCTCGAGTGTGCACCCGGCCCGCTCGGCCATGGGCGCGAACCTCTCCACCATGTCCCGTGCCAGGGCCGAGAGATCCACGGGCTGGATGTCCAGCTTCAGCTGGCCGGTGGAGATTCGTGACACGTCGAGGAGGCTGTTGATCAGGTCCGAGAGGCGCTTCACCTGCCGTCGTATCACCTCCAGATCCTTGCCCTCGAGCGTAATGGAGGAGGAGGGCGTGGCCTGTGCCCGCGTGAGGCTCTGGAGCTTGAGGCTCAGCGGCGTCAGCGGCGTCTTCAGCTCGTGACTGGCGACGGACAGGAAGTTGTCGCGCGCCTGGACAGCGTGGCGCAGCTCCTGCGTAAGCACCTCCGCCTCCTGGCGCGCGTGGACCTGCTCCGTGACGTCGAACCCGAAGATGTCGATGCCTTCCACCTGTCCCTGGGCGTCGTGCCGCGGCTGGTAGACGAAGGTGAAGAAGGCATCCTCCCACCGGCCCACCCGGCGCCAATCCGAGCGGCCTACCATCTCCCGTCCGATGAAAGGCTGCCCGGTGCGGTAGACGCCATCGAGCAGCCCGATGAAGCCCTGCTTTACCATCTCGGGGAGCGCCTCCTTGAGCGACAACCCCACCAGGCTCCGCTCACTTGCGATGATCCGTTGGGCGAGGGGGTTGACCATCTCGACGATGTGCTCCGGACCTCGCAAGCTGATGACGATGGCCGGGGCGTGCTCGAAGAGGCGGCGCAGTCGGGCGTGTGCTGCCTCCACCTCTCGGAGGAGCCGCTCGCGCTCGGCGTCCGCCCGCTTGCGCTCGGTGATGTCGCGCGTGATGGTCCCGTACCCCAGCACGGTGCCCGTCTGCGCCTCACGAATCGTGAAGTGGGTGTCGGAGACGGGGATGGCCGCCCCGGTCTTGAAGTGTCGGAAGAGCGTCTCTCCCGCCCAGTGGCCCTCCTTCACCATCGTCGGGAGGATCTCCCCCTCCGCCTGCGCGCGGGCCTCCGGGGCGTAGTACTCGGGGAGCTGCGTGTCCTCGGGCGGGCACTCGAGCCCCACCATCCGCCGCCCGGCCGGGTTGACGTAGATGGGCCTGCCCTCGGCATCGGCGATGCCGATGAAGTCCGAGGAGTTCTCCACGAGCGCGAAGAAGAGCTGCCGCTCCATGTCCGCCCGCTTCCGCTGTCGCCGGAGCGCCTCGAGCTGCCCATGCAGGTCCACGAAGGCCTTCACCTTGGCCAGGAGGATGTCCGGGTCGACGGGCTTGACGATGAAGTCCACGGCACCTTCGCTGTATCCCCGACGGGCGTAGGCCTCCTCTCGGCTGAGCGCGGTGATGAAGAGGAGCGGGATGTGGCGGGTGCGTTCAATGCTCTTGATGAGCCTCGCGGTCTCGAAGCCATCCATGCCCGGCATCTGCACGTCCAGGAGGATGCAGGCGAAGTCTTCGCGCAGCAGGTGCATGAGCGCCTCCGGGCCCGAGCTGGCCTTCACGAGGCGCTGGCCGAGCGGCTCGAGCACGGCCTCCAGCGCCATGAGGTTCGCCGGAGTGTCATCGACGATGAGGATGTTCGCCTTCGCCTGCTCGCCTGCCTCCACGGCCGCCCTCCGATGGACCTGCTCCTTCTCTGCTAGACCTTCGCAGCCCTCCTGTAATTCCAACAGCCACGGGCAGCAGCCATCTTTGTTCAGCCTCGGACGTGGACCTTCACTTCTTGCCCTGGGCGGGGGACGCCTTGCGCGTGATGAGCATCACCGCCACGAGGATGGCCCCCATCGCCACGAGGGCAAAGTGCCCCGGCGTCTCACCGCCGAGTCCCACGCCGAGCAGCATCGCCACCACGGGGTTGACGTAGGCGTAGCTGGTGGCGAGCGCCGGCCGCGCGTTGCGCAGCAGGTAGCCGTAGGCGCTGAACGCGATGAACGAGCCGAAGGCCACCAGGTAGAAGAACGCCGCCAGCGCGCGGGGCGTGGGCATGGAGGGCATGTGCTCGCCCAGGGCCAGGCTCAGCCCCATCATCATGGCGCCGGAGCACAGCATCTGCGTGGCGGTGGCCATCAACCCCTGGGGCATGGAGGAATGGCGCCGGCTCCAGATGGAGCCGAAGGCCCAGCTCAGGGGCGCCAGCAGCAGCGCGAGCGCCGGCAGCCACCGGGCGCCCAGCTCGCCCCCCTGGTTGAGCAGGACGATGCCGAAGAAGCCCAGGGCCAGCCCCCAGCGCTCGAGCACGCCCGGCCACTGTCCCTCGTACAGGCCACCGAAGAGCGCTGCCCACAGCGGCATGCTCCCCACCACCAGCGCCGCGACGCCCGAGGGCACCCACTGCTGGGCGAAGGCCACACACCCGTTGCCGATGACGAGCAGCAGCAAGCCGGTGAAGGCCCCCGCCAGCCACTGCCGCCGCGTGGGCGCGGGCGCCCCCTTCAGCCGCAGCGCCGCGTAGAGGATGACCCCCGCCAGCGTGAAGCGCAGGCCCCCCATCCGCAGCGGAGGGAAGCCGCCCTCGAGCGCCCAGCGCATCGCCAGATAGGTGGAGCCCCAAATGATGTACAGCGCGAAGAGGCAGAAGAGGATCCAGCCGCGCTTCGGGTCCGCGGGAGTGGATTCGGCGGGGAGCGCGGTGGGGAGCGAGGGAGCAGTCGAGGACAAGGCGCCGCACTTCTAACGCGTCCCTTTCCTCGGTGCAGCTCTCCTCGGTGCGGCGCTAGAGTTGGCGCGGACCGAGACGCGGCGCCCGCGCTGGTGTGGCGCAGCTCGGGGAGATCGTCGTACATGGGCGCCCTATCGCAAGCTCTCCACCCCCGCTTCCATCGTGGAGAGCCCTCAGGAGTCGGAGGGTGGCACGGCTCCTGGCGGGTGCTCGGCTGCCTGGCGACCGGACCGGGATTGAACCGCCCTGGAGACCTCCTTAGACTTTGATCGTCCGTGAGGCGTCGCCGGCGCCAGGAGGGACAACGAGGTCGTCCGGGATGTCGGAAGAGCTAGGCGAGCGCGAAAAAGAAGTCCTGCGGGCCGTCGTGCAGGAGTACATCACCACTGGGGGCCCGGTGGGAAGCCAGCAGCTCGGCCGCAAGGCCGGGTTCGAGGTCTCCTCGGCCACTCTGCGCAATGTCCTGGCGGACCTGGAGGAGCTGGGCTTCCTGGAGAAGCCTCACACCTCCGCGGGCCGTGTGCCCACCGATCGGGGCTACCGCTTCTACGTGGACACGCTCGTGCGCCTGAAGGATCCGGCGCCGAAGGATCGGGAGCTGATCCACGCGGGGCTGGCGCAGGAGACGCAGCTGCCGGACATGCTCGGCGAGGCCAGCCGGATCCTCCACTCGCTCACCCGGCACGCCAGCGTGGTGCTCACCCCGCGCCCGGAGGCGGCGGTGTTCTCCCGGATCGAGTTCGTCCGGCTGCGCGAGGATCGCGTGCTCGCCGTGCTGGTGGGGCTCAGCGGGCAGGTGCAGAACAAGATCATCACGGTGGACTTCCCCGTCACCTCGGATGAGCTGCTCAAGGCGTCCAACTACCTCTCGGAGCTGCTGCGGGAGATCCCCCTGGAGGGGGCCCGCGAGCGCATCCGCCAGGAGATGGACCAGGAGCAGGCGCTCTACAACGCGCTGACGGCCAAGGCGCTCAGGCTGGGCGCGGCGGCCACGGACGTGCAGACGCCCGAGGCCGAGCGCGTCCTCATCGAGGGCACTGGCTCCTTCCTGGAGCAGCCCGAGTTCGCCGACGTGGAGCGCATGCGCGCCCTCTTCAAGAAGCTGGACGAGAAGCACAAGCTGCTGCAGCTGCTCGACCGCGTCCAGCGCGCCCGGGAGATGCAGATCTTCATCGGCGCCGAGAGCGAGTTCTCCGCCGCCGGGGAGCTGACCGTCATCGCCAGCCCGTACGGCAGCCGAGAGGAGGTGCTCGGCTCGGTGGGCGTCATCGGCCCCACGCGCATGAACTACCAGCGGATCATCCCCCTGGTGAACTTCACCGCCCAGGTGCTCTCGCGGGTGCTGGAGCAGTCGTAGGCCGGCGCCTCAGTCCGCGCGGGTGAGCTGGAGCTGCTGCTCCTGGCCATCCACCCGCCGGAGGCCGAGCTGGACGGGTGTGCCAGGCGCGCCCTGCGTGCGCTGCTCGGCCTCCTGGCGGCTGCGGACCACCCGCCCATCCACCGACAGCAGCCGATCTCCCACGCGCACCCCCGCCCGCGCCGCCGGGCCCTCCGGCGTCAGCCACGCCACGGACACCCAGCCCCGGTCCTCGCTGAAGCCCGCGCCCACCGTGCCCGGGGAGGCCTTGCGCGTGGACACCGTCACGTCTCCGAGGTCCACCGCCTCGCCCGAGGCCACCGTCACCCTGCGCGTCTCGGGCTTGCCTTCCTGTGCCCACAGCCTGACCGTGTGCGCCCCAGGCTTCACCTCCTTCAAGAGGAAGCGCCCGTCCGGCCCCGTCCGCGCGTCGCTCCCCGCGGTGAGCTGCTTGTCCAGGAAGATGGCCACGCCCTCGGCCGGGGCGCCGCCGCTCCACACCGCGCGCCCCGCGATGGAGGCCGCTCCCCCCGTCAGCGGCACCTCGAGCTCCGCGCTTTGCCCCGGCGAGAGCGTCACCGTCGCCTCGCCCGTGCGCCCGTCCGTGGTGCGCACGCTCACCCGCAGCGGCAGGGCCGGCGCGTCGTACAGCGCGAACGTGTCTCCCGTGAAGTGGCGCTCCGAGCCGCCGCGAGCCAGCCATGGCAACACCGAGCCGTCCTCCTGGAGGAGCTGGAGCGAGAAGCCTGTCGGCGCCACCCCGTGGCGCGCCACCACCCGGCCGCGGAGGGTCGCCGCGGGGCGCAGGCGGAGGGTGTGCTCGGTGCCTTCGCTGGCTCCGGACAGCTCGGCCACCCGGCCGCCATTGTGGGCGACGAGCTCCAACGGCGGAGAGCCCCGCGGGCGCGGGGGAAGGATGAAGCGGCCCTCCTCGTCCGCCTGGGCGGGGACGGCCATGGGGAAGTCCCCACCCCCCTGGATGCCCATCACCGTGGCGTAGGGGCTCGGGGCTCCCGAGGGCTCCAGCACCGTGCCTCGCACGCCGCGATCGTCGAACAGCGTCAGGTCCTGCACCACCGCCGCGCCGGCCGGCACCGTGACGGCCAGATCGTCCTCCTGGAAGTAGACGTAGCGCGCGCCCGGCAGCACCGCGATGAGCTGGTAGACGCCCGCGGGCAGCTCGAGCTGGTAGCGGCCCTCCGCGTCCGTGTCCACGTGGGTGAACTCCCCCAGGCTGCCCTTGCGCACCATGGCCCGCACCACCGCGGGCAGGGGGATGGGAGCGCCGGACTCCTGCCTCACCTGTCCCTGGACGATGCCCGTCTCCGCCAGGGCGAAGTCCACCTGTGCCGTGTCTCCAGGTTTCAGCTCCGTGGCCTTGCGCGCCCAGTGCTCCGTCTCCTCCCGCCGCGCCGACACCACCGTCCTGCCCACCTCCAGCCCCTCCAGCCGGTAGGCGCCGCGCGAGTCCGTTCGCGTGAAGCGCTCCGGCCCGTGCGGCCAGATCAGCGCGCGTGCGGACACATGTGCGCCCGAGATCGGCCGGCCCTCCACGTCCGCCACCAGGCCCTCCACCGCCGCCGTCCCATCGAGCTGGAAGTCCAGCGTCGCCCGCTGGCCTGGCACCACGGCCGTCGCGTGGCGCACGGCGCCGGTCCGGCCCGGCGCCGACACGACCACGTCATGGTCTCCTGGCGGCAGGTCCAGCGTGTAGCGCCCGTCCGCTCCCGTGGTGGCCATGCCCACCTCGCCCGCATTGCCCGCGGGGCTGGCCACCAGGCGAGCCCCAGGGACGGGCGTTCCCTCCGGAGCCGCGGACACCGTGCCCATCAGGCCGCTGGGAGGACCCAGGGTGATGCGCAGGTCTCTCAGCGTCTCGCCCGGCGCCACCGTCAGCAGGTGCGGGATGCGGCCCATGCGCTCGCCCTGCCGAGCCGCGAGGACGTAGGTTCCGTTCGACACCCCCAGCGAGAAGCCTCCGCCAGGGCCCGTGGAGGTGTGCGGCACCAGCGGCGCGCCCAGCGCCAGCACCTCCGCGCCCGGCACGGGCTGGCCCTCCTCGCCGACCACGAAGCCCTCCAGCACGCTCGAGGCCCACAGCTCCACCACCAGCTCACCCGCGAGCGGCACCGTCACCACGCGCAGCGTGCGCCGGCTGAAGCCCGGTGCCTCCACGCCGAGCGCGTAGCGGCCCGGCGCCAGCCCCGCGAAGGCGAAGCGGCCCTGGGGATCGCTCGTCACGCCCGCCGTCTCCTCCGGCAGCGCCACGGCCTCTGCTCGGGCCTGGACCACCTGCGTGTACGGACGCAGCGACACCTCCGCGAGAGGCACGGGCTCGCCGCGACCGGCGGCGACGACACGCCCGCGCAGCTCCACCCCCGCGGGAAGCGACAGCTCCACCCGCGTCTCCGCCTCACCCGAGGGGCGGGCCACCTCGCGGCGCGCGGGGCCGTAGCCCTCGGCGGACGCGCTCAACAGATAGAGGCCTGGAGCGGTGGCCAGCCGCACCTCGCCGTCCTCTCGCGTGGTGCCCTCGCCCGCGCGCCGCCAGGCCGTCTGCCCCGTGCCATCCTCCGGCCCGCGCAGGTAGGCCTGGACGCGCGCTCCGGCGATGGGCCGGCCCGCCGCCAGGATGCGGATCCGGAAGGCGCCGTCCATCGGAGCTGCGGGAGCCTCCAGGGAGGGCGTGGCGCTGGGGGCCTGGGGGCTGGAGGGGCTGCGCCCGGCGGAGGCGCGGCTCGGGGGCGAGGCGGCGGTGGCACCCGTCAGCCCCTCCAAGGGGGGCTTCTCCTCGAGGCGCCACCACAGCAGGAGGGCGGCCACTACCCCCAGGAGCAGCGCGATGACGAGGGGGAAGCGAGAACGGTTGGACACGGCGCCTCACTCTAGGTCGAGAGCGCCGATCCTCGAAATCCTGGCGCGCACCCGCCGGGCGCGAGCCCGCTCAGTGGGTGGGCTCGGGCGTGGGAGGCGCGTAGACGCGCAGCGCCGCGGGCACCACCTCGAAGAGCATCGGCGTGCGGCCGATGAGCTCCCCGTCCGCGTTCACCTCCTGGCGGGGCTCGGCCTCCACGTACAGCCGCGAGGTCCGCAGGGAGGTGACGGCCGGGTGCTCCACGTGCTGGCCGCGCCGCAGCGACAGCGCCACGCGGGCCAGCGTCGCCAGATCCTCGAGCTGGCCCAGCCCCGTGCCCTCTCGGCCCGACTCCGCGGAGGGCGCCGTGATGGCGTACACGTGCAGCCGGCGATCATCGAGCGCCGCGCTCGGAGCCACCACGTTGCCCGCGCCGTGGTAGCGCCCGTTGCCCACCACGAGCTGCAGCACCTCCAGCTCATACGCCTGATCATCCGCCGTCATCCGCACGCGGAACGGGCGGAGCTGCCGCATCTGACTGGCGGCGGCCACGGGGTAGGCGAGCTTGCCCATCTTCTGCTTGAGCCGCTTCGTCAGCCGCCGGGCGATGGCCGTGGCCAGGCCGAGGCTCGCCGCGTTGAGGAAGGGCCGTCCATTGGCCAGCCCCACGTCCACCCGCGCCGTGTAGCCCTGGGCGATGACGTCACAAGCAGCCTCCACCGAGTCCGGGATGCCCAGCGAGCGGGCGAAGTCGTTGCCCGTGCCCAGCGGCAGCACGCCCAGCGTCACGTCCCGGCCCAGCAGGTGGGCGGCCACGCAGCTCACCGTGCCGTCCCCGCCGCCCACGAGGATGTGCCGCGCGCCGCGCGCCACCGCGTCGTCCAGCACCTGGCGCATGTGCCGCGGCTGGGAGAGCGCGTGGCTGCTCATCAGCGGCACACCCCGCGCGGCGAGCGCTTCGCGCGCCGCCTCGAAGGCCTCCCTGCCCGAGCGGGACTTCGTGTTCACCACCAGCACCGCCGGGCCGCCTTCGAGGCCTCGGCGCCGCGGAGGCGCGATGAGTGCTGTTTCCAGGGTGTGCTCCTCCTCTTCCCGCCAAAGGTGCTCACGCCTTGGATCGGAGTACAGGGGGCCGGCCTGGCCTGGCTCAGCGGGACTCCTCGTCCTCGGGCGCCGCGGGCATTCCCGCCTCGCCCCAGGGCCAGGTGCGCGGGGAGGCCTCGAAGCGAGCGAGCAGCTCCGCCGGATCCTTCATCAGCACCCGACAGCCCGCCGCGCGGAGATCCTCCGCCGGGAAGCCACCGCACAGCACCCCCACCGTGGGCAGGTTCAGCTTGCCGGCCGCGAGCGCGTCATACGGCGTGTCCCCCACCACGACGACAGTGCTCACCTCCGGGCGCCCCAGCTTCGCCAGCGCCGCGTCGAAGATGTCCCCGTGCGGCTTGCTCTTGTCCACCTCGTCCTGGGAGGTGCGCTCCTCGAGGAGGCCCTCGATGCGGCACAGCTTCACGTAGTGGTGCAGCTCCTCCTCCTTGGAGCTGGAGGCCAGGGCGACGTGGCGCCCTTCCTTGCGCAGCCGCTGGAACAGCTCGCGCACCTTCGGGAAGGGGCGCACCTTGGGCAGGAAGTCCTTCAGGAAGAGCTCGGTGCGGTACGCCTCCAGATCCTTGCCGAAGCGCGACAGCTCCTCCTCATTGAAGAAGACGGGCATGAGCTGATCGGCGCCCTTGCCGATCTGGCTGCGCACGTGCGCGAAGGGCACGTCCCGGCCGAACTCCAGGAACGCCCGGCGCCACGCCTCGGCGTGCTCATCCACCGAGTCGACCAGCGTCCCATCCACGTCGAAGATGACGTTCTCCACCATCACCCGCACCTCCCCCCAGAGAAGGTGGGAATGGTGGGGCGTGGGGGCAAGGCGGAGGCTACTTCGCCGCGGCGTCCACGAGTGTCTTCGTCTGGACTTCGTAACCCTCGGGCGCGGTGAGGGTGAAGGTGTCGCCCGGCAGGGCGGGGTTGAGCTCCAGCGCGGAGAGCGTCGTCTCGCCGACCTTCTCCCCCTTCACCCAGCGCGAGAGCTGCTTGGGCACGCAGAGCTCGAGCGCCTTGTCACAGTGCTCCTCCTCCACGCGCACCTCCAGGGTGGTGCCGTCTGCCTGGCGGTACTGCTTGCCCAGGAAGTCCAGCGTGGGCCAGCGCAGCGTGTAGGCCACCTCCAGGCCCTGGGCGTCTGCGCCGGCCACCTTCGCCGTCAGCTCCACCGCCTCCGGGGCGCGCGGGTGCGAGGCCCGTCTGGCGCGGGCGCCCATGGGCAGCAGCGGCGCGCGGAAGCCCTCGGGGGTGAAGGGGGCGAAGGTCTCGGTGAGGAGCGCCGCGCGCTTCTCCGGGGAGAGCTCCGTCTGGAAGGTGGTGAAGCGCCGCTCCGCGTCGCGCTGCTCGAAGAGGCGCTCCCCGTCCCAGGAGACGGTGCGAGAGAGGGGGGCGCCCAGCGTGCCGCGCATGCGCTGGGGCGCGCGGTAGGCGAAGGTGAAGGCCACCTCCGCGCCGGCCTCGCTGGCGCGGCCCTCCAGCTGGTAGCTCGTCAGCCGCGCGTCCCGCTCGGACAGCCGCCGCTTCACCTCCGTGAGCAGCTGGGCGTCCCCTCCCGACCGGGTGCAGCCCGCGAGCAGCAGGAGGGCGAGGGGCAGGAGGCGGGCGCGCATGCGAGGGCGGTGGACAGGGCTGGAAAATGAAAGAAGGCCCCGCTGTCGCCAGGGAGCCTTCCGGGTACCCACGTTGTGGATGGGCCTACTTGACGGCGATGCCCACCGCGGACGACTCGACGCCGCCGATGATGAAGCCGGCCAGCGCGTAGATGCCGTGGCGCGGGGTGGTGCCAGCGCTCTTGATGTCCACCTTCGAGGCGCCCATGGCCTTGGCCTCGGCCACCAGGAGCTTGTTCACCACGGTGTCCAGATCGCTCTGGACCAGGTCGACGATGTGGAAGATGGCGGTCAGACCCAGGGCCTTGGCCTGGATCACGGCAACGGCCTCGCCACCGGTGGCGGAGATCTCGGCGCCGGAGACGACGGCGCTCTCGACGCTGGTGCACGCCACAAGGCTGCTCGCGGCAACGGCGGACAGAATGGCCTTCTTCATTTTTTTCCCTCCCGGATGGATGGCTTGCGGGATTGAGGTGGGCCGACCGAGCGAGCCCACGGTGTATGGCTTGACCCTCAAGCGCGCGGGTTCGTAGCAGAAGCCTTACGGGAGTCAAGCTCCGTTCAGAGGAGAATCCCCTTTTTTCCGGGCCTGTCCGGTGCGTTGCAAAGGAGGGGTGCCCTTGGTACCCACCCTTCAGGCACCCATGGAGACTGTCCCCGCTCGTCCCGCCTCGCGGCTCTGGCTGCACCTGCTGCTCTTCGCGCTGACGGTGCTCACCACCTATAGCGCCTTCTCGTTCTATTACGGCAGCGGAGACCTGGAGCAGCGCCACGTGCACGCGCTGGCGTTCAGCCTGTCGCTGATGGCCATCCTCGGCTCGCACGAGATGGGCCACTACGTGCTGGCGCGCCTCCACAAGGTGGATACGAGCTTGCCGTACTTCATCCCCGTGCCCTACGTGGGCGTGGGCACGCTGGGGGCGGTGATCCGGATCCGCGGGCGGATCCCCCACCGCAACGCGCTGGTGGACATCGGCGCGGCCGGGCCCCTGGCGGGCCTGGCGGTGGCGCTCCCCCTCCTCTTCTGGGGCCTGAGCCACTCGCAGGTGGTGGACGCCCCCTCCGTGGAGGCTTCCTTTCCAGGAGAGAGCTCGCTGTGGGGGCTGCTCCGGGAGCTGTACACGTGGCTCATGGAGCAGCTCACCCAGGCGCCACCTCCCCCGGAGCCGGTGTTCACCGGGAGGATCCAGACCCTCTTCGGCGACAGCCTGCTGATGCAGGGGCTGACCCGGCTGGCGGTGGGGCCGGTGCCGGCAGGGAAGGACGTGCTGGTGCACCCGGTGGTGATCGCCGGGTGGTTCGGCCTGCTCGTCACGCTGCTCAACCTGCTGCCGGTGGGGCAGCTGGACGGCGGGCACCTGGCGTTCGCGCTGTGGGGCCCGCGCGCCCGGTGGGTGGGCAAGGGCGTGGCGCTGGTGCTGCTGCTGCTGACGGTGTTCGCCACCGCGTCCTGGGGGGTGTGGCTGCTGGTGACGAGCAAGCTGGTGGGCTTCGGGCACCCGGAGGTAGTAGATCCGCAGGTGCCGCTGAGCCGCGGGCGCAAGTGGGTGTGCGCGCTCTGCCTCCTGGCGCTGATCGGCTGTGCCATGCCTGTCCCTCTCCGCCAGGTGATGTCATGAGGTTCCTCTGTGATGCATGCGAGCGGCTCGCGCCCCCGGCCGCCTTCCGGGTGGAGGCGGGCGTGCTGGTGATGACGTGCGCGCGCTGCGGGCAGGAGAGCCGCGCGCGGCCGGAGGAGGCGCTCGTCGCGGCCGTGGCGCAGGCCGGCCCGCAGCAGCCCTCGGCCGAGCCGTCACCCCGGATCGTCCCGGCGCCCTCGCTCAAGGTGGTGGCGCTGAGGCCCTCCGAGGAGCAGGTGCGTGATGCCGCGGCGCTGGCGCGCTCGGGGGATCCCTTCGCGGTGCCGGAGGGCTTCTGCCCCAAGTGCATCGCCGCGCGCAGGGAGGGCGCGGAGTCCTGCGCCTCGTGCGGCCTCACCTTCGCCCACTTCGATGCCGGGGAGTACCTGCCCTCCGAGCCCCTGCGCACCGCGTGGCTCTCCGTGCTGGAGCGGTGGGATGACCGGGACGCGCATGACCGGCTGCTGTCGCTGGCCGTGGGGCGGGGCGAGCTGGCCATGGCGGGGCGCCTGTACCGCATCCGGCTGGCGCAGGCGCCGGATGATCTCTACGCCCAGCGCGGGCGCGACGAGGTGGTGCGGCTGGCCACGGCCTCGCCGGTGAGCTTCGCGCCGGCCGCCGCGTCCTCCTCCTCCGGCAGGGGGCAGCTCGTGGCGGGGCTGCTCTTCTTCTTCATCCTGCTGGTGGTGGGGCTGCTCCTCTTCCGCCAGTTCCGGATGTCCTTCGGGGGGCCTTAGTGGTGCGCGAGGCGCACGCCATCAACCTCTCCTGGCTGCTGCGGCTGCGCTGGGGGGCGGTGGTGGGGCAGGGGGGGCTCATCCTCTTCGCGCGCCTGGGCATGGGGATGCCGCTGCCGCTGGGGCCGCTGTTCGCCACGGTGGCCGTGGCGGCGGCGAGCAACGCGGCGCTGGGGTTTTGGGCGCGGCGCCCGCGGGAGATCCGCGAGTGGGTGCTGTGGGCGGTGATGGCGCTGGACGTGGCGCTGCTCACGGTGCTGCTGGACTTCAGCGGCGGGCCCTTCAATCCCTTCAGCACGCTGTACCTGGTGCACATCGCGCTGGCGGCGGTGGTGCTGCGCGCCCGGTGGACGTGGGCGCTGGTGACGCTGGCCGCCGCGTGCTTCGGGGCGCTCTTTGTCCGGCACCTGTGGGCGCCGGCCGGCGCCGCGGGGCCCGCGCACCATCACATTGACGACGTGCGGCTGCACCTGGAGGGCATGTGGCTGGCCTTCGGGCTGGCCGCGGTGTTCATCGTCTACTTCGTCCAGCGCGTCACCCGGGCGCTGGCCGAGCGGGAGGCGGAGCTGGTGGCCGCGCGCGCGGTGACGGCGCGCAACGAGAAGCTGGCGGCCCTGGCCACCCTGGCCGCGGGGGCCGCGCACGAGCTGTCCACGCCGCTGTCCACCATCGCCGTGGTGGCGCGGGAGCTGGAGCGGCGGGCGGAGCTCTCGGCCGCGGGCCGGGAGGACGCGCAGCTCATCCGCCAGCAGGTGGCGCGCTGCCATGACATCCTCGCGCAGATGGCCGCCGACGCCGGGGCCAGCCGCGGCGAGGCCTTCGTCGCGGTGACGCCCTCGGCGCTGCTGGAGGGGGCCCTGGAGGGCCTGCGGGGGAGCGAGCGCGTGCGGGTGGAGGCGGAGGGGCGCTGCCGGGAGGAGACGGTGTCCGTCCCCGTCCGGGCGCTGACGCACGCGATCCGCGGGGTGGTGAAGAACGCGCTCCAGGCCTCGGCGAAGGAGCAGCAGGTGCGGCTGGCGCTCGCCCGCGAGGCGACGGGCTGGCGGCTGTCCGTGGAGGACGCGGGGGCGGGCATGCCGGCGGAGGTGCTGGCGCGGGCGGGCGAGCCCTTCTTCACCACGAAGCCTCCGGGCGAGGGGATGGGGCTGGGCCTCTTCCTCGCGCGGGCGGTGCTGGACCAGCTCGGCGGGAGGCTGGAGCTGCGCTCGGCGCCGGGGCAGGGGACGCGGGTGGAGATGACGTGGCCGGCGGAGGGCCTGCGACAATTTGCCCCGTTGTCCTCGGAGGCGGGCGGGGCGAGCCTCCGGACTTCGGGTGCCTGAGCCCGGCCTCGCCATGTCGACTTCGAGAGACTCCCACGCTCCTTCGCTGCTGCTGGTGGATGACGACGAGGTGTTCCGCGAGCGGCTGGCGCGCGCCTTCCGCGAGCGGGGCTACGAGGTGGTGATGGCGGGCTCGGTGGACGAGGCGCTGGCGGTGGCCCGGCAGGACTCGCCGGAGCTGGCGGTGGTGGACCTGCGGATGCCGGGGCGCAGCGGGCTGGAGCTGGTGCGCGAGCTGCGAGCGCTGGATGCGTCCACGCGCATCCTCGTCCTCACGGGCTACGGCAGCATCGCCACGGCGGTGGAGGCGGTGCGGCTGGGGGCGCTCAACTACGTGCCGAAGCCCGCGGACGTGGATGATCTGCTCGCGGCGTTGGCGCGGGGCCTGGGGGAGCCCAGCCCGCAGGTGGCCGAGGACGTGCAGGCGCCCTCGCTGGCGCGCGCCGAGTGGGAGCACATCCAGCGCGTCCTGGCCGACTGCGGGGGCAACATCTCCGAGGCGGCGCGGCGGCTGGGGCTCCACCGGCGTTCGCTCCAGCGCAAGCTGCAGAAGTACCCGCCCGCGCAGTAACAGCGTGTGGGAGAGCCCGTAGGCATGTGAGAGCACCCGCCATCCCGCCGCCAGAGCAGGCGGGCGGGAGAGCGCAAATGTCCCGATCTCCCAGGCATCTCGGGCTGTTATCTTGTCCCACCGCCTCGTTGGACCGAGGCTCTGCCCGATGGCCCTGACGCTCGTTCGCTCGTTCAACGTGGATTCCCTGCTGGGCCCCGGAGGCGCGCTCCAGGCCGCGCTGCCGGCCTATGAGCACCGCCCCGAGCAGCTCCAGATGGGACGCGCCGTGGAGCGGGCCTTCACCGAGCGCAGCTACCTGCTGGCCGAGGCCGGCACGGGCACGGGCAAGACGCTCGCCTACCTGGTGCCCGCGCTGCTGTCCGGGCGTCGGGTGGTGGTCTCCACCGCCACGAAGACGCTGCAGGATCAGATCTTCTTCAAGGACCTGCCGCTGCTGAAGGAACAGATGGGCCTGGAGTTCGAGGCCGCGTACCTCAAGGGTCGCGGAAACTACCTCTGCCTCCAGCGCTTCAACGCCTTCTCCCGGGACCCGACGTTCGGCTCTCGCGAGGAGGTGCGCCACTGGCCGCAGATCCAGACGTGGGCGACGCGCACGGAGACGGGGGACCGGGCGGAGCTGGAGCTGCCGGAGAACTTCAGCGCCTGGCCGCGGCTCTCCGCCACGGCGGACACCTGCCTGGGCTCGAAGTGCCCCCTGTACGAGCAGTGCTTCGTGACGCGGATGCGCCGCGAGGCGGAGCAGGCGGACCTGCTCGTGGTGAACCACCACCTCTTCTTCGCGGACCTGTCGCTGCGCGGCACCGGGCGGCGGAACGAGGGCGTGCTGCCGCTCTACGAGGCCGTCATCTTCGACGAGGCGCACGCGCTGGAGGACGCGGCCAGCGGGTACTTCGGGTGCAGCGTCTCCAACCACCGGCTGGAGGAGCTCTCGCGGGACGCCGTGGCCTCGCTGCCGGAGACGGACTCGCGCCACCCCACACTGCGCGCCCTGGCGGCGCGGGTGCGCACGCACGCGGAGGTGTTCTTCACGCAGGCGCCGCGCGTGCTGGGGCTGGCGGGCGCCGAGGGTGGCGTCGCGCTGAAGGCGGATCGGATGGCGATGCTGGCGAACCCGCTGGAGCAGGTGCGCCAGG
This sequence comes from Myxococcaceae bacterium, assembly GCA_016926755.1. Taxonomy (GTDB): domain Bacteria; phylum Myxococcota; class Myxococcia; order Myxococcales; family Myxococcaceae; genus Hyalangium. The sequence continues at coordinate 11,249 of JAFGNZ010000353.1, read as the reverse complement.
GGCTGGCGGCCCTGTCCTCCTTCACCGCGAACGAGCGAGAGCCGGAGCTGCTGGCCATTTCCCGCCGCGGCGACGAGATGGCGGAGGAGCTGACCTTCCTGGAGAAGGCGGAGTCCACCGATCACGTGTACTGGGCGGAGGCGCGCGGGCGGGGCGTGTTCCTGCGGGCGAGCCCCATCGACGTGGCCAAGGAGCTGCGCTCGCGGCTCTACGGCGGGGTGGACACGGTGGTGTTCACCTCGGCGACGCTGGCGGCCGAGGGGCGGTTCGACTACTTCGCGAAGCGGATGGGGCTGTACGACGACGAGGGCGTGCCGGTGGCGGAGGTGCGGACGATGGCGGTGCGCAGCCCGTTCGACTTCGAGCGGCAGGCGGCCCTCTACCTGCCCACGCACCTGCCGGATCCGGCGGCGCCCGGCTTCATCGAGGCGGTGGCGGAGGAGATCCTCCGCCTGTGCGAGGTGTCCGGTGGGCGCGCGTTCGTGCTCTTCACCAGCCTGCGCAACATGGATCGCGCATTCGAGCTGACGAAGTCACGGCTGCCCTACCAGGTGCTCAAGCAGGGCGAGCGGCCCAAGCAGCAGCTGCTGGAGGCGTTCCGGGAGATGCCCAGCGTGCTCTTCGCCGCGCACAGCTTCTGGGAAGGCGTGGACGTGCCGGGAGAGGCGCTGAGCCTGCTGATCATCGACAGGCTCCCGTTCGCCTCGCCGGGCGATCCGCTGGTGGCGGCGCGCATCCGGCAGATCCAGGCGCGCGGAGAAGAGGCCTTCGAGCAGTACCAGCTCCCGCAGGCGACGCTGGCGCTGCGCCAGGGCTTCGGGCGGCTCATCCGCACGCAGAAGGACCGTGGCGCGGTGGCGTTGCTGGACCGGCGCATCGTGACGAAGCCGTACGGGAGGGCGTTCCTGGAGAGCCTCCCGCCCGCGCAGCGCGTGGAGGATCTGGACGCCCTGCAGGACTGGTTCAGCTCGGACACGAACTGAGCCGGGCGCGCGCCAGGACACCCACCCGCCGAAGGGATCATTCGCGGGAATGCCATCCACCAGCACGAGGCTGCGAGATACGCCCGAGGGGGCCAGCCCTCGCAGGTTGACTACGCCTTCGCGTCCTCGGGCGGCTCGTAGCCCGGCTGGAGGCGCTGAAGCGTCAGGGCGAAGGCCTCGCGATCCTGGGCCTTCTCGAGCGCGGCATCGAGGGTGGTGGCTCCCGCCGCCACCAGCTCCTCCAGGTGCATGTCCAGCGTCTGCATGCCCTGGGCCTGCTCGGCCCGCATCTGCTGGGAGAGCTCGTCCATCCTGCCCTCGCGGATCAGCGAGGCGATGGCGCCGCCGCCGAGGAGCACCTCCACCGCCGCCACGCGCCCCTTGCCGTCCAGGGTGCGCAGCAGCTGCTGGGAGACGATGCCCCCCAGGCTCTCCGCCAGCATCCCGCGGATCAGCGGGTGCTCCTCCGCCGGGAACGCGGCGACGAAGCGCTCCAGGGTGGCCGGCGCGCCCAGGGCGTACATCTTCGCCAGCACGAGCACGCCGGAGCTCGCCAGCTGCAGCGCCAGCCTCATGGTCTCCGGAGAGTCCAGCCCGCCGATGAGCAGGACATCCGGATCCTCGCGCCTCGCCGAGCGCAGGGCCGCGGCGAAGCTGGAGGCGTGCGGGCCCACCTCCCGGTGCGTCACCTGCGCCTTCATCGGCTCGTGCACGAACTCCACCGGCCTCTCGATGGTGAGGATGTTCACCCCGCGGGTCTGGTTGATGTGGTGGAGCATCGCCGCCAGCGTGGTGGACTTGCCGCTGCCCGTGGGGCCGCTGACGAGCACCAGCCCGCCGCGCCGCTCGGCGAGCCGCTGCACCGCCTCGGGCACCTTGAGCTCCTCCAGCGTTGGAACCCGCGTGGGGATGGTCCGGAAGACCGCCGCCAGCCCCGTCAGCTTGTAGAAGTAGTTGGCGCGGAACCGGGCCTTCGCTCCATAGGCATAGGAGAAGTCCAGGTCCAGCTCCTCGGTGATCTGCAGCTTCTGCTCGGGCGTGAGCAGGTCGAAGAGCATCCCCTCCACCTCGGAGGCGGTGAGCGGCGCCTCTCGCAGCGGCGTCAGCTTGCCGCGCAGGCGGCACAGCGGCGGGTAGCCGATGCTCAGGTGCAGATCGCTCCCCTTCTCGGCCAGGAGCGCGTCGAAGAGCGGGGAGATGCGCGCGGCGGTCATGGTCGTCGTCTCCTCACGCGCTCTGGCGGCCCAGCAGCGAGCCGGCCGGCGCCTTCATTCTTCCGCCCGAGCTCGGCTCGGGAGGCAGCTCGGAGGCCCCCTCCGGCCTGCCCGCGACCAGGGCGTCGAACCCGTCCGGATCCTCGGCGAAGCTCCGGGCGAGCTCCAGCGTCACCTTCCGACGGCGCACGAGGTGCGCCAGCGACTCGTCCAGGCGGATGATGCCCAGGGCCTCGCTGCGCTCCCAGAGGGAGCGCAGCTCGGACGTCCTCCCCTCACGGATGAGGTTGCCCAGCGCCACCGAGCCCGGGAGCACCTCCGCGGCAGCCTCCAGGCCCAGCCCATCCCTGCTCGGCACCAGCCGCTGGTGGACGATCATGCGCAGGTGCGAGGCCAACGCCAGCCGCACCCACGGCTGGTCCGCGGACGGGAACAGCTCGATGATCCAGTCGAGCGTCTTCGCCGCGCTCGGCGCGTTCATCGTGCCGATGAGCAGGTGCCCCGTCTCGCTCGCGGTCAGCGCCAGGCGCACCGTCTCCGCGTCGCGCAGCTCGCCCACGACGATGACGTTCGGATCCTCGCGCAGGGCGCCCTTGAGCGCGCTCGCGAAGGAGCGGGTGTGGGTGCCCACCTCGCGCTGGCTCACCAGGGCCCGCCTGCGCGCGTGCACGTACTCCACCGGATCCTCCACGGTGAGGATGTGCCGCTTCGTCTCGCGGTTGAGGATGTCCACCAGGGCCGTCAGCGTGCTCGTCTTCCCGTGGCCGGAGGGGCCGGTGAGGAGGATGAGGCCCTGGGCGTGGCGCGTCGCCTTGGCGATCTCCATCGGCAGCCCGAGCGACTCCAGCGTGGGCAGCTCCTTGGGGATGACGCGGAAGGAGCCCTTCAGCCCCGTGCGCTGGCGGCAGACGTTCACGCGGAAGCGGCCGCTCGCCTCGCTCTGGAACGCGAAGTCGCAGCTCCCGTCGCGCTCGAGGGTGTCCCGCAGGCGCGCGGGCACCAGGGGCAGCAGCCACTGCTCCACCTTCTTCGGGGGCAGCACCTCGCCGTCCGGCTTCAGCTCGCCCGCCACGCGCAGGAGCGCGGGCCGGCCCGCCACCACGTGCAGATCGCTCGCGCCCACGCGCCGGGCCTCCTCCATCAGCGCGGGCAGATCCCTCCAGAAGTCCGGCCGCGTGCGCGGCGGAGGCTCCGGACGGGACTGCGGGGGCTCCACCTCGATCTTGATGCCGAGGGCAGGGGTGGACTCCTCCGGCGGCGGAGGCGCGAGGAGCGCGGCGGTGCCGCTGGCGGGCGTGACGGCCAGCGCCTCGGCGGGAGGAGGCGGCGGGGTGGCGGGCTCCACGTCGATGCTGATCTCGAGCGTCCCCTCCTTCTGGGCGGGGGGCTGCGCCTGCGTCGAGGTCGCCTTGATCACCCGCAGGCCGGAGACGGACGGCCGACGGACGGGAGGAATGAGGGGCGCCACCGGGGGCGGAACCATGTCCGTCACCCGGACCGGGGCAGGGGCCTCGGGGGGGATCGGGTCCGAGGCACCCGAGGCGGTGGAGTCAGGCGTCGCCTCCACGGGAGGCAAGGGCGGGGGAGTGCCGCCCGCGGGGATGGGTGCCGGGGTCTGCGGAGAGCGCGGCCCCGTCGAGGTGCCATCCCCCGTGCGCATCACGCGCATGCTCAGGCCCTCTCCGCGCCGCACGGCGACGACGGCGAGCGTGGCCACCCCCTCCGCGCGCACCGACCACTTCATCGGCTTGTCCGACACGGAGGCCGCGCGCGCGGGCCCCACCATCGTCAGCAGCGTCCGGTTCAGCTCCTCGCTGGTCAGCACGGCGCTGTCCACCGGCTCGTAGCCGTTGAGGCTCTTGATCATCGGGCAGCGCCCCGTCGTCAGGGCGATCTCGGTGATCGCCGGGTGCGACAGGTAGCGCAGCAGCTCCGCGAGGGGCTTCATATCAGGGGGATCCGCGTCTGCTCGGAGTTCAGGAAAAGCAACTTAAGTGAAAGATAGCTCATAGCCCTGCGAAACATCCTCACGCGAGCGGAGTTGTCTGCCGGCGGGCGAGGGTGCGCGCTTCTGCTACCTGGGCGGCGAGGGCCCGGGGGAGGTAGCCGCGGCTGGCCTCGAGGCGGGTGGCCACCTGGGCGGCGCGGGCCCCGTCTCCGCGGGTGATGAGCAGGGTGAGCAGCCGCTCCTGGTTGAGCCAGTTGGCGGGGAAGGGGCGCTGGAGCAGCCGCCCCTGCGCGAGCGCCTGGGCCCAGGTGGCGTCGAAGGCCGCGTCGTCACGCGCGGCGTGGGCCTGCTCCAGCAGGAGCGTGGCGGCCCAGTCCACGTGGAGGCGCTCCGGCCACAGGGCTGGGGCGCGCCAGTCCAGCGCCAGGGTCTCCTCCAGCAGGGGCCGGGCCTCGGCGGCGCGGCCGGCCTGGTGCAGCGCGATGCCCGCCTCCGCGCGGTGGATGGGGGCGCGCTCGGGGGTGTCCCGGCGCTCGGCGACCCGGAAGAGCTCGGCGGCGCGGGCGGGGTGCGAGGCGCGCAGGCGGCTGGCGGCCTCGAGCACCTCCTCCAGGGGCGCTGCCTCCGCGCGCTCCAGGGACATGCGCTCGGCGGCCAGCTCGCGCACCGTCTCCTCGGCCAGCACGCGCTCCACCTCCTCGCGCAGGGGGGCCACGGCCTCCAGCGGCAGCCCGGCCTCGGTGGCCTGCTCCAGCAGCGCGAGCGCCTCCTGGCAGGCCGGGATCAGCTCCGTCACCATTACCTCGCTGGCGTCCTGGAAGCGCACGAAGGCCAGCAGCACCCGCAGGCGAGGCGAGGGATCAGCGGGCAGCGCATCCCGCAGCAGGGCCAGCGCGGTGCCGTAGTCCTCCTGCTCCAGGGCGCGGGCCAGCTCCGCGTCGAGATCCCCGGGCAGCCCCCAGGGGCCAGCCAGCAGGTGCTCGGCAGAGGTGGTCATGAAGGGAGGCCTCCCTGGGGCTCACGGGGAGCCACCTCGGGCACGAGGGCGGGAGCGGAGCTCGGGGCTCGGGGCTCCCGCCGGGGGGCGAGCCGACTACAGCTCGCGGGACATCAGCAGGCGCAGCTTGCCGGACTTCTTGGACACCACCGTCGCCACGGTGGTGAAGCCCGCCTTGCGGTAGAAGCTCACCGCCGGGCCGTTGGCCGGGTCCACGCGCAGCGCGATCGTCTTGCGGTACATGTCCCGCGCCGTCTGGATGGCGTGGTTGAGCAGCACCATGCCCAGGCCCCGCTTGCGCAGGTCCGGCCGGACCACGATGTTGCGCATGTACGCGGCGCCGGGCACCGGGCCGTCGCGCTCCACGGTGACGTAGCCCACCACCTGGTTCTGCAGCTTGGCCACCTGGAGGAAGGGCCGCAGCTGGGTGAGCGCCTGGAGGCTCTCCTCCTGCGTCTCGCCCCGGCTCTTCCATGGATCCGAGTTGGCGCGAAGCGCCGCAACCACGCCCATGTCCTCGTCGCTCGGCTGTGTGAGCTTGACCGCCGAGTTCAGATCATTGGGCAGGCTGGTGGGATCCAGCACCGGCACCGCGCTGATCTCCGAGCCTGGGTCCACCTGCTTCATCGTCATCGCCTTTGCTCCTTCATCGCGCTGCGATCCTAACCGTTCGGCCCGTAACCATGCACGGAGTGTTTCCGCGCACATTTCCCCTCAATTCCGAGGAGCCGGACCCTGTCAAACCGTCCACCGGGGTTCATCATTCCAAGCGCGCTGTCCTGCTCTCCTGCAGGCTCCCCAGGCGGCTTTTCATTGGCGGACACCCTCCACTATAAGAAACGAGCGTCCTGGACGAGGAGAGTGACGGCCCCTTCGCCTCGCCCGCTCGAGCCCTCCCTTGCAACTCAACCACGCCCAGCGCGAGCTCACGCTCAAGATCGTCTACTACGGGCCCGGGCTCAGTGGGAAGACGACGAACCTGCGCCACCTCTATGCCCGCGCGCGCCCGGAGGTGCGGGGCCGCCTGCTCTCCGTGGAGACTCGCGACGATCGGACGCTCTTCTTCGACGTGCTGCCCGTCTTCTTCTCCTCGGCGCGCGGCTACAACGTGAAGGTGAAGGTGCTCACGGTGCCCGGCCAGGTCGTCCATGCCGCGACGCGGCGCATCGTCCTGCGAGACGCGGACGCGGTGGCGTTCATCGCCGACAGCCGCCGCAGCGCCACGGCGGAGAACAACCAGTCGTGGCACAGCCTGCTCAAGGACATGCGGGAGAACGGGCTGGATCCGGATCAGGTGCCGGTGATCATCCAGTTCAACAAGAGGGATCTGCCGGACACCCGGACCGACGAGGAGCTGGAGGCGCTGAGGCGCCGGGGCCGGGAGCCCGTGGTGGGGGCGGTGGCCCTGCGCGGCGAGGGCGTGTGCGAGACGTTCCACGAGCTGCTACAGGCGGCCTGGCGCAGGCTTGACGCCGAGGCCAACCTGACGCGCAACATCGGGCTGGGGGAGGAGGAGTTCCTCGGTCGGATCTTCAGCCACTTGGACCTGGAGGGTACTACGCTGAGAGGACGCTACGGGGCGGGTGCCTCCGGAGGAGGTGCGGCATGAATGACGGGGAGGACACGACGGGGGGGAGCCGGGACTCCCTCCTGCTGCGTGAGCCGCCGCTCGCGGAGCTGCTGGAGCAGGCCTCCTTCGAGGAGGTGGTGAGCGGCTTCGTCGAGGTGCATGGGACCGGCGCTCAGGTGCTCGACGCGCGCGGCGTCCGGCTGGCAGGCGCCCAGGGGGGCTCCGGGGCCTTCTGCTCCCACATCAGCTCCGGCGCCGAGGGGGGCGAGCAGTGCGCGGCCCGGGTGTCGCTCGGGGCGGGGGCGGCCCTGTCCGTGCTCCCCTGCCCGGCGGGCGCGCAGTACCTGGTGCTCCCGGTCCGCTGGGAGGGGGCGGAGCTGGGGCGCGTCCTCTTCGGTCCCCTCACGCCCGAGGAGCTGGCGGCCCTGCCGCGGCAGCGGCTGGCGCTGGAGAAGGCGCGGGGCTCGGAGGCTCCCCTGGCGCGCGCCGTGGCGTACTTCTCCCGGGTGCTGGAGGCGCTGATGGTGGCCGGGCACCGCTGCTGGCTGGCCAGCCGCATCCAGCAGGAGGCGGCGGGGGAGATGGGCCGGGAGCTGGAGGTGCGGGACGCGCGCATGGCGGCGCTCGACAAGCGCCTGCGCGAGGTGGATCGGCTCCAGTCCAGCTTCCTGGGCACGGTGAGCCACGAGCTGCGCACGCCCCTGGCCTCCATCATCGCCTACTCGGAGCTGCTGGCCGAGGGCCTCACCGGCCCGCTCAACCCGGAGCAGCTCCAGTGCGTGCAGTCCATCATGGAGATGGGCCGCACGCTGCTGGATCTGATCACCTCCATCCTGGACATCAGCCAGCTGGAGGCGGGCAAGCTGCGGCTGGCCTTCGCGCCGGTGGACGCGGCGGAGGTGGTGGTCTCCGCGGTGTCCAGCGTGACGCCGCAGGCCCGGCGCAAGGGCCTGACGCTGGAGGTGCGCCTGCCGGAGCTCCGGCAGCCGCGCGTGCTGGTGGACAGGGGGCGGCTGCAGCAGGTGCTGGTGAACCTGCTGGCCAACGCGGTGAAGTTCACCTCGCAGGGCGGGGTGCGCGTGCGGCTCTCCGAGATCGGCCCCCAGCCGGAGCTGGGCGACGTGCAGGGCTTCCGCATCGCCGTGGAGGACACCGGCGTCGGCATCCGCGAGGATCAGTTCGAGCGCATCTTCCAGAGCTTCTACCAGGTGGACTCCAGCTCCACCCGGGAGTTCGGCGGCGTGGGGCTGGGGCTGGCCATCGTGAAGCGCTTCACGGAGGGGCACGGCGGCAAGGTGACGGTGGCCAGCGTGCCCAACGAGGGCTCGGTCTTCACGGTGGTGCTGCCCGTGCGCCCACCCCAGACGGGGGAGGGGACGGTGCTCGTCGTGCCGCCGCTGCCCGAGCCGGATCGCTTCTGAGCGCGCGGGCCCTCCAAGCACCCGTGCGCGGTGAGTTCTCCCTCATCGAGCGGTTCCTGGAGGCCTTCCCCCGGGCGCGCGCGCCGCGGGGGCCGGGAGACGACTGCGCGGTGCTCGCCCCCACGCGCGGCGCGCTGTGCGTCACCACGGACACGGTGGTGGAGGGCGTGCACTTCACCCGTGAGGGGTTCTCCCCCGAGGACATCGGCCACAAGGCGCTCGCGGTGAACCTGTCGGATCTGGCCGCCATGGGCGCCACGCCGCGCTGGTTCCTCTGCGCGCTGGCCCTGCCCCGGGACTTCCCCGAGGGCCAGCTGCGGCGGCTGGCGCGGGGCATGAGCGCGCTGGCCCGGGCGCACCGCATCTCCCTGGTGGGAGGCAACTTCACCTCCGCGCGCGAGCTGTCCATCACCCTCACCGCCGCGGGGGAGCTCCAGCGCCCGGCCCTGACGCGCGGGGGCGGCCGCCCCGGGGAGCTCCTCTACGTGTCCGGCACGCTGGGCGAGGCGCGGCTGGGCCTGCTCCAGCTCCAGGCCGGAAGGCGCCGGGGGACGGCGATCCTCCGCCAGCGGCGCCCGGTGCCGCGGGTGGCGCTCGGGCGCCTGGCCTCCCGCTTCGCCTCCGCGGGGCTGGATGTCTCGGATGGGCTGGCGCAGGATCTCGGTCATTTGTGCGATGCGTCACGTGTAGGGGCGGTGGTGGAGCTTGCCCACCTGCCGCTCTCACCCGCGGTGCGGGCGGAGCTGGGCCCCGTGGGGGCCCTCGCGGGGGGAGAGGACTATGAGCTGCTGCTGGCCGTGCCTCCGGAGCGGGCCCAGGCCTTCGAGCGGGCGTGCGCCCGGGCGGGCGAGCGTGTCACCCGGATTGGCCAGCTCACCCGGCAGCGTCGGCGGGTGCTGAGGGACCCCGATGGCCGGTTGCTCCCCCCACCGCCAGGCTTCGATCATTTCACCCGTGGCCGGTCGCTAGATTGACCGTGCCGGAAGGCAAGGCTAAACCCGCATGGCGCTTCCGCCGTTACCCCGAAAAAGCCTACCCGTGCGCCGCCCTCTTCGCGACGAACTATCCCCAGGCCTCTCGACTCGCCGCGAGCCGGTGCAGCGGCTGCTTCGCTCCGTGGAGACGGACAGCGGCGAGCGGATCGTCTCGCTGCACCGGAAGATCCTCACCGGCTACGTGCTGCTCGGGGCGGCGCTGGTGTGCGCCATGGCCGTGCTCCAGCGCTTCGAGATGGGCCTGCGCTGGCAGGTGCCCATCGGCTTCTTCCTCACGGTGGTGGCCGCGCTGACGCTGCCGCGGCTGCTGGCGCGGGTGAACCGCGTGCGGGTGCTCTCGCGCTCCGCCTTCGAGATCTCCCAGGGCGACCTCTCCAAGCCGGTGGACGCGGACCCGTCCAACCCGCGGGACGAGATCGACGAGCTGACGAGCGCCATCGGCAAGATGCAGGAGAACCTGCGCGAGCTGGTGGGGAAGATCCAGGACACCGCCAAGAGCGTGGCGGATACGGCGATCGAGGTGCAGCGCTCGGCGGAGAACGTGAACGGCTCCACCGAGGAGGTGGGCTCCTCCATGGAGAAGATCGCCGGGGGCGCCGAGGCCCAGTCCATGCTGGTGAGCAAGGCCTCCACCGTCATCACCTCCATGGCCGGCTCCATCCAGCGCACGGCCGCCAGCGCCGAGGACGCGGCGCGCACCGCCCTGGAGACGAGCCAGGCGGCCGAGGACGGCAGCAAGGCGGCGCGGCTGGCCGGCGAGAAGGTGAAGAAGGTGTTCAGCCGCATCGAGGCGGCCAGCCAGCAGGTGTTCGCCTTCGGGGAGAAGACGCAGGAGATCTCCAAGATCGTCGACGCCATCACCCAGGTGGCGCAGCAGACCAATCTCCTCGCGCTCAACGCCACCATCGAGGCGGCGCGCGCGGGCGAGTATGGCCGCGGCTTCGCGGTGGTGGCCGACGAGGTGCGCAAGCTGGCCGAGAGCGCCGGCCGCTCCGCCGAGCAGATCTCCAAGCTGGCCCGGGACATCTCCGGCCAGTCCACCGCGGTGGTGTCCGCCATGAAGGAGGGCATCGAGGAGCTGGCCGAGGGCCGCGAGGACCTGACCAACATCGTGCGCTCCATGGGCGCCATCACCGACACCATCCGCAAGGGTGCCGAGAAGGTGCACCTCATCTCCGAGAGCGCCCGGGAGCAGCTGGAGGGCAGCAAGGAGATGGTCAAGGCCATCGAGGAGATCTCCCTGGTGGCGCGCAACAACGCGACCTCCACGGAGGCCATCCAGGCCGTCATCCAGGAGCAGACCAGCGCCGTGTCGAGCATGACGTCGCTGGCCAATGAGCTGACCAACACCTCCGTCGAGCTGCAGAGCGTGGTCCGCAGCTTTCGGCTGGGCCAGTGAGCCCCGCCCCTCGAGGAACCCTTGCGGCACGTCATCTTCCGGGTGGAGAAGGAGCGCTACGGCCTGCCGCTCTCGGCGGTCCGAGAGGTGGTGGTGCCGCCCGGGCGCTTCACCCGCGTGCCGCGCGCCCCCGCCGCCGTCTCCGGGGTGATGAACCTGCGCGGCCGGGTCGTCACCGTGGTGGAGCTGCGCCAGCTGCTGGGCCTGCCGGAGGGGCAGAGCCCCCCCGCCCGCTTGCTCCTGCTGGACCGCGGGCGGCGGGACCTGGGATTCTTGGTGACGGACGTGGATGGAATCGAGGCGCTGGAGCGGGTGAGCGCGGCGGCGCCCGGGAAGGCCGCCCTGGCGGTCCGGGGAGTGGCTCGGCTGAAAGGCCTGGGGGTGACCGTGCTGGACCCCGAAGGGTTGGATGCTGCGGTGGTTGCGTTGTTCACCTCGCAGAAGTGAGTAGCCTCACAAAATGCGCGGGTGCTAGGCTCCGCGCTCCTCTCGAAGCCTGACGCGGAGGCGAAGCTTCACATGGCTGCTAAGCGGGTCCTGGTCGTCGACGACGCAATCTTCATGCGCAACATGATCAAGGACATCTTCGCGTCCGGGGGGTTCGAGGTCGTCGGCGAGGCGGCCAACGGCCTCGAGGCGGTGGAGAAATACAAGGAGCTCAAGCCGGACTTGACGACGATGGACATCGTCATGCCGTTCAAGAGCGGCATCGAGGCCACGCG
>JAFGNZ010000352.1 GCA_016926755.1 Myxococcaceae bacterium | reverse complement strand
TCAGGTCCACCCTCGCACATGCCCTCTTCCCTGCTCCCTCTTCAGCCTGCCTGCCTCTCTCTCAAACCAGACGCGTGAACGGGTACGCGATGGCGCTCTCTCCATGGTGACGATCTCCGAACTCATTGGTGATGTCGCCATCTTCGCCGAAGCCATAGCCCACCATGACAATGGGGTTGCCTGTTTCAACCTCCTGCTCCGGTAGTTTGATCGGGCGGAAACGTTCGGCTACGGGGGCTGCCAGGTGGATGAGCGCGAGATCTGCCTCCCTGAACCATGAGGTTCCCCTGGCATCATCAATAACCAGCAACTGAGGGTGGGGGTGGATGATCTTCCCGATGTATCTGCTCTGGCGAAGACTTGATGCCAGCTTTGACTGTGAAGGTAGATATTCCACCACTTCCACACGCACGAGTGTCGCGCAAAGCGATGGGTCGATGAATGTGTCTGCATTCGCGAGTATCCGCGCTTTCAAGTCTTCAATCGCGGCTCGCTCGGCCGGCGACCTGCCACTGGAAGGTATGGCCTCTCGTAGTCTTCGGGCTACCTCGTCTTTGGAGGCAGTCGTTTTGAGGTCCTTCTTCATGCATACGCAATGGCCTGCTGTCAGGATGTCGCGAGGGCTGATGAGGACCCCACTGCAGTGCTCAGAGCCGTCCTCGCGTTTGGCGCTGGTGTGTATTGCCACATTCGACAAATAGTGATTCCTGGAGTCCAGCGGGCCTGGATATACAGCCGAGGTGCCACCCTCAATGAGAGGCGCTCGCGCGGGCGGTTCCGACACTGGGGCCTGCGAGGCGCATCCGCCGCAGATGAAGAGTTGCAGAATGATGAGCGGAAGTGGTCTCGATAGGTGGAGATAGAGGGACATCGGGTCGCTCCGAGTGCATGCTGGCGTCAACCGTGCTTCACGGTCGGGGGGGAGGATTCGACTGGTCCGTTCGCTGCATCTCATTGAGCAGCCACGCCTCGTACATGTGCGTGCTGGTGCATGCGGAATCGTTGCCCAGGCCTCGTCGGGAAATGCCTACGAGCGCCTGAGTTTCTCCGGTTTCACGCAGACATGGTCCACCACTGTCATCTTGATGTGTTGGACGCATGGGAGGTGCCAGTACGATGAGGTCATCCTCGGACGCTGGAAGCTGCATGACGCGATGTTTGCTGAAGCGCCGATCTTCATAGGCTTCAGTGCTGATCTCATCATCCCCGTAGCCGACGGTAACGAGAGATTCGTCCACGGTTGCCTCGGTCTTCGCGAGCCTGGCGGGAGGGAAGTTGTGCGTTGCCGGCTTGTTCAGCAGGATGAGGGCAAGATCCGCACGGCTCGACTCAATGGCGCCTCGCGAGTTGATTGAGAGTCTGAAGCCGGGATGAGGTCGGATTTCGCCTCTGTACGTTTCATTCAAGGAGCGCACGACTCCGTCAGGGAGCGGGGGCAAGTAGGCAACCCCCGTCACGGTCGCGGTCGCCGCACAGGTGGAACTGTCCACGCATACGCAGTGGGCCGCAGTAAGAACCAGCTGGGGGGCGATGAGCACTCCGCTGCACTCCTGATGCGCCCCCGAAGAATTGGCCTTGACCCTTACGGTAGAGGCGTAGCGGTTCTCCAGATCCAGCTCTCCGTCCAAGAGAAGCGATGGCTTGTCGAGAGGCGCGCTTTGATCCGTGCGGGGAGCGCGGTCGCCTCCACCTGGCGCTGGGTCGGACCTGGCTGAGCAATTCGAGCAGCTGGCGCTGCAAACAAAGAGCAGGACAAATGGCCACAGGGGGAAAACTGCCGAACGCGTGCAATCGGGCATGCAGACATCCATCCATGCGTGCAATCAGCGCTTCAGGTGGGTGATGGCCGCCTCGAGCAGCGCGGCCACGCCTCGCCGGGAGGCGAGGACCACCTTGCGGCTCACCGCGGGAGGCCCGCCCGTGTAGTGCGCGCTCACCTTGTGGTGCAGCTCCGTGGCGCCCCACACCAGGATCAGGTCCGCCCACTCCACGTTGTGGCGGGCCTTCTCCGACGTGTGGCGCTCCGTGCCGTCCACCATGCGCAGCGCCACCTGCCCCCCGAGCTGCTCCTCCAGCTCCTCTCGCACCGCCGGCGAGCCGCCCACGATCACCACGTGCCGCACGCCCTTGTGCCGGCACGCCTCCACGAAGTCCGTCACCGCGCGCCGGTTGTTCGAGCCGCCGCAGCTCTCGCAGTGCGTCCGCGGCTCCACCCGCAGCGGCTCCCGGCCGCTCGCGCTCGCCGCCTGCGCGCACGCCGGAGCCGTGCAGACGCGGAAGAAGCGCTCGGCCAGCACCGCCTCCGCGCGCTCCAGCTTCTGCTCGCTCATCCGCGCCTTCTTCGGGTTGACGATCTTCGCCTCCTCCAGCACCGCGCGGGCCCGCGCCCGCGAGTCCGGAGGTGAGATGCCTCGCTCCGCCAGCCACGCGTCGATGTCGCGATCGGCGCTCACGGGCGGGGAGGGGCAGGCGGTGGGGGAAACAGCTCCTGCTGCACGGGCTCCAGCCCGAGCGCCTCCCGCACCGGCCCGAAGCTGCGCCGGTGGATCGGCAGCACGCCCTTCTCCTTGAGCGCCTGGAAGTGCTGCGGCGTCGGGTAGCCCTTGTGCGAGGCCAGCCCGTACCCCGGGTACCGCGCGTCCAGCTCCGCCATCATCCGATCTCGCGTCGTCTTCGCGATGATGGAGGCCGCGGCGATGCTCATCGACAGCGCGTCCCCGCGGATGATGCCCTTCTGCGGGCAGGGACACTCGGGGATGGTGCGCGCGTCCACCAGCGCATACTCCGGCACGAGTGTCAGCGCCTGCACCGCTCGCCGCATGGCCAGCAGCCCCGCGTGGTAGATGTTGATGCGGTCGATCTCCTCCACCTCCGCCACGCCCACCGCCCAGGCCACCGCGTCCCGCTTGAGGAGCACGGCCAGCTCCTCCCGGCGCTCCTCGTCGAGGATCTTCTTCGAGTCATCCAGCCCCTTGAGGCGGTAGTTCTTCGGGAGGATGGCCGCGGCGGCCACCACCGGGCCGGCCAGGGGAGCCATCCCCGCCTCGTCCACTCCGGCCACGCGCTCCAGGCCCTGCGCCCACAGCTCTCCCTCGTAGCGCAGCAGGTGGCGCAGCCGCTGGCCCTCGGCGCGGTTCTTCTCCTGCCGGGCGCGGATGCGGCGAGCCAGCTGCCGAGCGCCCTGCCGCTCGTCCGACTCCAGGGCCTCCAGCAGCCCGCGAGGAACCGGCTGGGCGCGCTCGAGGAAGCGCTCGGTGAGCTCGGACAGGGGCGTCCGCAGGAGATCTTCTACGCTCGGCATTTCTCCCGAAGGCTAGCGACCCGTGGATCCGAGGACAACCTCCGGGTTTGGGAGGCTCGCCAGGGCGCCTACCCGACAGATCGTGGATCTCACGGGTTGAGCTGCAACATCACCTCTTCGGGGCTGGGCGTACAGTGGCACTCGTCGCACTGCCACTCCACCTGCGTGGCCGGCGAGATCTTGGAGCCCGCCGTGGCGTACAGGCGCGTGGGGCCAGGAGCGAGTGACTCGTTCACCGCCCGGCTGATGCCCACCTCGTTGGTGACGCCGGTGATGCTCTCCAGCGTCTCCAGGTTCGTCGCGGTGACGGTGGCACCCTTGACTCGGATGCCCGCGGCCGTCACGACCTCCACCCGCAACGTCACCAGCTCCTCCGAGCAATCGGCTCCACCTCTGTCCACCACGGGCCTGTTGTCACAGGCCGAAAGGTAGGAGAGGCCCAGGAAGAGCACGGGGATGCACCAGCGAGGCATGGCTCCGAAGGTGGTGCCGGCGCCTCGGGGCGGCAACACGCACCGTTAGCCAGTCGGCGGAAGGTGTGCCTGGGCGAAGCGGGAGGCGTCCGTGTTCGGATACCGGTGGACGACGTAGCGGTAGATGCTGTCGGCCCGCGCGGGCTCCTGGAGGCGCTCGGCGTAGAGGCGGGCCATCAGCACGAGGGCCCGGGGGGCGATGGGGCCATCCGGTGCCACGTCCGCCGCGGCCTCCAGCGCCTGCACGGCGAGCGCGTAGCGGCCCAGGGTGGCCGCGGACTGGCCGACGAAGAGGTGGTGCTCCGGGGCGACCTGCTTGCTCAGGCGGGGATCGCGCAGAGAAGGGTAGAGCGAGAGGGCCTGGGTGGCATCCTGAGCCGCCACCGCCGTGGCCAGGGCCGCCACCCCATCGATCGTCGGGGTGTCGTCGGGGGGCGGCTCGGCCGTCGCCCTGGGAAGAGGCTGGTGGAGGGGCGCGGGCTGGGCACGGGGCTGGGCGCCCGGCAGCGCGGGCTCCAGGTAGTCCGAGGCCATCCCGTACCCCACGACATCCCCGCGCACATAGAGCAGCAACCCGAGCACGTGCGCCATCATCACAGGCACGAGCGTGATGAGGAGCTCCGCCACCACCCGCGAGAGGAGGAAGAGGTTCAGTGACAGCACCCAGGACGCGAGGAGCTTCGACAGGACGTAGGGGATGAGCAGCACCCCGAGCGCGCCCACCGCCACCCCGTAGTCCTTGCCGAGGCGCAGGGCGCCGCCGATGACGTACAGCGGGTTGAGCATCCGGAACATTCCGCTCCCCGAGGCCGCCAGGATGAGCACCATCGGCACGTAGGCGAAGCCGGCCGCCAGGATCAACCAGAGCACCGGGTCGCCCAGCGGGTTGCGAGGGGCGGTCGCGGCGTCGGCGGTGCCGTCCACATAGAACCTGGGATCCTCGGTGACGGGCGCGAGGCTCTCCAGCAGGTCATGCCTGTAGATCCAATAGAGCAGGAGCGGAAGCCAGAGGACCGCCGTCGCCGCGAGCCCTCTCAGGGCGGGGGCGATCACATGCGTGGAGAGATCGTGGAAGTCGGGCGCCTCCAGATCCCGCGCACCGGCGGCCGAGGCGCGGACGATGGCGAAGAAGGCGGCCCAGAACGCCCCCAGGTACATCATCGCGGGCAGGAACTTGAGCAGCAGGAACGTCGCCTGGGCGCCCCACCACGCGAGGGCCAGGAAGGTGCTGAGGGCCAGGACGAACGGCAGCCCGGTGGAGGTGAAGGGGAAGCGCCACACGGAGCGGAGGCGCCGGGCCAGCGGGATGCGCGCGCGGTGGAGCATGAGCCGCGCCGCCACCCCTCCGCACAGCGCGCACGTGAGGTACTCCGCGCTCTGCGCCCGCTTCACGCAGACACAGTCCTGGCAGAGCGAGGCCTGGCAGTCCTGGCAGCTCCAGCCCGCGGGGGCGGAGGGGTGCCGCTTGCACGGGTGCGCGGAGGAGTCGTTCATCAGGGCCCTCGCGGGAGGACCCTATCAGACGGCCTCGTCCCATGCCGTGCCCAGCCAGGCCTGGAAGGCGGCCTTCTGCGCCTCGGTGGGCTTGTCCAGGCGGGTGAGGAAGGCCGCGTCCGCGGGCTTCTGGCCCAGCGTCACCAGGAGCTCCATCAGCCTGTCCCGGCGGAACACCGTCAGCCGCACCTGCTCTCCCGGCCGCTTGTCCTCGCACCGGTTCAGCAGCCCGACCCCATCCACCCGGTAGCCGTCCAGCGCCACCACCTCGTCGTCGGGGTAGAGCCCGGCCTCCATCGCCGGGGAGCCTTCCAGCACCGTGGACACCGTGGAGCTGCCCTTGAGGGTGAGGCCCAGCCAGCCCTTGGGCCTCACATCACCGGCCTTGCGCGGCGGGGTGCCGCCCTTGTCCGTGATGGACTCGCGCACCCGGAAGCCCACCTCCAGGCCCACGTGCGAGAGCACGGAGTAGTCCAGCTCCTCCGTGGAGCGCACGGCCCGGTCGAAGAAGGGCGTGAGATCCCTGCCCGCAACCTCGCGCACCGTCGCCTCCACGCCGTCCTCCGTCACCCCGGAGCCGTCCCCGTGGCGCTGCCACAGCAGGCGCAGCACGTCGTCCAGGCTCTTCGCGTCCTCGGTGGCGCGGCGGATCTCCAGATCCAGCAGCGCGCACACCACCTCGCCCTTGAGGTAGTAGGAGATCGCGCTGTTGGCCGAGTTCTCGTCCGGGCGGTAGTGCTTGACCCAGCTCACCAGCGAGGCCTCCGCCAGCGTCTGCACCCGGCGGCCCGGGGTGGCGTGGAGGTTGGTGATCGTCTCGCCCAGGCGGGTGAGGTAGCGCTGGGCGGACATGAGGCCCGCGCGCCGCACGAGGAGGTTGTCGTAGTAGGACGTCATCCCCTCGAAGGCCCAGAGCAGGGTGGTGTAGTTCTCCTGCGAGTAGTCGAAGGGCACGAGCGCGCGGGGCTTGATGCGCTTGATGTTCCACAGGTGGAAGTACTCGTGCGCGGCCAGCGTGAGGAAGTCCTCCCAGCCCTTGCTGTTCTGCAGCGCCGCGCGGGGGAACAGCAGCGCCGTGGAGGCCTGGTGCTCCAGCCCGCCGCGCCCCTTGTCCGACAGGTACACGAGGAACAGGTAGCGCTGCATGGGCAGGCCGCCGAACAGCCGCGCCTCCACCTCGCAGATGCGCTGCAGGTCCGCCGTCAGCTTCTCCGGATCCGTCACCGTGTCGCCCCAGATGACCACCTCGTGCGGCACGCCCGCGGCGACGAACGACAGCGGCGTGTGGGGGCCGATCTCGAAGGGGCTGTCCACCAGCGTGTCGTAGTCCGGCGCGGTGAAGGTGCCGCCCTGCTGCTCCAGCGCGCAGAACGTCCGCCAGCCCTCCGGGGCCGTCACGGTGACGCGGTGCTCCTGGTGGCGGGTGGCCTCCGTGTAGAGGAAGAGGGTGGCGCCGTTGAAGTAGCCGTGCGAGCCGTCCAGGTGGCTGGTGCGCACCGTCAGCTCGTTGGCGTAGACGCGGTAGCGCAGCGTCACCGCGCCGCCGTCCGAGTGCACGCGGAAGGTACGCTTGTCCTTGCGCTGCACGGGGAGCGCCTGGCCGCCCGAGCCCACCGCCGTCACGTCCTGCAGGTGGCGCGCGTACTCGCGCACCAGGTAGCTGCCGGGCGTCCACACCGGCATGGCGGCCTCGAGCACCTCGGGGCCCGCGGGAAACGTCGCCTCCACCTCGAACAGGTGCGAGTGGGGACGAGGCAGGGAGACGCGATAGTGGACGGCTTCCGGCATTGCCAAGGCTCTTCCTGACAGCGGGTTTCCCAGAGGTTACTTCGTCCGAACCAGGATGGCCCCGAAGAAGCCATCCGTCCCGTGGAGGTGGGGCGCCAGCCGCAGGAAGGGGCCGCTGCTCACCTTCCCGCCCAGCTCGGGGCCCAGCTCCTCCGTCACCGGGCGCACGGAGAAGTCCGGGTGCCGGGCCAGGAAGTCCTCCACCACGGCCTCGTTCTCCTCGCGGAGGACGCTGCACGTGCCGTAGATGAGCCGGCCGCCGGGCTTCACCAGGGTGGAGAAGCGCTCCAGCAGCGCCTTCTGCCGCGCCACGTGGTTGGCCAGATCCTCGGGCGTGAGGCGGTAGCGCGCGTCCGGCTTGCGGCGGTAGGTGCCGGTGCCGCTGCACGGCGCGTCCACCAGCACCCGGTCCGCCTTCTCCTTCAGCGGCGCCAGGGCCTCCTGCGCGGCAGGGCCCTCCGGGGGGATGAGCTGGGTGCGGACGTTGTGGACCCCGGCGCGGCGCGCGCGCTTGCGCAGCTCGTCCATGCGGCGGGCGTCCACGTCCAGCGCATGCAGATCGCCCCGGTTCTTCATCTGCGCGGCGAGCTGCAGCGTCTTGCCGCCCGCGCCCGCGCACGCATCCACCACCCGCGTGGGCGGCGCGTCCACCAGCATGCCGAGCAGCTGGCTCCCCTCGTCCTGCAGCTCCAGCAGGCCTTCGCGGAAGCTCTCGAGCGAGAAGATGTTGACGCGCGTCTCCAGCCACAGGCCCATGGGGGAGAGCGGGGTGGGCTTGCTCTCGACGCCCTCGGCGCTCAGGCGCTTCTGGAGGGCGTCGCGGTCACACTTCAGGAGGTTGGCGCGCGCGGTGAGGGGGGCGCGCTCGTTCATCGCCTCGGTGGCGCGCTCGGCGTCCTCGCCGAACGTCTCGCGGAACTTCGCCGCCAGGAAGTCCGGCAGCGAGGCGGCGATGGGGAAGCGCTGCTCCTTCGGCAGGGAGTCCAGCGCCGCGGCGGCCTCCGGGAGCCCCTCCAGCGCGGCGGAGTCCGCGGCGGGCAGGGCGGAGTCTCGCGCCACCAGGTGCACGGGCTCGCCATGGAGGATGCGGGAGGCGGCCAGGCGCAGCACGTCCCGGCGCGTGGTCTCCAGCCGCTCGAAGCCAGGGCGCGCGTGGGAGAGCAGGTAGTCCACCGTCCGCTGGCGGCGCAGCAGCGCATAGACGCGCTCCGAGACGGCGCGGCGCTCGGTGGAGTACAGGTGGCTCTTTCGCCGCAGGGTGAAGTCGAGCGCCCGATCCGACAGGCGGCCCTCGTGGCGCACCAGCCCGTAGGCCTCCAGGCAGGCCTGGAGGACGAGATCCTCACGCAGCGGGCGCGAGGCGCGGGGCGCGGCGTCCTCGCGTGGGGGCCTGCCGGTGGAGGCCTTCGAGAACGGCTTCTTCGAGGGGGACTTCTTCGAGGCCGGACGGTGGGATCTTTTCATGGCGGGCTCCAGGGCCCCGGGAGGGAGGGGAACCTGCGGTGCAGGCGCCCATCGCATCCCAGCGGCCCGGTGGCAAGCACGGAGAAGCGCCAGGGTGGGGCCCTGGCCCCTGGCTCCCGAGGGGTGCCTCGCCGTGGGCCCATGCTCAGGCCCGGCTCAGCGCCGCCGGCGCCGCCGCAGCAGCCCGGTCAACGCCAGCGCGCCGAGGGGGAAGAGGGTCGCGGCGGGGAGGGTCGAACACCCGGCGCCGGAGGGCTCCCACCCGGCGTTGGAGGGCTCCGCGTCGGGCAGCTCGGGCGAAGCCCCTGGCGCCGTCGGGGTCCCGGGCTGCGGGCCCTCGGCGCTCGGAGGCTCGGGAGGAGTCCCATCGCTGCCCGGCTGGGGCTCCGACGGTGGGAGCTGCTTCGTCAGGGTGAAGGAGTCCGCGACCGCGCCCGTGGTCGTCAGGAGCTTCGCGGTGAGGGTGCCCTCGACGGCCTCCACGTCCAGGAAGCCGTGATCGGAGTTGTTGCGGACCGCGCTCCAGGAGGGCTCCGAGGAGGCGAACGCTCGCAGGCCCGCGCCGCCGCCGCCCACCACCAGGTAGGTGACGCCGGGCGCACCCGAGGCCGCCATGGCATCACCGGCCATGGGGTGGCTGCGCTCGTAGTTGTGGTCATGCCCGGTGAGGACGAGATCCACCCCATACTTCTCGAAGAGAGGGGCGAACTCGCGGCGCACGGTGGGCTGGGAGCCGTGCTCGCCGCTCGACCAGGGCGGGTGGTGGACGTAGACGACCTTCCAGGGCGCCTGGCTCCTGGCCAGATCCTGCTCCAGCCACTGCGTCTGGGCCGCCAGCGTGCACCGATCCTTCGAGGCCAGGCCGATGGCGCAGTTCGAGTCCAGCCCGACGAAGTGCACGTGGCCCCAGTCGAAGGAGTAGTAGCGCTCGGTGCCGCTGGACTCGGCGGGCAGGTAGAAGTTGTCCAGGTACGGCTGCGACTGGTTGGTGATGTACTCGTGGTTCCCCGCCACCGGGAAGATCGGCACCTCCGCGAGGAGGGCCGCCATGGGCTCGAAGAGGTTTCTCTGGTGCTCCGCCTCGGTGCCGGAGGCGTAGGCGTTGTCCCCGAGCGCCAGGAGCAGCTCCGGCCGCTCGGAGAGCATTCGGGCGAACACCTCCCTCTGCTGGGAGCTGCCCGTACCGAAGTCGCCCACGGCCGCGAAGTGCACGCGGCGCGTGCCGGGCACGGGGGCGGTGAGGAAGCGCTTGGGCTCGGTCCGCGCTCCGCAGGCGTCCACCACGTAGGTGTACTCGGCGCCGGGCGTCAGACCCTCGAGCTTCACGGCGTGGATCCGGCCGCTGTCCACCGAGCGGGCGACCGTGTCCGTGGCGCCCTGGGTGCCGTAGTGCACCTCGGGGGCGCAGTTGGCGTCCAGTCGGAACGCGATCGTGGCCGTGTCTGGCCCCACGAGCTGCAGGTAGGGATCGCGGGGAAGGATGCCCGCCTGGGCAGCGCAGGCGGACAACATGAGCGCAGAAATCAGTGCGCCAAGCGCGGGTACCTTCGACAGATGCATGAGGCCTCCGACCCGGTGAATTCCGGGAACGGAGGCCTAACGATCCAAGGTGGGCCCTCCATCCGCTCCATGACACCTCCGCGCGGGCGAGCGAAGGAGGACTCCAACGTCAGCCGCCTCTCGGGGCGGGCTCCTTCTTCACGCCAGCGGGGCCAGGACACTCCGCTTCATGCCAGGTCCTCCCGTGTCCCCTTGGGGCCCACCGCCGTCCACCTCAGCCCTCGCAGGGGCACGCCCTCCGTCCGGCTCAGCGCCGCGACGAGAGAGCCCGGCTCCTTCTCCTCCAGCTCCAGCTCCAGCCGGCGCCCATCGAAGTCGAGCGCGCAGCCCTTCACCAGCACGTTGCGCTCGCCCAGGGCCTTGCGCAGCGAGGCCTCCGCGTTCACCAGATCATCCGACTGCGCCGACAGCAGCACCCGTTGCCTCGGAGCCTTGTCCTCCTTGTTGAAGCAGTCCAGCACCAGCAGCAGGCCCGCGACGAAGAGCGTGCCCACGCCCGCCAGCCCCAGGCTCCCGTGCCCGCAGGCCATGCCCAGGCCAATCATCAGGAAGAGGATCGCCGCGTCGCGCGGATCCTTGAGCCCCGAGCGGAAGCGGACGAAGCCTCCCAGCCCCACCAGCCCGAAGGCCTTGGCCAGGCTGTCGCCGATGACGGCGGTGATGACGGCGGCCGCGGCGCACAGCAGCACCTGGGCCTGGATCATCTCCGCCTTGGGCCACGGGCGCCGCATGAGCAGGCGCCAGGGGCGCAGCGACAGCAGCGCGCCGATGAGCACCGCCGCCACCATCCGCGGCACGATGGCGCCAACGGGCACCGCGGACAGCTCCTGGCCCACGCCGCTGAAGAGCTCCGTGAAGGTAGACTCCATGGCGGGCTCCTAGAGGCTCACCCGCGGCTCGGGGCTGGCCACCGGACGCGCCACCCGCTCGGCGGCGCTCTCCTGGGCCATGGCGATCACGGTGTAGGCGTTGCGCAGCAGCGGCAGCCTCCCAGGCGCGGCGCTCAGCACACGGGTGATGAGCGCCTCGGCGCGCTCCGTCAGCGGCAGCCCCCCGAGCGAGGACAGCACGGTGGCCGGCCAGCGCTCCGCCCACGCCTCGCGCAGCGCCCACGCGCGCGGATCATCCAGCCCGTCCAGCGAGTCGATGGCCTCCTTCGTCAGGGGCGCGCCGCGCTCACGCAGCGCGAAGGACTCGTCCGTGGTGAGGCCCACGAGCGAGCGGAGCACCAGCTTCAGGGCCTTGTCCGCCAGCTGCTCGCGCAGGCCGCTGGCAAAAGGAGAGTCCAGGCCGGTCACGCTCCGCAGCACCGCCAGCCGATCTTGCGGGAGGAGCGCCTCGCGCAGCGCGTCCGCGCGCTCACCACGCAGGCCCTTGAGGCTGCGCGCCACCGCGCTGTACAGCCCCTTCTGCACCCCCAGCTCACGCGCGGACCAGGCCATGTCTCCATCCACGCCCAAGAGGCCCAGCAGCACCTCCGGCAGCTTCCTGTCCCGCAGGCCCCGCTCGCGCAGGGCCCAGGCCTCCTGGCTGTCATGGTGCTTGAGGCTCACCAGCACCTGCTCGGGGGCCAGGGGGTAGAGCAGCTCGCGCAGCGCCATGGCCCGCGGCGACTGGCTCGGGCCGAGGCTCGCGGCCACCTCCACCGGCACCACCTTTACCAGCAGCTCGCGCAGGGCCCAGGAAGCCTCGTCCTCCAAGCCCGAGAGGCTGCGCACGGCCAGCCCCGGGAAGCGCTCCACCGCCGCCAGCCGCCGTTGGTGCGCCGCCAGCCCAGGCAGGCCTCCCAGCAGCCACACCGCGAGGGCCGGCTCCCGCACCTCCAGCGCATCCAGCGCCTGGAAGAAGCGCTCCTCCACGCTGTCCACCGTCACCGGGCCCGGAGCCACCGGCGCGCTCGGGGGGACGATGCGCTGCGCCTGTTGCTCGCGCCCCTGCAGCCGCGCCACCACCGCGTCGACGACGCGCTGCTCGAGCACCCACAGCGGCTGATCGTTGTTCTCGACGATGAGCCAGCGGGCCGGATCCCTGCGCGCCATGTCCAGGAAGGCCTCGCGCACGCGCACGGCGAGCCCCGCCCCCGCCAGCCCCTTGCGGCTGTCGCCGTCCGGGCCGCAGCCCTCCTTCACCTTGCTCAGCCGCTTGCGCAGCCGCGCCAGATCCGGATCCACGTCCACGAACACCACCAGGTCCGGCCAGATGCCGCGCGAGGCCAGCTCGCACGCGGGCTCCAGCTCCTCCCGGGGCAGGCCGCGCCCGCCGCTGCTGAGCGCCAGCTGTGAATACAGATAGCGGTCGCTGACGCACACCTCGCCCCTGGCCAGCGAGGGGGCGATGACCTCCTCCAGCTGCTGCGCGTCCCGCGCCACGTTGAGGAAGAACTCGGTGCGTGCGCCCATCTCCAGGAGGCGCGCGTCGCGAGTCATCTCCCGGATGCGCTGTGCGATGGGCGCCTGCAGCTCTCCGCCCTCGCGCGCGTGCACCACCTTGTAGCCCAGCCGGCGCAGCCGCGCCGCCAGGAGGTTGGAGAGCGTCGTCTTTCCACTGCCGTCGATGCCTTCGAAGTCGATGAACACGGTGCCCTAGCCCCCAAGAACCCCAGCCGCGGCGAAGGCGTGAACCCTCGCCACCCCCTCGGCGAACTTGCTGTACGCCGGCCTCCTGCTCCCCGGATGGAGCGCCGCCAGCCACGGCGGGAGCGTCTCACCCAGGTGCTTCACCTCGACCACCACGCGCCGATCCGCGAACACCGGCGGCCCCAGCCGCTCCGCGGTGAGCGCCATCCCCGACAGCGCCAGCTGCGGGGTGACGGCGTGGAAGCCGATGTCCCGGTCCACCGTCACCCGCCAGGCCTGCGTGGCCTGGTACACGTGGCGCCGGTAACTCACCGCCAGCACGGGCACCAGCCGGCCCCCCGCGATCAGCGGCAGCAGGCCCCCGCCGCGGTGGATCACGCTCTGCAGCTGCGTGCGGGGCACCCACACCCGGCGCTTCTGCGTCACCCCGTGGCGCTCGCGCTTCACCTCCAGCACCACGCGCTGCACTCCTCCGGCGCCGAGATCCGGCGAGTACTCCTTGGTGCGTACCTTGAGGCAGTCCTCCGGCGTGTGCAGCGCGCGCAGGGCCAGCGGGTAGCCCGGCCTGTCGAAGTAGACGGAGACGATCCGCGTGGGCGTAGGCAGGCCCCCGCCCAGCTCGGAGGAGATCCGCGCGCACAGCTCGGCCGCCACCTTCACGTCCAGCACGAGCTTGAACTCCCTGCGGAGCCGGGTGATCTCCCCTTCGGCGAACGAGAGCATCGTCGAGCCTCCTTGCCTAGAAGCGGGTGGCGAGCTGCAGCGAGTACTCGTTCCCCGGCGCCTCGTCCCCCGGCCGCAGGGCGCGCTCGGCCTGCAGCTGGGCCTTGAAGGAGTCGGAGAAGAGGACATTGACGCCGCCCACGGCCGCCCAGCCCTGGCCCGTCATCTCCCCGCTCAGCTGGAGCGCCTCGGCTCCGGCGAGAGGCTGGAGCGCCCAGCCCCCGGAGAGCGGCAGCGTGTAGGTGGCCAGCCCGAGCTGCGTGGTGAAGGGGCCCACCGCCAGGTGCCCGATGGCGAGCTCGGCCGACAGCGCCAGCCCCCCCAGCTCCAGCACCCCGTCCGCCGCCACCGCGTACTGCCGGGTGCCCTCCAACACCTGCGCCAGGTAGCTGCTGGCCCCCACGGTGAGCGCCTTGAAGGGACGCACGCTCACGCGCGCCGCCGCGTCCTCGCTGGTGCGCTCGCCCTGCTCGTCCTCGGAGCCCTCGAAGAGGCCGCCGGAGAAGCGCAGGTTCCACACCTGCTTGAGCCGCACCTCGCCCATCAGCCCCAGCCGCCGCCCGCCCAGTTGGTGCGTCTCCGTCAGGTAGTCATCCACCAGGCCGCGCCGCATGAGCGGCAGCTCCCATGAGGACTCCAGCTCGCGCGCCAGGAAGGGCGCCTTGAACTGGCCGGCGTAGAGGCGCAGGCGCTTGTCGCCATCGGCGATCCGGACGAACGCATCCTTGAGGAGCGACTTCGAGGACAGATCCGCGGTCACCTCCGCCTCGACGTACTCGAACGCGGCGCTCACCCCCACGCGGGCCGACGCCAGCGACAGCGCCCGCGCGAAGTCATCACGCTCGTCCGCGCTGGCCCGCGCGAAGACGCGCCCGAACACCCGCACCGAGCGCTTCTCCTCCGGCTCGCCCGCCACGGCCTCCGGCGCCTCCACCGAGGCCTCGGCGGGGGCCGGTGGCGCCTCGGGAGTGAGCGGCTGCGCTTCGGCCACCGTCTCCTGCGCGAGCGCTGGTGCGCTCAAGAGGACTGCGGCGAGGAGACCCCGCCAGCTTCTCTCCACCCCACGCCACCCCGCCATGCTCCGCCTCCACGCCGCAGCCCGCGAGGCTCTTCTGCAACGTGGATGCCCGGGAGGAGAGTGCCGGAAACAGGATGGAGCGCTGGGACTGGAGTGGGAAAGCCGCCGGGATCCGGTCGTTCCTTTCCTTCAGAGAGAAGGAATTTTCCCCACCCGGGAGGCAGGGCGCCTTACGGACTTACAGCGTTACAGCGCGGGCGGCTCCGAGGGCTTGCCCTTGCGCACGACGCTCCGGATCCCCAGCCCCACGACCATTGTGCCGATCAGCCCCACCATTGCCCACAGGATGAAGCGCGGCACCGGGCGAGAGGACACGCTGAAGTCCGCGTGGAGCACCTTGAGCCGCGTGGTGCGGAAGCTCACATCCAACTGGTAGCGGCCCTCCCGTTCGGGAGTGAACTCGGCGTGCCAGTTCACCTCGCCCTTCTTGAGGGTCTGGCTCTGCCCATGAGTGGCGCCCTGTTCACGCAGGGTGAGGGTGATCGGGCCCTCGAAAGCGGCGCCCTCGAAGCTGCCCACGTTCAGGAGCACCTTGAGGGGCTGGCCCTGGCGCGGCACGTCCGGCTGGATGGCGCCCTGGAGGCGCTCCTCCGTATCCGCCCAGGACAGCTCCAGCACGTCATTGCGCGGGTTGACGGTGATCCGATCCGTGGGCTTGACGGAGGACGGCTCAGCGGCGATGGCCGGTGCCCCAGCGAGCAGCCCGGCGCAGAGCACCCACCACCGAAAGGCCCCGAGACAAGTTGGCCTCTTCGCGGCCCGTGGCCTAAGATGGCCTCTGCTGACGCCTACCACTTGAGCTTGCTCCCGCCCGGCGAGCGACCCGGGATGAACCCCCAATCCTTCGGCAAATACCAGCTTCTCAAGAAGCTCGCTACGGGCGGCATGGCCGAGGTGTGGCTTGCGCGCCAGGGGGGCATCGAGGGCTTCGTCAAGAACGTGGTGGTCAAGCGGATCCTCCCGCACCTGGCCGAGGACGCCGAGTTCCTGGAGATGTTCCGCAACGAGGCGCTGATCGCCGCGAACTTCAACCACCCGAACATCGCCCAGGTCTACGAGTTCGGCGAGGCCAACGGCACCTACTACATCGCCATGGAGTACATCCACGGCGAGGACCTCGGCCGGGTGATGCGCAAGGCCTGGAGCGCCGGCCAGTGGATTGCCCGGCCCCTGGCCATCCGCATCGTCGCCAGCGCGTGTGAGGGGCTGTACTACGCGCACACACGGGTGGACGGGAGCGGCAAGCCGCTGAAGGTGGTCCACCGCGACATCTCTCCGCAGAACATCCTGATCAGCTTCGATGGTTCGGTGAAGCTGGTGGACTTCGGGATCGCCAAGGCGGCGGACACGGTGGGGCTGACGAAGTCCGGCGCCATCAAGGGCAAGTTCGCCTACATGGCGCCGGAGCAGGCCTCGGGCAAGCCGCTGGATCACCGGGCGGACATCTTCGCCATCGGGCTGGTGCTCTACGAGCTGCTCACGGGCGTGCGCCCGCTCAAGCGGGACTCGGAGCTGGCCACGCTCCAGGCCGCGCTGGACTGCACCATCCAATCGCCCTCCGAGGTGGCGGACGTGCCGGGGGAGCTGGATCCGGTGGTGATGAGCGCGCTGGCCAGGGCCGCGGATGATCGCTACCGCGACGCGCGCCAGTTCCAGATCGCCCTGGAGGAGACGCTCGTCGCCCAGCGGTGGGTGGCCAGCTCGGTGCAGATCTCCGAGCTGATGGAGACGCTCTTCGCGGATCGGCTGGAGGAGGAGAAGAAGACAGGCAACCTCCTGCCGAACATGGACGACATGCCCATCTCGGGCAACTCCTCGCCGCCGGGCTCCCCGGACTCGGGCGGGCGCATCTCGTCGGCCGTGGCGAAGATGGAGTGGGAGGCGCCGCCGGGGGAGATCTCCCAGCGCGGCGAGCGGCTCCGGACCGCCGCGGCCCCCAAGGGGACGGGCACGCGCGCGCGCTTGCAGAGCTCCCAGCAGCTCTCGCTGGCCGAGGAGATGGCGGAGTACGCGGCGCCCGTGGGGGCCACCTCGGTGGGCCGCCGCCGCACCGGTGATTCAGTCCGCCGCCCGACGAACGACGTCCCGGTGGAGGGCGCGCGCACCACCTCGCGCCCGGACCTGAGCCACATCGAAGAAGAGCAGGAGCAGGAGCCGCCTCCTCCTTCGTCTCCCCCTCGCCGCTCCAGCGTGCGGCAGCCCATCATCGAGGAGGATGAGCCTCCCTCCCGGATCCGGGCTCGCGCCTCACGTTCCGGCTCTCTCGAGGCCTTGCCCCGGGCGCGGCCCGACGAGGATCCGTACGCCGATCCCGAGCGGACCCGCCTGCCTCCGTCAGAGCGGGGCATGGAGGCCGAGGAGGAGCCGGAGACCGTGCGCCCGCCGCCGCCGCGGCGCCGGACGACAGGGCACGTGAGCCGGGTCCAGGTGCCGGCCGAGTCTCCCGCGCCAGCCCCGCGCAGGCGCATCTCCCGCGTGGAGCTCCGGGAGGTGCCGACTTCGCGGCCGATGTATCAGGTGGAAGAGGACGAAGCGCCACCTGCGACGCACGCGAAGGAGCCGGGGTCGGCCGTCCGTGTTCCGGTCACCCGGGCCGAGGCCATCAAGAAGGCCTTGATGGGCCTGAGCGCCATCGGGGCGGTGATCCTGATCGTCCTCCTCTGGCCCAAGCTGATGGCGACGCCGCTGGATGGACAGGGCGTCTTCGTCTCGGTGGAGACCAACCCGAAGGTGATGGTGACGGTGCAGCACAGCGACAGGTGTGGCAGCAAGGAGCCCACCACCGAGCTGGGCATGACGCCGCTCCGGGGCGTGCCGGGCGCGCACCTCCAGGACACCCTCATCCTGGAGAACAAGGAGCAGGGGATTCGCGCGGAGGAGAAGGAGCTGCTGTCCTTCGGAGAGCCGGGCGAGACGAAGAACCTCAAGCGCGAGTTCAAGATGGGCCACGCCCGGCTCAAGGTGATCCCCAGGAGCGTGAGCCAGCTCACGGTGGTGAGGGAGGGGCAGGATCTCGGCGTGTACCAGCCGGGGGCGAAGTTCGAGCTGATGGAGGGGACGCACACGCTGGAGCTGCGCGGCGATCAGCTCAAGGAGCCGGTGTCTGTCGAAGTGACAGTCAAGGCGGGGACCACCACCGAGACGCAGGTGGACGTGAACAAGAGCCTGCTGAAGTAGCCCCCCGTCAGTAGCGTGGTAGGCGTGGATCCACCAGGCGCGAGTAGAGATCGATGCCGCCATGGAGCGACACCGCGTCCAGCCCGCGGGAGAGCAGGTACTCCGCGCCGTCCAGGCTGCGCATTCCGTGGTGGCAGTAGACGACGACCGGGCGGCCTCGGAAGGCCTCGAGCTCCTCGGCGCGATCCTCCAGCTCCGAGAGGGGGATCAGCACCGAGCCTGGGAGCGCCACGAAGGCATGCTCGCCAGGGAAGCGCACGTCGAGCAGGACCGGGCGCGCCTCGGCCGGGCCCTTGAGCCGGGTGGCGAGCTCGACAGGGAAGATCTCCGGGACGGGCATGGCGGCACCTCTCACGCGGCAGTGTGGCAGAACTGCTCGTAGTCGATGAACTCCACCTTCGCGCCGTCCGCGCACACCGGGCACTTCGGATCCCGGCGCAGCTTCAGCTCCTGGAAGCGCGTGCCCAGCGCGTCGAAGGTGAGCAGCCGGCCGATGAGCGGCTCGCCCTTGCCGAGGATGAGCTTGAGGGCCTCGTTGGCCTGCATGAGCCCGATGATACCCGGCAGCACGCCCAGCACACCGGCCTCCGCGCACGAGGGCGCCAGCTCCGGCGGCGGCGGGGCCGGGTAGAGGCAGCGGTAGCAGGGGCCCTGACCGGGGACGAACGTGGTGACCTGGCCCTCGAAGCGGAAGATGGAGCCGTGGATGTTGGGCTTGCGCAGCACCAGGCACGCGTCATTGAGCAGGTAGCGGGTGGGGAAGTTGTCCCCGCCGTCCAGCACCAGGTCGAAGCCCTCGAGGATGCGCAGGACGTTCCGCGAGGTGAGCCGCTCGGCGAAGGGGACGACCTTCACGTCCGGGTTGAGGGCCTCGATGGCGGCCCGGGCGCTCTCCACCTTGGGCTGCCCCTGGCGCTCGCGGGTGTGGATGATCTGGCGCTGGAGGTTGCTCAGATCCACCACGTCCATGTCGACGATCCCCAGCGTCCCCACGCCCGCGGCGGCCAGGTAGAGCGCCGCCGGAGAGCCGAGCCCGCCGGCGCCCAGCAGCAGCACGCGGGCCCTCAGCAGCTTCTCCTGCCCGGCCTCGCCCACCTCGGGGAGGATGAGGTGGCGGCGGTAGCGCTCCTTCTGCTCCGAGGTGAGCACGAAGGGCTTCTCCACCGGGTAGGCCGCGTCGCTCCAGCGGTTGAAGCCACCCGCCAGGGAGGCCACGTGCGCGTAGCCCAGCTCGCGCAGCGTCCGGGCCGCGAGCGCCGAGCGTGTCCCTCCCGCGCAGTAGAGGACGAGCTCCTCCTCGCGCCGGGCCTGCTCCTCGATGCGCAGCTCCAGGGAGCCTCGGGGGATGTGGAGGGCGCCGGGGAGGCGACCGGCCGCGTGCTCGTCCGCCTCTCGCACGTCGATGAGCTTCACGGGGGCCTGGGCATCCAGCCGGCGCTTGAGCTCCTCGATGGAGATCTCGCGGATCTCCTGCTTCACGCTCGACAGCAGCTCTTGGAAGGTGGTGGCCATGTATGTCCGGGTATAACCCGGCCTCCCCCGAGATGTTGACTCTCCAGGGCCCCGGGCGAGCGCGGCCGGGTGGGAGGCGCCCGCCCCCTTGCCTGGGGAGCGGGGCTGATGGATTTTGGCGGGCCCGGCGTTATAAGGCCGAGCAAGGAGACAGACGCACATGGAAACCACGACGACGCCCGAGACGCCTGCCACGACTGCCCCGGCGCGGGAGGCCACGCCCAGCGCTCCCATCCTGCTCACCGAGGCGGCCATCACCCAGGTGAAGGAGGTCATCAAGGCCCAGGGCTTCGAGGGCTACTACTTCTCCATCCGCGTGGTGCCGTCGGGCTGCAGCGGGCTCGGCTACGATCTGAACCTGGTGAAGGAGGCCAAGCCGAGCGACAACGTGTGGGAGCAGGACGGGGTGCGCATCGCCACGGACGCGCTGAGCGCGAAGTACCTGCTGGGCACCCACGTGGACTACGTCACGTCGATGACGGGCGCGGGCTTCAAGTTCAACAACCCGAACGCGAAGTCCTCCTGCGGCTGCGGCACCTCGTTCACGACCTGAGCGCCGTCCCCCGTGGGCCAGGAGCCCGCCACGGTGGATCTGGCTGCGGCCCATGAACTTCATCGAGAACGAGAGCGCCCAGAAGCTGCGGGGCGGTTACTACACGCCGCTGGACATCGCCCGGTTCCTGGCGCGCTGGTGCCTGGAGATCAGCCCCGAGCAGATGCTCGAGCCCGGGTGTGGCGACGGCAACTTCCTGGAGGCGGTCGCCCGCTGTGAGCCGAAGAGCCTCAAGAAGCTGATGGCCTTCGAGCTCGAGCCCGAGGAGGCGAAGAAGGCCCGCGCTCGCGCTCGGGCGTTGGCTCCAGGGAAGATGAAGGTCCACAACGAGGACTTCCTGGAGTGGTACCTGCTGGGGAGCGGGATTCACGGCACCGTTGACGCCGTGGTCGGCAATCCGCCCTTCATCCGCTACCAGTACCTCTCGCAGCCGGCGCAGGCGCTCGCCGAGAAGTTGTTCAAGTTCCTGCGCCTGCCCTTCACCCGGCACACCAATGCCTGGGTGCCGTTCGTGCTCGCCTCGTTGCACATGCTGCGCCCGGGGGGCCGCCTGGCCATGGTCGTTCCCTCGGAGCTCCTCCACGTGCTGCACACCCAGTCGCTGCGCACGTACCTGATCGAGCGCTGCCAGAGCGTCCTCGTCATCGAACCGAAGGAGATCTGGTTCGACGACACCCTGCAGGGCGTGGTGCTGCTGCTGGCGGAGAAGAAGCAGAGCGCCTCACAGCCGTGCCGCCTCGGGATCCTCGCCACGAGCGGGCGGCAGTTCCTGGAGCGCACGGTCGAGTCCTTGTCCGCGCAGGTGGACTGGATGGATGCGTCGGGGCTGGCGGGCAAGTGGACGCGGACGTTGCTGACGGCCTCGGAGCGGCGGCTGCTGGAGGAGCTGGAGCACCACGCCGACGTTCACCGCTTCGAGGAGATTGCCCAGGTGGACGTGGGCATCGTCACGGGGGCCAACAAGTTCTTCCTCGTCTCGGACGAGGTGGTGGAGCGGCACTCCCTGCAGCGCTGGGCTCACCCCATGTTCGGCAGGAGCGAGCACGTGCGGGGCGTCATCTATGACGAGCGCGCGCACGCCGAGAACAGCCAGCAGGGGTTCCCGACGAACTTCCTGTGGTTTGGCGATACGCGCTTGGAGGAACTGCCCAAGCCGGTGCAGCAGTACATCGCTCAAGGAGAGGCCGAGGGGCTGCCGCGGCGGTACAAGTGCCGGATCCGTCAGCCCTGGTACAACGTCCCCTCGGTATGGCCGGCGCCCGTCGCGATGTTGAAGCGCTCGCATGACTTTCCCCGGCTCGTGCTGAACGCGGCCAAGGCGTTCACGACGGATACGGCCTACCGGATACGCCCCGCGGAGGGGATCTCGTCGGAGCGGCTGGTCTTCGGGTTCGTCAACAGCCTGACGATGCTCTGCGCCGAGCTGCAGGGGCGCTTCTACGGAGGCGGCGTGCTGGAGTTGGTGCCCTCGGAGATCGAGAAGGTCCTGGTTCCGCTCGGGTACAAGGGGACTCCACCGCTCAGGCGGCTCGACGAGGCGTTTCGCGAGGATGTCCCTGTCGAGACGATCCTCCACGATCAGGACAAGCAGGTGCTGGGCGCGCTCGGGGTGAGCCCCGCCAGGCAGGGGGTGCTCTTCGGCGCCTGGGACCGTCTCCGGAGACGCCGGCAGAGAGACACCGCCGGGGATGTTTCGGATTGGGAGACGGACGACGGTCAGGCGCTGCGCCCGGCCTCCGGCGCCTGATCATCAGCCCACGCGATGAGCTGGAAGGCGGCGGGCGGGGCTCCCCGCCAGGGGGCTCACCCGGGCATCACCCGGAGCCAGGTCTGGGCCTGCTTCTGGCGCGCGATGCGCTGCGCGCGCCGCTCCTCGGCCTCCTGCGCGGCGGCGCGCTCCTCCTCTGTCTCCAGCTTCAGCGCGGGCACCTGCACCCGGCCTCCCTCCTGGTTGAGCGCCACGAACGTCATCAGCGCGCTCGTGGTGAGGGAGCGCTCGCCGGTGAGGGGGTTCTCCGCGTGCACCGTCACCCCCACCTCCATGGAGGTGCGGAAGGTGGCCAGGACGCGCGCGCGCAGCTGGGCGATCCACCCCACGCGGATGGGGGCATGGAAGTGCAGATCGTCCATGGAGGCCGTCACCACCACCTGGCGGCAGTGCCGCTGGGCGGCGATGGCTCCGCAGATGTCGATCCACTCCATCACCTTGCCGCCGAACGCCGAGTTCAGGTTGTTGGCGTCGGACGGCAGGATCAGCTGGGTCATCACCACTTCGGAGTCGCTCGGGCTCTTGGCCGCCAGGTGTTCCACGAGATCTCTCCTGTACTCAGCGGGCTCAGGCCAGGAAGGCGGAGACGCGATCGAGGAACTCCTCGCGTCCCCGGCCGCGGCGGATGTCCTGGGTGGAGACGTCGAGGGAGAGGCATTCCACGCCGTACTTCTCCCGGAGCACCAGGGGGAAGCTGGTGTAGTAGCCGTTGAGCCCGAGGAGGAACTGGCTCTGGATGCCCTTCTCCTCCTGGCGGCCGCGGGTGCGGATGCGCTCCAGCAGCACCTCCACCGAGCCCACCGAGAAGCAGATGACCCTGTCGGGCGGGGCGATGTTGCGCGACAGGCGCTGGAAGTACTCGTAGTAGAGGTCCAGCTCCTTGTTCGTCATGTGGCCCAGGCCGTGGAGGTACTTGGCGAAGATCTCCGGATCCTCGTAGAGGGTGCGGTCCTGCACGCAGCTCTTCTTCACCGAGTGGATGAGCTCGTGGTGCTCCACGCGGCGCAGGAGGAACTCGAGCTGGAGCGTGAAGCTCCAGCGCCGCATGTCCGCGTAGTAGTCCTTGAGGAAGCGGTTGTCGATCACGGGCTCGTCGAAGAGCTCGAAGCCGAAGGACTGGCTGATCAGCTTGGCGGCCGTCGTCTTGCCCGCGCCGATGTTGCCGGCCAGGGCGACGAAGCGCTTGGCCTTGGGGGCGCGGGTGCGCAGCGCGTTGCGCGCGAGGGGCTTCGGGGCGGGCTCCGCGGCGGGCTGGGTGGTGAGGGCGGGCTCCACGG
>JAFGNZ010000351.1 GCA_016926755.1 Myxococcaceae bacterium | reverse complement strand
GGCCTGCACTACTTCCTCACCTCGAAGGCGGCGGCGTACACGCCCGCCGAGGTGGAGGGCTTCCTGGACGACGCCGGCTTCCGCATCACCCGCACCCAGCCCATCCGCCGCCTGCCGCTGCAGACGCTCCTCCTCGCCCAGCCGGAGTGAGGGCGCCCGCTCCCTCCTCCTGCGGCCCGCCAACCCCCTTCGAATTGGCCCTGCACCCGGCCCGCGCTGCGCTACCCTCCGCGCCCCGTGATGCCCTCCGCCTCACCCGCCCCAGCCCCGGCTGCCTTGGACGTGCCGCTCGTCGTGGACCTCGACGGGACGCTGGTGCGCACGGACACGCTGCACGAGAGCCTGCTGGTGCTCCTCAAGCGCAACCCGCTGCTGCTGGTGCTGGCGGCGCTGTGGCTGCTCAAGGGCAAGGCGGCCTTCAAGGCGGAGGTGGGGCGGCGGGTGCGGCTGGATGCCTCGCGCCTGCCGTACAGCGAGCCGCTGCTGGCCTTCCTCACCGAGGAGAAGGCGCGGGGGCGGCGGCTGGTGCTGGCCACGGCGGCGGACCGGAGCATCGCGGAGGCGGTGGCGGCGCACCTGGGCCTGTTCTCCGAGGTGTACGCCAGCGATGGGCAGGTGAACCTCTCGGGCGCGCGCAAGCTGGCGCGGCTGAAGCAGGCGCACCCCGAGTTCGACTACGCGGGGGATGGGGAGGTGGACCTGGCGCTGTGGCGCGAGGCCCGCGGGGCGGTGGTGGTGCACGGCTCGGCCGGGCTGGAGCGGAAGGTGCGCGCGCTGGGCCGCGGCGAGGTGCGCGTCTTCGAGGCGCCCCGCCCGGGCCCGCGCACCTGGGTGAAGGCCCTGCGCGTGCACCAGTGGGCCAAGAACGTCCTCGTCTTCGTCCCGGCGCTGGCGGCGCACCGGGGCCTGGACTTCGAGCTGCTCACGCAGGCGGCGCTGGGCTTCGGGGCCTTCAGCCTGTGCGCCTCCAGCGTGTACGTGCTGAATGACTTGCTGGACCTGGACTCGGACCGGCAGCACCCGACGAAGCGGCAGCGCCCGTTCGCCTCGGGGGAGCTGCCGGTGAGGGCGGGGGCGGTGCTGGCCCCGGTGCTGCTGGTGGCGGGCTTCGCGGTGGCGCTGCTGCTGCTGCCGCTGCCCTTCACGGGGCTGCTGGCCACCTACTACGCGGTGACGCTGGCCTACTCGCTGCACCTCAAGCAGGTGATGGTGCTGGACGTGCTGGTGCTGGCGGGGCTGTACACGGTGCGCATCTTCGGCGGCTCGCTGGCCACGGGGGTGCCCACCTCGAGCTGGCTCTTCACCTTCTCCATGTTCCTGTTCCTGTCGCTGGCGCTGGTGAAGCGGCTGTCCGAGGTGCGCCGGCTGCGGCTCTCCAACGCGGAGGCCACGCCGGGGCGGGGCTACCTCGCCAGCGACTACGAGCAGCTCTCCAGCCTGGGCGTGGCCGCCGGCTACATCTCCGTGCTGGTGCTGGCCTTCTACATCACGAGCAAGGAGGTGACGGTCCTCTACGCCTCGCCCGAGCGGCTGTGGCTGCTGTGCCCGGTGATGCTGTACTGGGTGAGCCGGGTGTGGCTGCTGGCCCACCGCGGGCTGGTGAACGAGGATCCGCTCGTCTTTGCGCTCCGGGACAAGGTGAGCTACGCGGTAGGCGGAGTGGCGGCGCTGGTGCTGCTGGCCGCCACGTGAGAAGGCGGGGATGACGAACGGGCACCAATCCTGGGGGCGCTTCCCGCGTGCCACGTGGCAGGCGGCGCACCCCATCGTCTGGCAGACGGATCGGCTGCCGGCCGGGAGCGGCTCGCTGCTGCCCCACGGCCTGGGCCGCAGCTATGGGGACTCGTGCCTCAACGAGGGCGGGACGCTGCTCACCACCGCCACGCTGGACCGGCTGCTGGGCTTCGACGCGGCCACCGGCGTGGTGCGCTGCGAGGCCGGCGTCACCTTGGACACGCTCCTGAGGCTGGCCGTCCCGCGCGGCTGGTTCCTGCCTGTCACTCCCGGCACCAAGTTCGTCACGGTGGGCGGCGCCATCGCCAACGACGTGCACGGCAAGAACCACCACCGGGCGGGGGCTTTCGGACGGTACGTGCGGCGCCTCGAGCTGCTGCGCTCGGACGGCAGCCGGCGGGTGTGCTCACCGGAGGAGAACCGGGACTGGTACGAGGCCACCATCGCGGGCCTGGGCCTCACCGGGCTCATCCTCTGGGCCGAGGTGCAGCTGCGGCCCATCCACAACCCCTTCGTGCTCACGGAGACGGTGCCGCTGGAGAACCTGGACGCCTTCTTCGAGGTGTCTCGCGAGTCGGAGCCGGACTACGAGTTCACCGTGGCGTGGCTGGACGGGCTGGCGCGAGGGCGCGGGCTGGGCCGCGGCCTCTACTACCGCGGCAACTTCGCCCCGCCGCAGCTCGCGGGGCTGCCGCTGAAGAAGAGCCACCTGAACCGGCGCTCGGGGCTGACGGTGCCCTTCGACCTGCCGGGCTTCAGCCTCAACCGGCTGACGGTGGCCGCGTTCAACTGGCTCTACTACCGGATGAACCTGCTCAAGCGCGGCCTGCGCTTGCAGCACTACGATCCGTTCTTCTACCCGTTGGACGCGGTGCACCGGTGGAACCGCATCTACGGCAAGCGCGGCTTCCTCCAGTTCCAGTGCGTGCTGCCGCACGCCACCGCGAGAGACGCGCTGCGAGAGATCCTGGAGCGCAGCGCGCACGAGGTGCCCACCTTCCTGAACGTGCTGAAGACCTTCGGGAGCGTGGCCTCGCCGGGGATGCTCTCCTTCCCGCGGCCCGGGGTGACGCTGGCGCTGGACTTCGCCAACCGGGGCGAGCGCACCTGGCGGCTGGTGGCGGAGCTGGACCGCATCACGCGCGAGGCGGGCGGCGCGGTGTACCCGGCGAAGGACGCGCGGATGAGCGCGGAGAACTTCACGGCGTACTTCCCCCAGCTCGAGCGCTTCAAGCCTTACGTGGACCCCGCCTTCTCTTCTTCCTTCTGGCGCCGGGTGACTTCGACGCCGCCCGCGCTCACCCGCTGAAGAGCCAGGCCAGAGGAGTCAGTCTTTTCAGGGGACCTTGCCTCCATGTGCAGGATCGAACAGGAGCGGCGCGATCTCCCACAGCCAGCGCAGCGCGAGCATGGGACCGGGTGACACCGGTGCTCCTGGCACGGACACACGCTCACGGAAGCACAGGTCGCGGGTCCCTCGCTGCGGGGCGGGTCCCCCCGTCGGGCTGACGGGTCCGCCCGCCCCGGCGTCCCGCTCTCCCTGGGCCTACCGTCCGCCAGCGTTGAACCCTTTCGAGCTCCCCTCGCGACACACTCTGGCCGAGCCTGTCTGCCTGTCTGACAACTTTGCCGCGCGGACAGCCGGCAAGGCTTCAGCCCAAGCGACACCTCTGCGCTGCTCAACTGAGCGCAGGGCGCGGCTTCGTAATGCCCCCCTGAAAAAACTTTGCCCCAGTGGCTTTTGCCGCCTGCTGCGAGCACGCCTCCGAGCCGGAGTTGGCCCGGCTGTCCGGCGCCGATGAGCGCATACTCCTCCGCCTCGCGCCGGTCAGCCATGCAGACGACATCCCCGAATCCCACCGCGCTGCGCACGGTTGTGGCAGATGTCCGAGCTGTACCCATATCTCATCGATGATCCGATCGAGCCCGAGCAGCTCCGCCGAGCCTTCGCCGAGATTCCCCTGCTCGCTCCGGTCGAAGAGCGGGTGGTGGCGATGATCGTCGGAGTGCCCCCACAGGATCCGCAGCCGCCAGCGTAACGTGAGCATTCTCGAATCGCTTCCCCGGCACTATGGTCCGCTCCCATGAAGAAGGTCCTCGTCCTCGGCGCCACGAGCGCCATCGCCCAGGCCGCGGTGCGGTTGCTCGCCGCGCGTGGCGCCGCGCTGTACCTGGTAGGCCGCAACCCCGCGAACCTCGACGCGGTGGCGAAGGACGCGGCCACCCGGGGCGCCTCGAAGGTGGAGCAGCAGGCGCTGGACCTCGACGACTTCTCCGCGCATGAGGCGCTGGTGGAGCGCGCGGCGCAGGCGCTCGGCGGGCTGGATGGGGCGCTGATCGCCCACGGGGTGCTCGGGGACCAGAAGGCGTGCGAGCGCTCCTGGGCGGAGACGGAGAAGGTGCTGCGCACGAACTTCCTGAGCGCCGCCTCGCTGCTGACGGCGCTGGCCAACCGCTTCGAGGCGCAGAAGGCCGGCACGCTGGTGGTCATCTCCTCGGTGGCGGGAGATCGCGGCCGACAGAGCAACTACGTGTACGGCGCCTCGAAGGGCGCGCTGAACGTGTTCCTCCAGGGGCTGCGCAACCGGCTGGCTCGCTCCGGGGTGGCGGTGGTGACCGTGAAGCCCGGCTTCGTGGACACGCCGATGACGGCGCACCTGCCGAAGAACAAGCTCTTCGCCTCGCCGGAGAAGGTGGCGCGAGGACTCCTCCGCGCGGCGGACAGGCGCAAGAACGAGGTCTACGTCCCCGGCATCTGGGCCCTCATCATGTTCATCATCCGCTCCATCCCGGAGGGCCTCTTCAAGCGGCTGAAGCTGTAGGCCCGCGCCGCTGCCGCCAAGAGACCTATGACGTCCGTAGGTGCCTGCCTTGCGCAGCCCCATGGTCAGCTCTTCGCTGAACGTTCGCAGGGGTCATCCGCGGATCGTCAGCTGCATGGCAGCTTCACCGTGAACGTCGTTCCATAGCCTACCGTGCTCTCCACTCCCACCTCGCCTCCGAGCGCCGAGACAATCTCGCGCACGATAAAGAGGCCCAGGCCCAGGCCGCCGTACTTGCTCGTCGAGACGGCCCGCTCGAACCGCCCGAAGATGCGCGGCAGGCTGTCCGGCGCGATGCCGATGCCGTGGTCTCTCACCACCAGCAGCGC
Organism: Myxococcaceae bacterium; assembly: GCA_016926755.1. Taxonomy (GTDB): domain Bacteria; phylum Myxococcota; class Myxococcia; order Myxococcales; family Myxococcaceae; genus Hyalangium. Next base: position 11,120 of record JAFGNZ010000351.1, on the reverse strand, counting down.
GGTGCCGTCCCGCGCGCCCACTGAGAGCTCAATCGGCTTGCCGGCGCCGAACTTGGCGGCATTGGAGAGCAGGTTCGTGATCACCTGCTCCAGCCGGAGGCGATCCCACCGGCCGACGACGGGTGTGTCGGCACGGAGCAGGAACGGGCAGTGGGCCTGCCGGAGCGTGTCGCCGAAGCGCTCGGCCACCCCCCGGGCCACCTCCGCGAGATCCATCTCCTCGCGCTGGAGGTGGAGGCGGCCTGCCTGGATGCGCGAGACGTCGAGCAGCTCACCGATCAGCCCCTTGAGCCGCTGTGTCTGCCGCTCCACGTTGCGGGAGGCCCGCGCGACGGCCTCGGGCAGGGTGGCCCCGGCGTGCTTCTGGAGCCCCTGTACCGTCAGCATGAGCGAGGTGATGGGCGTATAGAGCTCGTGCGCGGCGATGGTCAGGAACTCGTCGCGCAGGCGAATGGCCTCCTGGGCCTCTCCGTACAGCCGCGCGTTGTCGATGAAGATGGCGGCCCGGCGCGCCAGCTCCTGCGCCAGAGCGAGATCCGCCGGCCCGTAGTAGCGCCCCGGCGCCGCCGAGCCGAAGCTGATGGCGCCAAGCATCCTCCCGCGGGCGGTGAGCGGCACGACGATCCCCGTCCGGCTCCCGGCCGCGCGGATGAGCTCACAGTGCCGTGCATCCCGGCAGACTCGCTGGAGGTCCTCCTCGGAGGTCTCGGAGATGATGTAGGGCTGCCCCGTGCGCAGCACCACAGCCGCGGGCTGCGAGGACTCCCTGTCGGGCGCGTAGCGCTCCTGCAGCTCGCGCATGAGGGGCTCTTTCTCCGGATCCGCGTGGGCTGCCGCCACCCTGCGAATCCCTCCTTCACTCCCCACCACGTCCACGATGCACCAGTCGGCGAGGAAGGGCACCGCGAGGCGTGCCACCCGGGCCAGCGTCGTCTCGTAGTCCAGCGACTCGGCCAGGGCCATGCTCGACTCGGCCAGGAAGCGCACGCCCTCCTCGGCCCGCCGCCGCACCTCCACCTCCACCTTCAGCTGCTCGAAGAGACGGCTGTTCTCCAGCGAGACGGCCATCTGTGAGGAGAGCAGCTGCAGCACCCGCACCCGCTCGGGGGTGAAGGCGCGGGTGGCCAGGTTGTTCTCCAGGTACAGCACGCCCACGGGCTTGGCCTGTTGCCGGATGGGCACCGCCAGCGCGGACTTCACCGCATGCGCGGCCACGTACGGGTCGCGGGCGAACCGTCCCTGGTGAGCGGCGTCGGCCAGGACGATGGCGTTCCCCGTCTGGTACGCGTGGTTGATCATCGTCCCGGGCACCTGCCTGGAGGAGGCCAGCAGCGTCCGCTCCAGGGATACCGGCTCCGAGACCGAGCCGATCGCTCGCACCACCAGGGCGCCCTCCTCCATGAGGAGGAGCGCGCCGCGCTGCGCGCCCCCCACCTCGATGCACACCCCCATGAGCTTCTGAAGCAGGCGGTCGAGGGCCACCTCGCTCGAGAGCGTCTCCGCGGCCTTGAGCAGGCTGAAGAGGTCCAGGGCGATGGGGCGCGTGAGGGAGGACGCGCTCCTCCAGGCCCTGGCCTCGACGGACTCAAGATCCGGGAACTCCCCCTCGAGCGCTGCCACCTTGGCCTCCGCCCCCCACAAGGCAAACTTCTCGATGGCGGCCCGCAGGTAGAGGCGGGCGAAGCGCTTGCGGCCGAGCGCGCGGTAGTACCGGCCGGCCAGCTCGTTCGCCAGCGCCTCATCTTGGAGGAACTCCTCCTGGTGGGCGCCATCGATGGCCTGCTCGTACAGGTCCATGGCCTCCAGGTGGCGCCGCTCGAGGCGGGCCACCTCGGCGGCGACCAGCAGGTGCTTGTGGCGGAAGTTCTCCGGGCTGTTCTCCGCCCAGTGGCCAAGCTGGCGCTGGTTGGCCGCGATCCGCTCCAGCAGGCCGGCCCCGGCCGCGGTGCCAGCCTCGCAGAGCGCCGCGAGCGTCAGCGAGGTGTAGAAGTTGTGCTCGGCCACCGAGAAGAATCCGCGGAGGAACTGGAGGTGTGGCTCGGCCGCCGTGGACATCGCTCGTGCATCCTGGAAGTCGTCCAGCAGGTACGACGTCTGGAGGCGCAGCACCTCGTAGATGCAGCGGTTGAAGGGGAAGCCCTGGATGGAGCGGAGGAAGCTCTCCTCGTCGAACCCCTCGTCATCGTACCGGGTCCTCGCGCGGGTCTGCCCCTTGAGGCAGCGGATGGCCTGGTGGTAGGCGGTGAGCAGGTCGGCCATGGAGGACTGGCCCGCCTTCCGGGCAAAGGCCTTATCGGCCTCGTGCTCGGCCAGCACGATGGAGAACTCGGCCCCCATCGAGAACAGCGCGCTCAAGGTGGCGCCCAGCGCGTAGGAGGCGAACTGGAACTCCCCCGTCTCGAGCCCGGCGGCGAACGCGCGGCGGCACAGTGGCACGTTGGAGCGCAGGGGGGCCCGCCAGTGATTGACATAGCTGGCGAACAGGGACAGGGCCCTACACTCCAGCCACGCGCCGCACCGCCGGGCCAGCTCCACTCCCAGCCGCCCGAAGGCGTGGCCCGTGGCGTAGTCGCCCGTCGCCTCCTCGAAGATCATCCCGTAGGACACGTAGGCCAGGGAGGAGTCGGGCGTATTGCCGTGCTGCAGCGTGAGGTTGATCATGCGGGTGCGGATGAACGAGAACAGCTCCTGGTCGTAGAAGAAGGCGGGCGAGCCGAGGTTCGCCAGCAGCCGCATGCAGGCCAGCTGGCCGGGATCCTTCATGGGCTTCGCGGTGAGCAGCTCCTCCATCGAGCGATTCCGGCGGTTCTTCTCCACCTCGGCGAACTCGGCCGCGACGGCGCTCGCCACGTCGTGCTCCGGCAGCTCCACGCCGAACAGCCGGAGCCCCTCCCGTCCCCTCTGGACGGCCTCCGGGTAGGCGCGGTGCGCGGTGCTGGCGAGCACCTGGAGGTTGAAGAGGTCCGCCTTCTCGAAGCGCGACGCGGCGTGGGCCAGCGCTGCCTGGAGGAGGGCCTCGGACTGCGCGTGGTCGCCGGTGACGTAGGCGCACTCCGCCGCCTCGCGGTGCAGCAGGAGCCACAACCTGTAGTGGGACTTCCACGCCTCTTCCGGGAGAAGGCCGAGCCCGCGTGCCAGGTACGCCAGCGCCGGCCCGAAGGCGGATGACGCCTTGGCCTTGCGCCCGGCCCGGAGGTTGAGCCAGGCCAGGCGCAGCCGCTCCGCCGGGTCCGTCATCCGCTCTGAGCCCAGGTTCAGGTGGTCCACCACCTCGAAGAGGCGCTCATCGGATTCGTCCTCGAGGAGGCCCTCCCCGAGGCGCCGCCCAAGCTGGAGGTGGAACCCCTTTCGCTGCTCCTCGGAGAGCAGCGAGTAGGCCGCCTGCCGCACGCGATCATGCACGAAGCGGTACGAGGCGTCCTGCACCACCAGCTCCTCGGGAGTGCCCGCGCGGGCGAAGCGGGGGCCCTCTCCTTCGGGGACGAGGAGCCCCTCGTGGATGGCGCTCCAGAGCATCCCGGCGGTCTCATCCACGGGCTGCCCCACCAGCGAGGACAGGAGCCAGAGGTCCACCCGGTTGCGGAAGCAGGCGGCCACCTTCAGCACATGCTGAGTGCGCTTCGGGAGCCGGCGGATGGCCATCAGCATCAGCTCCACCACGTTCTCGGTGACACCCACCCGCTCCACCCGGGCGAGGTCCCACTCCCACTCGCCGCGCTCGACGGCGAAGGCCAGGAGCCCGGACTGGCGGAGGAAGTACAGGAAGCGGCCGACGAAGAAGGGATTGCCCGCCGTCTTCCGCTGCACCAGGGCGGCCAGGGGGTGCACCCGCTCCGGAGGGCTGCGCAAGGTGTCCGCGCAGAGCGCCGTGAGGGCCTGGGTATCCAGCGGGGCCAGCTCGATGGAGCAGACCTTCCCGCCCGCCGCCGTGATCTCCTCGAGGGTGCGCGCGAGGGGGTGTGCTGGCTTGACCTCCTCGGTGCGGAAGGCGCCCACCAGCAGCACGAAGTGGATGTCCGAGGCGGAGGCGAGCAGGCGCAGGAGCTTCAGCGAGGCCGAGTCCGCCCACTGCAGGTCATCCAGGAACAGCACCAGCGGATTGGCGCGCTCGGCCACGGCCTGGACGAAGCTCTGAAAGGCCACGTGGAAGCGGTTCTGGGACTCCACCGGCCCGAGCGCCGCCACGGGAGGCTGGCTGCCCAGGAGGTGCTCCAGCTCGGGGATGACATCCGCGATGATGCGGCCGTGGATGCCCAGCGCCTGCCGGAGCGAGTGCCGCCACGCGCTCAAGCGCTCCGCCGGCTCGCGCAGCAGCTCCTTCATCAGCCGCCGGAAGGCCTCCACCAAGGGGGCATAGGGGAGGTTGCCATGGAGCGAGTAGAACTTGCCGGAGATGAAGCGTCCCGTGCCCTGCTCCTCCACCCGCGCGCGCACCGCGCTCACCAGCGCCGACTTGCCAATCCCCGCCGGGCCCTTCACCAGCACCAGCTCGCTGGCGCCCGCGCGAGCGCGCTCCACGGCCTCGAGCAGCGCCGCGCATTCACGCTCCCGCCCGTAGAGCTTCTCCGGGACGGCGAGCGTCCGCGCGATGTCATGCCGGCCCAGCTCGAAGAGGGGGATGGCCCCGGCCGCCTTCCAGCGGCGCTGCGCCTCCAACAGGTCCTCCCGCAGGGCCTCGGCGCTCTGGTAACGCTCCTCCGGCATCTTGGCGAGCAGCTTCAGCACGATGTCCGAGAGGGCCTCCGGGACGGACGGAGTGAGCCGGGCGGGGGCGGTGGGGGGCCTGGCCAGGTGGGCGTGCACGAGCTCGGCCGGATTGGCCGAGGCGAAGGGAGGGGTGCCGGTCAGCATCTCGTAGAAGGTTGCGCCCAGGGAATAGATGTCGGCGCGGTGGTCGACGAGCCGATTCATCCGCCCCGTCTGCTCGGGGGCGATGTACAACAGGGTCCCTTGGAGCTCGCCGGGGACCCCCGCGGCTTGGGCGAGGCCCGCCACCTTCGTGGCGATATCGAAGTCGACGAGGGTCAGGTGCCGCTCGTCCGCCGCCATGACGAGGTTGGCGGGGTTGATGTCCCGGTGGATGACGTGCTGCCGGTGAAGCTCCGCGACGATGTCCGAGAGCTGGAGCGCCAGCATCAGGAAGGTGTCGATCCCCACGGGCTTGCGCTTGAGCCATGCCTTGAGATCTTGTGGCCCGGCATCCTCGAGGCGCAGCGCCGGCATTCCCGCCACTTCCTCCAGGGCGAGCGGCTTCACCACACCCGGGACCTCCAGCTCGCGCAGCAGCTCGTGCTCGTGACGGAGCCTGGCGGCGCTGCTAGCAGCGAGAGCCCCCGGCTTGACCGTCTTCACCACGAAGGGGAGGCCATCGCCACCCACGCTCCTGGAGACGACGTAGCGACGCCCGGAGTAGAGGACCCGGCGGGTCTCAGCGTCTCGGGTTGGCAGCATTGGCGGGCCTCCTGCGAGGACAGGCTCCTCGTGAGGCCCTCTGCGCGCCCCTTCCTCTCCTTCGAAGAACCCAGATCCACCCCCAGAAGATAGAAATGGATCATCCCGGGAGCATCCAGAGGCAGTGAGCGAGAGGGCCACGGGCTGTCCGCCTGCTGCGCTGCCGCAGCTGGGTTGCGGCTTCGGAGGGAACAGGGTGGGGGCTGCCAGCCGGCCCCAGGAAGTGACTAGCGTCACGCGCTGCGGCTCTGAGTTCCAGGAGATCGCTTCCAGGCGGGGTAGAGTCCCTCGACCCCAGGAGCCTCCCGAAATGAGCCCGTCCCAGCGAGATTCACGCTCCGCATCACGTTCGGCACTGCAGCTGCTGCTCGCGAGTGCGGAGGAGCATCGACCGGTGTTGGAGGAGGGGCTCGCGGCGGAGGCCACCTGGGATGCGCCGAAGCCCGAGCTCCTCCCAGGCCGCGTCGAGGTGCCCACCTGGGAGCGGCCCGACGCGGCCCCGAATGATCTGGAGGCTCAGCGGTGGGGAGTCATTGCTCCGGAAGGGACGCTCGGAGACGCCCTCCTGCACGCCATCGCGCCGCTCATCGAGCACCGGGGCAAGGAGCAGAATGCGCCGGTGAAGACGTATCGCGTGCCATCTGACATGAACGCCGCGGCGGCGGTGCAATGGCGGGAGAAAGTGCTCCAAGCCGAGGGTGTGCCTGAGGAGGAGCGGCCTTGGTACCTGCTGATCCTGGGAGACCTGCACCACGTCTCCATCGAGCTGCAGCAGGTGTTGGCACAGGGCGCGTGCGTGGGGCGGCTCCATGTCGGCAGTCCGAGCGGTGAGCCAGACCTGGCGGGTTACGCGGCCTACGCGAGGAAGGCCCTGGCGCATGCGCGGCGCACCCCCGAGGAGGAGACTCCCAGCCTGCTGCTCTACACGGCTCAGGATGGCACCGCCGCGACGAGTCTGGGACACCAGCTCCTGGTGGAGCCCTGCCTGGAAGCGATGCGGACGCGATGGAAGGCGAAGTGGCCCACGCTGGATCCTCGGTTGATTCCCTATGAGAGCGAGGGCCCGGATGCGCTGCTGCGCGCGGCGGGTGAGGCGCGTGCGGGAGTGATGCTCTCGGTGTCGCATGGGCTTGGGAGGCCCAGGAGTGGATGGGCTTCCCCCGAGCAGCAGCGCGCCACGCAAGGGGCGCTGTTGGTGGGCGGGGGCCTGCCCCTCACAGGGGACAAGCTCCGTGAGGCGCCCTTCCTGCCAGGAGGCATGTGGTTCGTCGTGGCGTGCTTCGGGGCAGCGACTCCGGCGAAGAGCGCCTTCCACGCATGGCTGTCCCAGCTCAAGAACGCGGGGAAGTACCCAGGCCGTCCGGAGCAGGTGCTGTCGAAGCTGCCCGGCCCAGGGGAGCGTCCGTTCGTGGCGGCGCTCCCGCAGGCGCTGCTGGCGAACGAGCAGGGGCCGCTGGCCATCATCGGCCACAGTGATCTGGCCTGGACGCTCTCCTTCACGGATGAGGGCAGCTCCGTCAGCCGGGCCTCTCGCATCCTCTCGGCGCTGGAGGTGCTGGCGAACGGCAGCCGTGCGGGTGTGGCGCTCGCCGCGCTGATGCGCGCCTACCGGGCGGCCAACGAGAGCCTGATGGCGGGCTACCAGGCTCGAGAGGATGCGCTCCTGTATGGGACGCCGGACCCCACCGATCCAGTACGACACGGCTCCCTCTGGCTGCAGCGCAATGACTTGCGGGGCTACCTGCTGCTGGGAGATCCGGCCGCGCGCCTGCCCATGAAGCGCACGGGGCCATGACGCGGGCTGGCGGCGCGCCAAGGGGGCTGCCTGCCTCCGCGGTGGGGGCATGGCGAGCGGCTCCGTCTTCAGCGTGGGATATGCTCCCCGGCTCATGGACAGGATGGGGCCACCGATGTCCGAGCTCTGGCTGGAGATCGATCTTGCTCAGGCGGGTGAGGAGATCAGCGCCACGGCTCGGGGAGGGCAGGACGTGCAACCGCCGCCCCACACCCTCGGGGCCCGGTTCACACCGCTGCTCGTGAGTCAGTTCGGTGAGTGGGTGAAGGAGGCGGCGTCCCGCTCGGCCTCTCTGACGGGCTTGCTCCCAGGGGCGCAGGTGCTCCGCGAGGCCGAGGCGCTCCATCAAGCGCTCTTCCAGCAGGGGCTACAGGAGTCCCTGCACCGGCTTCAGGGGGCCGCGGGGACCGAGCCCATCCTGCTGCGGCTCAACCCCAAGAGCCCGGTGCTGAAGGCTGTCCCCTGGGAGGCGCTGTGCCAGCCGGGCTCGGGGCTCGGGTTCCTGGGTGCCTTGCCGGGCCTGCTCCTCGCGCGGGGGGTGGAGTCGGTGAAGGCCTGGCAGCCGCGCGAGGTGAAGGGCGCGGTCCGGCTGCTCGTCATCTCTCCTTCGGACGCGGAGGCGCCAGGCCGGCTGCGAGCGCTGCTCCACGAGAGCCTCCAGGCGGGAGAGCTCGAGTGGCTGGAGCCGCTCACCGGTCCGCGAGCCAACAAGGCCGGTGTCCTGGATCGGCTCAGGCGTGAGCCCATCCCGCACATCCTCCACTTCATCGGGCACGGGGGGCTGGATGCGCAGGGCGCCCCGTGCCTGCAGCTGGCGAGCCGGGCTGGCGAGGAGCCCGAGCTCAAGGTCGAGCTGCTGGCCATGGAGCTGGAGTCCTCCTTCCGCAATGACTTGCGGCTGGTGGTCCTGGAGGCGTGCGAGGGCGCCCAGCCCGGCGGGCTGATCAGCGCGGCGGAGCGGCTGGCCCAGGCCGGTGCGGGCGCGGTGGTGGCGCACCTGTGGCCGGTGAAGGCGGATGTGGCGCGGCGCTGCTCGGTGGCCTTCTATCGCTCGCTGACGCGGGCCGCGGTGCAGCGCGGGGATGTGGCGCGCAGCCTGCAAGATGCTCGGCGCAGCATCCTGGCGGACTACCAGGAGAGCGCGGAGGCCTTCTCCCCCGTGCTGTACCTGAGGGGACACAGCTCCACGCTGTTCGACTTCCGGCGCCGCAAGGTGGCGCCGCCGAGCGCTCCCGCTCGGGCTGCTCCGGCCACCCCGGTGGATCCGGCCGTGGAGGCGCTGCAGGCCATGCTCCAGCGGCCCTGCTCGCTGGTGCTGGGAGACCACCTGCTGGTGGACTCCTGGTCCACGGCCGTGGAGACCTTCCGCCAGAAGCTGCTCCGCGACCTCCAGTCGACCCCCTGGACCGCGCCGGAGTTCCTCCCGTTGAGCACCTTGTCCCAGCGGTACGTGCTGCAGTTCGGCGCCAGGAGGCTGAAGTCCGAGTTCCAGTCGCTGTTCCGGGACACCCTGCCCGCGCTCCCCCTCGTGGAGGCGCTGGCCCGGCGGCTGTCGCCCGGGTTCCACCTGACGCTGCTGCGGCTGCCCGTGCTGGATCATGCGCTCGCCGAGCACCGGCCGGAGCTGGCGCTCTACGTCATCCAGCCTTCGCAGGAGGACAAGGAGGCGCCCCTCATCCTGCGGCACACGGAGGATCAGGGCTGGGAGACGCTGGACGCGTTCCCGGAGTCCTTCGATCCCCAGCGGGATGTGGCGCTGCTGCGGCTCTACCGCGGCTACCAGCCCGATCAGGGCTTCGACGCGCCGCTGCTGACCGAGGACGACTACCTGCTGGGGGTGAGGGATCTGCGGGACGTGCTGCCGGTGGACGTGTCGGCGGAGATCCAGAAGGAGCTGCTGCACCGGCCCGCGCTGCTGATGGGCCTGTCGCTGCAAGCCTGGGATCACCGGCACGTGCTCCACAGCCTCTTCCAGCGCCAGCGGCTCCCGCTCGGCAGCGCCGTGCTGCTGGAGCCCGAGGATATCGAGGCCGAGTCGTGGAAGAAGGGCCGGGGGCTGCCGGGAGGGCCGACGCCTCAGGGCATCTCGGTCATCCAGGCGGCCTCCGCGGCGCTGGCGCAGGCCCTGACAGAGGCCGAGCCCGGGAGGGAGCCATGAGCGGCAATCCCTTCCTGGGCCCCCAGCCCTACCGGGCGGCGGATCGGGCGCGGTTCTTCGGCCGGGAGGATGTCACCCGGAAGCTGTCGAACCACATCCTGGCCTACCCGTGCATCACGCTGTTCGGCCCTTCCGGAGCGGGGAAGTCCTCGGTGATGCAGGCGGGCGTGATTCCCCATCTGGTGGACACGCTCGACAGCCGGGTCGTCTACATCGAGGGCTGGCTCAGGGACGAGGCGCCGCTGGAGCGGCTGGTGCGGGCCCTGTTCCATCAGCTCGAGCTGGGAGCACCTCCGGAGGAGCTCAGCGCCCCCCAGGGGCTGGAGGCCGCATTGGAGCTGGCGGAGCAGCAATCGAGCCGGCCGCTCCTGGTCTATCTGGATCAATTCGAGCAGCTCTTCCAGCAGGGGCGAGATGCGGGGCGGACGGATGAGCTGCTGAAGAACCTGCGGGAGCTGGCGCGCGGCTCCATGCGCGGGGTGCATCTGGTGGTGGCGATGCGCGAGGACTACCTGGGACGGTTCCGGGACCGGGCTCGCGGCCGGCGGGAGCTGCTGGAGCAGGGGTTCCGCCTGGGGCCCCTCTCGGTCGGCGAGATGGTGAAGGTGGCGTGCCAGCTTGCCGAGACGGGCACGCCAGCGCAGCAGTGGTCGCGGGACGAGGTGCTGGCGCTGATGCTCCAGGTGCGAATCCCTGGGCAGGGCGAGACGGAGGACTCCGAGGTGCAGGCGGCCTTCGCGCAGATTGTCTGCCGGGCGCTCTGGGAGGAGAGGGCGAAGGGGAACTCCCTGGGGTGGGTCCAGGCCGAGCCGATGCTCCACCGGTACCTGGAGGCGACGCTGGAGGGACTGGGACCGCTGAAGCCGCACGCTCGGCGCCTGCTGGAGGAGCAGCTGGTCGCTGGCGATGGAAGCCGGACGCTGCTGATGGAGAAGCAGGCCCGCGCGGTGCTGTCGGAGCTGTCGGAGGTGGAAGCCAGCACGGTGCTGACGCGCCTGGAGGCCGCCGCCGTGCTGCACGCGGAGGAGCACCAGGGCAGCCGGTACTTCGAGCTGGGGCATGACTGGCTGGCGCGCAAGGTGTTCGAGCTGAAGCGGGAGCGTGTCCGGCAGGAGGAGGCGGCCCAGAAGTGGAGGGAGGAGCAGGCCCGGCGAGAGGAAGAGGCCGCACGGAGGCTTCGAGAAGAGCGCGCGGCACGGCGGAGGCTGGCGCTGGTGGCTGGGGGAACCGCGGCCGTGTCCTTGCTGCTGGGCCTGCTGCTGCTCTGGGCGCTGGGGCAGCGGAAGGAGGCTGAGGAGGCCAGGGCGCACGCGCGAGCGCAAGCGTTGATGGCAGGTGCACGAGAGATGAGGGAGCGCGCGGACTTCGCGACCGTCTCCAAGCTCCTCTTGGAGGTGAAGCACCCAGGCCAGGTGCGCGGCTGGGAACACCTGGCATACGAGCTCCTGAGGACACCTGTTCCAATCACCACCCTGAGGTGTCCCGGGAGCACGCAAGCTGCCTCATTCAGCCCGGATGGAAGCCACATCGCCCTCACATGCGGAGATGGGTCAGTGCGAGTGTGGAGGGCGGAGGGGACGGGCGAGCCGGTCGTGCTCAAGGGACATGAGGACAGCGTCTCGTCTGCGAGCTTCAGCCCGGACGGGCAGCGCATTGTCACCGCCTCTTGGGACAAGACGGCGCGCGTGTGGAAGGCGGATGGGACGGGCGAGCCGG
>JAFGNZ010000058.1 GCA_016926755.1 Myxococcaceae bacterium | reverse complement strand
CCGTGATCAGCTTGCTGCTTCAACCCGCCTGCGACTATCGGGGACTGCGGCATGCCCGTGGTCCATATATTCAGCAGGAGGTCCAAGAAGAATGGGCACCAGCATCTGAATTCTCTTGCTGTTCATCATTGCCGCGGTCCTTTCATGTGCTGGATGAAGCGAGCCAGCAGGGCGGCGACACAGGCGGCGCCCGAGAAGACGGTGCCCCACTGCCCGCTCAGGAGGCGCCGTTCAGCCGCCGGCGCAGCACGGCCCCGAGGATCTCCGCCGTCTCCCGAGGGACGCGAGCGAGGTGGGCGTAGAGCGTGTCCTCGACCTGAGCGATCACCTCGGGCGTCGCCCCGGCCTCCCGCATGCCAGCCAGCACGGCGTACGCGGCCACGCCGAGTGGCTCGATGAAGCCCTGTGACTCTTCCCAGAACTCCTCGAAGCAGGGCACGGCCTCTCCGGAGGCGACGCGGGCCAGGCGCCCCAGGTTGGCCTCCCAGTACACCCGGTGCGCCTCCTGCGCCTCGCGGCTCGGGAACGGTCCCTGGCGCACCTCGACGCTCGTGCCGCCCTCCACTGGGCGGAGCGTGATCGCCGCGCGGGTCGTCTCCGTGCCGAAGTTCCTGCCCTCCCAGGCCATCTCCAGCACGACGCCCTCACCCGGAGTCACGGAGACGATGCGGCCGCGCTGCGCGAAGGGAGCGCCCTTCTCATCGATCAGGTTCAACCGGAACGGCTCGCCCGGCTCGTCGTCTCCCTCCGCCCCGACGCGGTGGCAACCCGGCGGGGCCCCGTACCACCGCCGCAGCCGGAACGGATCCTCGATGGCGGCGAAGACCTCCCCCGGAGGCCTGGCCACCCGAACCTCGACCCTCAGCTCGCTCATGCCAGCGCTCCGGTACGGTGCCGCACCTCGAAGGAGGGGATCCGGGCCCTCAACGCCTCCGGCACCCGGTACTGCTCGACCACCAGGCTGATGCGCGCCTCCGAGAGCGCCGGGGCCCCGGCCTCGACCCCGGAGACCTCGTGCGCCATGTCGCCTCGAAACGTCACCAGGGAGCGCGGCTGGGGAGCCAGCACCGCCACCTGCTTGCTGCGGTGGTAAAGCCGCAGCTCTCCCCCCGCGAGCTGTCCCGGCACGTGGACGTAGAGCACGCTCACGGCGACCGGGCAGCCGATGCTGGGCCCGTAGAACTCCAGGCTCCGATCGATGTGGGCAGCCACCCCTCGCCCGTTCTGGATCAGGAGCGGGTTGAGCAGGAATGCATCGCAGCCCGGCAGGAGCGCGGCCTCGAGGAAGGGCGCGAAGGCCGGGAAGCGCGCCGTCACCTGGGGGAGGGCCTCGCGCCGAAACGAGACCGAGAAGCCATAGGTGCCCGAGAACTGCTCCGTCAGGTTGCTCTCCCCCAGCAGGGAGGAGCCGAGGATCGCCTCCCGAATGGAGTCGATCGCCTCGGCCGGCAAGGCCTCGGGCTTGCGGTGGAAGAAGGTCTGGAGACGAAAGGCCCCGCTCCAGGGCGGCTGAAAGGACATGGGGGGATTCTACTGGAATTCACTCCAGCCTCCCAGGCGTCCCACGGAGCAGCGTCAGTCGTGGGCGAGGTAGCGGGCGGTGCTCGAGCCGAAGACCTGCTCTGGCGTCTGCCGCTGGCCGCGAGGCTCATGCGCACTGGCCAGGAAAGGCTCGCCGCCGGGGCCCGGCGGTCCCGGCTCCACCACGGCGAGCCGCGGCCCCGAGGACGTCTCGGCGAGGGCGATGAGAGGCAGGCCCCGCGCCGCCGCATCCAGCAGGGCGCGGCCCTCCACCACGCGCCAGCTGCGCGAGGGCGCCCGGGTGTTCAGCCACTCCCAGATCTCCACGAGCGTACCCGGCCGGTAGATGCCCGGATAGCCCGCACCGAAGGCGCGCGCCAGCGTGGTGTGCTGCGAGGCCATGACGTCGAAGACGAAGAGGTGCCCTGCCTCGCGCGGCTCCTGGGGGCGCGGGAAATAGCGGGGGTTGGCCGCCACGGCGTACTGGTTGATGACATTCTGGGTGTGGATCACCGTGCGTTGCCCCGGATAGCTCTGCACTGGCGCCACGATGATGGCTCCGGAGTTGGTGAGGAAGACACCCTCGGCCGGAGTGGTGCCGTCGTAGAGGAGGTTCACGTCGGGCCGGCGGACGATCTGCTTTCCGCTCTCCTCTCCTCCCAGGCGGACGCTGTTGCTATGGGAGACTTCGCTGTTCTCCTGCTGATCAAAGCCGCTCTTTCCCCAGGGGTTGGAGGTCCGGCCGTTGGGGATGCGGGCCGTGGGGATGGGCACGAGCGGGGACGGGAGGGAGGAGTTCAGCCGAGCAGGTGCCGGCACCAGCGAGGAAGGCGTCGTCCCAGGCGGCGCCGAGCCCTTGAGCGCAGGGGCGTCCTTCGGGTCGGGCTCGGCCCGCCTGACCAGCTTGTGGATGTCCTGGGCCCTCATCAGCACGTCGGTGGAGAGCGTGTGGGGGAGAGGTGGTCGGGTCTCCGTCGAGCGGCTCGGCGCATTCTCCGCTTGAGGCTGCCCCTTGCCCGGGGGCCTCGTCGTTCCAGCGCTGCCATGGGCTGGCGCCTTGGCCGTCCCCTGTTTGCCGCCCGTGGCACCCCGGGGCCCAGGGCGGGTCGAGTCGTCCTGTGCCACCGGTACCTCACAAGCCAGAGCGGACTGCTTCACCCGTCAGTCTACAGCACCAGCACCGCGGAGGGTGAGTACCACCTGTCAGATGCATCGCTCACGGGCGCGATGGAGAAGAGAGCGCTGCGAGCGGGAAAGCTCCACGCCGTTCTTCGCCTTCATGCCGAGGCTCCCCGTGAGCGTCGCGCGATAGCCCTTCGCATCGAGCGAGATTGTCACCATGGCCTCGGAGCCCTCGATGACCTGTACGCATGTGGTGCGGCGGAACTCCCGTGACCCGAGGTGTGCGCTTTTCGAAAGGCGTGTCTCAGATCCTGAGAATCCGCAACTCGGTGCGAGTAGAGTCGCGGCTGCAACAGGTCCGTGCGGCACCCCCCCCAGGAAGGAGCGATGGAATGCGCATCATGAGCAAGCTGTCAGTTGCGGTGGTATTCGGTCTCTGGCTCGCAGGCTGCGGAGCCGATGATCTGGGCGGCGAAGGGATCGTCAGTCAGATCGAGCGGGACTTCGGTGGCCCGGACGGAGTCATGGAGTTCTTCGAGAGCCACACGGAGGACGAGATCCGACAGGCGATGGCGCCCTATGGCGTCGGGTTCAAGCTCCACACGGAAGACGAGCTCCAGCGGGCGCTGGAGTCCTACGGCGTCGGGGACGTCACCGCCGCCCTCATCACCGACTGTCCGCAGTACTTCCCGTCGAGCGACCGGAACACCTGGCACAACATCAACGGCGAGTACTACTTCATTGAGAGCTCGGGTCGGCCGCACCGGGCGTACGCGTACTTGCCGCCGATCGTCGCCGCGGCGCGCAACGACTCCTGTCAGCTGAGCGTGGGGCAGTGGGGCGACGCGGCCTCCAGCAACGACTACGACGGGGGACACCTCATCGGATCGCAGCTCGGAGGCTGGGGGGGCCGGGCGAATCTGGTGCCTCAGGATACCAACTTCAACCGCGGAAACTGGGTGACGCTCGAGAACAAGATGGCCAAGTGCGGGAGCCTGCCGAATGGCCGACTGCGCTACTACATCGGCGCGAACTACCCGAACAGCACCACGCTCATCCCCAACAACATGACGATGGAGATCAGGAACCAGTCCACGGGGGCCAGCGTGCTCTTGTCCTTCTCGAACACGGACTACGGCGGCACGAACGGCACGAGCGAGAAGAACCGTGGCGTGACCTTCCTGACGAACCAGGGGTGCAACTAGGTACAGCGCGTCGGGTCATCGAGGCAGCCCCGGTCCGGGGAGCCCTCAGGTCGAGGGCTCCTTCGTGGCATGAGCCTCGGTGAAGGAAACAAGGTACGGCCCTCTGGCGGGGGGGCGCGGCTACTCGTACCGGAGCGACTCGATGGGTGTGAGGTTCGCCGCCCGCCGGGCGGGCCAGATGCCGAAGAAGACGCCCACCCCGGCAGAGAACGCGAAGGCCAGCACCACCGCCTCGGGCGCCACCGTGGCGTTCCACCCCGCCAGCCGCTGCAGCGCGATGGAGCCGCCCAGGCCTAGCAACAGCCCCAGCGCCCCGCCCACCAGGCACAGCACCAGGGACTCGATGAGGAACTGGAAGAGGATGTCATTCGGCCGCGCGCCCAGCGCCTTGCGCAGGCCGATCTCCCGGGTGCGCTCCGTCACCGAGACGAGCATGATGTTCATGATGCCGATGCCGCCCACCACCAGGGAGATCGCCGCGATGCCCGCCAGCAGCAGGGTGAAGGTCTGCGTGGTCTCCTGGACGGTGTTGAGCAGGGAGGCCTGATCGCGGATGTTGAAGTCCGCCGCCTCGCCCGGGCGGAGCCGGTGCTCGCGCCGGAGGAGCTGATCGATCTCGATCATCGCGTCGTTCATCTGGGCCTCGCTCACGGCCTGCACCGCGATCGAGCGGATGCGATCGCTGCCCATGACGCGGAACTGCGCGGTCGCCAGGGGGACGTAGATGCCCTCGTCCGGGTT
Source organism: Myxococcaceae bacterium (assembly GCA_016926755.1). Classification (GTDB taxonomy): domain Bacteria; phylum Myxococcota; class Myxococcia; order Myxococcales; family Myxococcaceae; genus Hyalangium. Next base: position 41,408 of record JAFGNZ010000058.1, on the reverse strand, counting down.
GAAGAACCCCTGGGAGCCCTTCTCCGCGAGCACGCCGATCACCTCGAAGGGGACGCCGCTGACGCGGATCGTCTGCCCCACCAGCGACTCGGTGGGGATGCCGCCGAGCTGTCCTCCCACCAGGGCGCCCAGCACCGCCACGCGGCGCCGCCCGCGATCCTCCGCCTCCGTGAAGAGGCGCCCGGCCGCGAGCTGGTGGTTGTTGACGCTGAAGTAGGAGGGCCAGGTGCCCAGGATGGAGAGGTTGGCGTTGCTCGCGCCGCGCTCGACCTGGAAGCGCCCCTCCAGCTCGGGAGCGACTTCGAGGATGGCCTCGGGGGCCGCGCGCAGCGCCTCCGCGTCCTCCACGGAGAGCATGGCCTGGCCCCGCCCCAGCCCACCGAAGAAGGACTGTCCGGGGCGCACGGTGAGCACGTTGGCCCCCAGCGTCTTCAGCCGATCCTCCACCGAGCGGCGGGCGCCCTCGCCCAGGGCCACCATGGTGATGACGGCCGCGATGCCAATGACGATCCCCAGCATGGTGAGCAGGGAGCGCAGCTTGTTGGCCAGGACGGCGTCCAGGGCGACCCAGAGGATCTCGATGATCAGCATGGCCCCATCACCTCCGCCCGCCGCCGCCGCCGCGCGCCCCGCCGCCCGCGCCGGGGATCATCCCGCCGGTCCGCTGCCGTATCCGATCCAGGTTCTGCTGCTGCTGCTGCTGGAGCTGGGCCACGGAGACCAGCAGCACCTTCTCCCCGGGCTCCAGCCCGCTGATCACCTCCGTGTTCTCCCAGTCACTCAAGCCGAGCAGGACGCGCCGCGGCTGCGGGCCGTCCGCCTGCTGCACGAAGACCACCCCCGGGCGCCTGTCCGGGTCCCTCGAGCGCCCCGGATCGCCGCGCGCCCCGGAGCCTCGCCCCCCGCGGTCGCCGGCAGGAGTGGCTCCCGCGGGGCGCAGCGCCGCTCGCACCACCGCCTCGTCCAGCCCCAGGGCGGTCGCCGCGCCGGGGGCCTCGCGCATCCCCACCACCGCCGTGTTGGGCACCGCGACGACGTCATTCCGGCGGGCGATCTCGATGGACACCTCCGCGTTCATCCCCGGCTTGAGCAGGCCCTCCGGGTTCTTCAGGCGGATGAGCACCGGGAAGAGCGTCACGTTCTGCTCGACCAGCGCCTGGGGCTCGATCTTCACCACCTGGCCCACGAAGGTGCGGCTCGGGTAGGCCTCCAGTGACACCCGCGTCTCCATGCCGGGCTGGATCTTCCCGATGTCCGTCTCGTCGATCTTCGCGCGGACCTGCATCTCCGTCATGTCCGCCATCTTGAACAGGGTGCTGCCGCCGGACACGTTGGAGGTGGCGGAGGTGATGATCTGCCCGGGCTCGATGGTGCGCTCCAGGATGGTGCCGGAGATCGGCGCGCGGATCGTCACGTCCTTCCTCCGCTCCCGGGCCAGCTGCAGGTTCGTCTCGGCGCGCACCAGCGCCGCGCGGGCCGTGGCGGACGCGTCCACCGCGGTCTCCAGCTCCTGCTGCGTGACGACGCCGGAGGCGCGCAGGGCCTCCATGCGCTGGCGCTGGGCCTCCACGGTGGACAGGCGCACCCGGGCGGACTCGATGTCCGCCTCGGCCTGGGCCAGGGCGTTCTGCACGTCCCGGGGATCAATCTCGGTCAGGAGCGCCCCTTGCTCCACCTGCTGGCCCGTCTCGACGAGCACGCGGAGCACCTCGCCGGAGGCCTTCGACTTCACCTCCACCACCCGGATGGGCTCCAGCAGCCCGGAGGCCTCGGCGGCGATCTCCAGATCCATGCGCTTCGCCTCGGTGGTGGGCAGCGCGCGCTCAGGGGCCGCCTGTCCCGCGCGGCCGCGCACGAAGTACACCACCGCTCCAGCCAGGGCGAGCGCCCCGATGATGAGGAGCACCTTCTTCATTTCTGCCTCCGATCATCCCGCTCGATCACCCCGTCCTTGAGGAAGAGGATCCGGTGGGCGTGCTCGGCGATGTCCTGTTCGTGGGTGACGAGCATGAGGGTCTGTCCCTGGGCATGGAGCTCGTCGAAGAGCGCCATGATCTCCTCGCCCGTCTTGCTGTCCAGCGCGCCCGTGGGCTCATCCGCCAGCAGCAGGGCGGGGTGGGTCACCAGGGCGCGGGCGATCGCGACGCGCTGGCGCTGGCCACCGGAGAGCTCGTTGGGGCGGTGATCCTTGCGGGCGCCCAGGCCGACGCGATCGAGCAGCACGGCGGCGCGCTCGCGGCGCTCGCGCTTCCTCACGCCCGCGTAGATGAGCGGCAGCCCCACGTTGTCCAGCGCCGAGGCGCGGGGGAGCAGGTTGAAGCTCTGGAAGACGAAGCCGATCTCGCGGTTGCGGATCCGGGCGAGAGACTCCTCGCTCAACCCAGCCACGGGCTGTCCGTTGAGCCAGTACTGGCCGCCGCTGGGGACGTCGAGGCAGCCGATCAGGTTCATGAAGGTGGACTTGCCGGAGCCGGACGGCCCCATCACGGCCAGGTACTCGTTGCGGCGGATGTCGAGGCTGACGCCACGCAGAGCGTGGACGGTCTCCGAGCCCAGCCGGTACGTCTTCGTCAGGCCCTCGACGCGGATGATCACGTCGGACAGCGCCCGGCCCTCCGCGGCGGCAGGGGAGGGCTCCGGTATCCCGGCCGCGCTCACAACTCCCTCCCCACGATCGACTCGAGCTCCGCGCGGGAGAGCAGGTAGTCGAAGCGCAGGCCCACCAGGTTGTTCTGCGCTTCGACGAGGGCCGTCTGGGAGGTGAGCAGCTCCAGGATGGTGGTGGCGCCCAGGCGGTAGCGCTCCTGCTGGACGCGGAGATCCTCCTGGGCCACCTCCACGGCCTGGCGGGCCAGGGAGATGCGCTCCTCGGCGAGCTGGAGCTGGCTCAGCACCCGCTCGGCCTCGGTGCGGACGGCCCGCCGGGTGTCGGCCAGCTGGGCCTGGGCGACCTCGGCCTGCGTCCGCGCGCGCACCACGCCTTCCTCCCGCTGGAAGCCGTCGAAGATCGGGTAGGAGAGGCCGAGCCGGACCGACCAGCCCGTCCGCCCGCCCGTCAGCCCGAAGTCCTGGTTGAACCAGTCGTAGCCCGCGGAGAGGCGGACCGAGGGGTAGTACTGCGAGCGCGCCGTGCCGATGCCTGCCTCCGCGGAGAGCAAGGAGGCCTCCGCCGAGCGGACCGAGGGCGCCTGGGTGACGAGGGTGGACACCACGGCCTCGCGAGACTCCTGGATGGGCGTGGGCTCGGTGGGGCCGGAGGGGGTCGGATCCACGGGTTCCTCCAGGCCGACGAGCCGGCCGAGGGAGAGGGCCGCGGTGAGGCGTTGGTTCTCGAACTGGAGCAGGGACTCGCGCGCCGTGTTGAGCTCGAGCTGGGCGCGGAGCACATCCGAGCGGGTGGCGGAGCCCACGGCCAGCCGGCGCTCCGCTGCTCCCACGCCCTCCTTCGCGCGCTCGAGGCGGGCTCGCGCCACGGCGATCAGCTCCTCGGCGCGCAGCCCATCGAAGAAGGCGCGCTGGACGGAGAGCTCCACGCCGAAGCGCTGCCCGACGAGCTGGGCCTCCGCGGACAGGGCCTCGGCCCGAGCCCGCTGCCGCTCGTTGCGCCGGCGGAAGCCGGTGAACACCTCCCAGGAGGCCGAGAGGCCCGCGTTGTAGGAGTCGTTGGAGCCGGTGACGGGGGTGCCGGTGGTCGGGTTGAAGCGCTCGCTGCTGGAGAGGGAGCTGCTCGCGCTGGCGGACAGGCCGGGCAGATAGGCCCCGAAGGCGCTCCGCTCGGCGGCCGCCGCGGTCCGGATGGAGCCCTGGGCCTGGACGATCTCGGGGCTGTGCTTGAGCGCTCGGGCGATGGCCTCCTCGAGCGTCATGCTCACCCAGGGTGTTTCCTGCTGGGCGGCAGCGGGCCTGGGAGTGAAGGCCAGGGCCAGCAGCCCCACTGCGAGGGCTGGCAGGTGGCGGCGCGGGTGGATCCGGATGGAGGTGGGCATCTTCCCTGGAGGAGCGTGCAATCCCAGGAGCAGGACCCCTGAGGCGGCCGAAAGTTAAACCCGCGCATGTTTCAGCAGAATTACGAGGCAGGGGAGGAGAGAAGACGGCGTCTCCCTGGCGTAGAGTGGCCGCGTGGACGACATCCTTCGGTTCCTTCTCACGGCCTCTCCCCAGCCGGGCGCCCTGGGCTCCATCGAGGACTGGTGGCGCCAGCATCTGGGGCTGGCCTCGCGCTTCATGACGCCCGTGGATCACGCGCTCGCGGGCGGCTTCATGGCGGATCGGCTCGGCTTCGCGTTCACGTCCGGCTACCACGCGGCGCTCCGTTCCCTCTTCCCGGGCATGCCGAAGGAGCACCGCGGCGCGCTCTGCGCCACGGAGGCGGGCGGGGCCCACCCGAGCGCCATCCAGACGCGGCTCTCGGGCGGCGAGGGTGAGGGCCCGCTGCGCCTGACGGGCTCCAAGATGTTCGTCACCCTGGGCACGGCGGCCGAGACGCTCTTCATCGTGGCCAGCGAGGGGCTGGACGCGCAGGGGAGGAACCGGCTTCGGGTGGTGATGATCGATGCTCGCCGCGAGGGGGTGCACCTCGACGAGATGCCGACCATGCCCTTCGTCCCGGAGATCCCCCACGCCGAGCTGCGGCTGCATGAGGTGGCGGTGTCCCCGGAGGAGGTGCTGCCCGGTGATGGCTACGAGCGCTACCTCAAGCCCTTCCGGACGACGGAGGACTGCCACGTGAACGCGGCGCTGCTCGGGTGGCTGCTCCAGATCGCCCGGCGCTCGGGGTGGCCGGAGCGCGTCCAGGACGAGGTGCTCGCGCTTGCGGTGATGATCCGCGGGCTGGCGCTGGCCGAGCCCGCTTCACCCGCGGTGCACGTGGCGCTCGGCGGCGCGCTGGATCTGTGCCAGCGGCTGGTGGCGGGGCTGGAGGAGTGGTGGCCTCGGGTGGACGCGCCCACGCGCGAGCGCTGGGAGCGGGACAAGGCTCTGCTCGGGGTGGCCGGCAAGGCCCGGGCGAAGCGCCGAGAGGTGGCCCGCCAGCGGCTGGGGGCTCAGTAGCGCCCGCCGCCCAGCGCGCTGACGGCGGCAGACAGGACGCGGTTCTCCACGCCCCACACCGCCTTGTTCATGCCCTTGACGCCGGCGCCTCGCAGGTAGTCCGTGAAGTCGTGGAGCGCCGTGGAGCGCTGCATCCGCTCCGTCTTCGCCGCGTAGAGGATCGGCGTGCCCGGCGCCCCCGTCAGCCCCAGATCCGGGCAGACCTCGGAGAGCTGCTTCGGATCCAGCCCCGTGGCCGCCGCGAGCATGCCCACCGTGAACTTGTGCACCGGCAGCTCCCGCGCGTTCGGCACCTTCTTCAGCACCTTCGCCCGATCCTCGGGGCTGGTGGCCAGCTGCTCCAGCTTCACGTTCGTGATGGTCAGCAGCTGCTCGTTCGTCACGTGCTTGTTGTCCAGGATGGCCCGCGTGAAGAGGCTCTCCATCGTGTCGCCCTTGAGCGTGATGCCCGAGGCCTCCGAGCCCCGCATCCGCTCGATCATCCCCGCGATCGCCTTGCCCACCGCGGTGTCCGGCCCGCCACGCCAGGCGCCCGGGATCGGCTTCGAGGCCGCGGCGCGGGAGGCGGGCGCGTCGAAGGTGCTCTGCTGCACCTGGGCCACGCTGTTGGCCGGCGCGGCCTTCGCGGTCGCCGCGGGGCGGGCCTCCGCCTGGGGGGCGGTCGCGAGGGGCCGGAGGGGAGAGGGGCGGCGGCCGATGGGATCCATGGAAGAACTCCGGTTCGCGAGGGGCTCCCCGGTCCTGGGGAGAGACAATGGGACCATTATCTGCCACCCTCGGTGGAAGTTGCATGCCCTTGTTTCCCTCCGAGTTCGCCGACCTGCTGACCCTCAAGGGCCTCCGGATCCTCCGAGGACGAGATCCAGAGGCCTGTGGGGCGCTGCTCCGGGTGCCACCCCGGCGCTTCCTCTCCCTCACCGGCGTCATTGACGTGAGGAAGGCCGCGGCGTGCCGGGACGCGCTCGAGGAGGAGCTGCGCGGCACGCTCACGGTGATGGAGGATCCCATCCCGCCGGAGAGCCTGCTGGGGATGACGGAGAACTACTCGGAGCTGCTGCCCAAGACGGTGCGCGTGCGCACCGCGCTGCTGGGGAGCCGGCGCTCACGCTCGTGGCGCGTGGCCGAGCGGCTGGGGCTCACCACCCTGCTGCGCTCGGAGAGCTTCGGGGCCTTCGCCGCCGCGGTGAGCGGTCGCGCGCTGCGGCGCCGGTGGGGCATCCAGGTGCTGTGCTACGGGCCCGGCGACTACACCGGACCGCACAATGATCATCACCCCGAGGATCCCGAGGCGCGGGACGGGTACGTGGACATGCACATCACCCTCGCCACGCCGGCTGTCGCGCACCAGTGGCTCGTCTATGCGCGGGGCGGCCACTTCTCGGAGATCGCCAGCGTGAACACCCTGGGAGGCGTCACCGTGTACCGGCTGCCCTTCTGGCACTACACCACGCCGCTGGTGGCCCGGCCCGGCGCCGAGGACGCCGCGCGCCGCTGGGTGCTGCTCGGCACCTTCCTCGACGCGCCCCGGGGGCGCTAGCCTGGGGGCCATGAGCCCCATCGACACCGAGACCACGGCCAAGGACGTGCTTGCCTATATCGACGCCTCCCCCACGCCCTACCATGCGGTGCGGGAGACGGCCCGCCGCCTGTCCCAGCAGGGCTACCGCGCGCTGGACGAGCGCGAACCCTGGAGCCTCCAGCCCGGAGATCGCGTCTACATCACCCGAGGGGACACGAGCATCGCCGCCTTCCACCTGGGCACCGCGCCCGTGGATCGCGCGGGGTTCCGGCTGGTGGGCTCCCACACGGACTCGCCCAACCTGCGCCTCAAGCCCAACCCCACCATCTCGAAGAACGGCTACCACCAGCTCGGCGTGGAGATCTACGGCGGGGTGCTGCTGAGCACGTGGCTGGATCGGGATCTGTCCCTGGCGGGCCGGGTGCTGGTGCATGCCGGAGGCCGCCCCGCGGCGCACCTGGTGGACTTCCGCCGGCCGCTGCTGCGCGTGCCCAACCTGGCCATCCACCTCAACCGCGGCGTGAACACCGAGGGCCTCAAGCTCAACGCGCAGGAGCACATGGTGCCCGTGCTCGGCCTGGAGAGCGCGGGCCCGGCGGACCTGCGCACGCTGCTCGTGCGCGAGCTGACCAGCGCGGGCGTGCGCGCGGAGCCCGGGGACATCCTCGGCTACGACTTGTGCCTCTACGACACGCAGCCCTCGGCGCGCTCGGGCGCCAACGGCGAGTTCCTCCACGCGCCGCGCCTGGACAACCTCGCCAGCTGCCACTCGGCGCTGTCCGCGCTGCTGGCGATGGGCCGGGCCTGCGAGGCCACCTGCGGCGTCGTGCTGTACGATCACGAGGAGGTGGGCAGCCGCAGCGCCCAGGGGGCCGCGGGCACGTTCCTGCGCGACTGCCTGCAGCGGCTCGTGCTGGGCCACTCGGACGGGCGCCCGGATGCGTACCACCGCGCCATCCGGAACTCGTTCCTGGTGTCCGCGGACATGGCGCACGCCGTCCACCCCAACTACGCCTCGCTCCACGAGCCGAAGCACCAGCCGCTCATGGGCGGCGGCCCGGTGATCAAGTCCAACGTGAACCAGTCCTACGCGACGGACGGGGAGTCGTGGGCGTACTTCGCCGGGCTGTGCCGCGAGGCCGGGGTGACGCCCCAGCACTTCGTCACGCGCACGGACCTGGGCTGCGGCAGCACCATCGGGCCCATCACGGCCGCGGAGCTGGGCATCCGCACGGTGGACGTGGGCAGCCCCATGCTCTCCATGCACTCCATCCGCGAGCTGGCCTCCGCCGCGGACGTGGCGGCGATGATCGCCGTGCTGCAGCGCTTCTTCTCGTGAGGCGCTGGGGAGGGCTCAGGGAGCCACGGGCTCGGCCCGGAGCATCACGGCCGGCAGGCTCGGCACCTTGGTGTAGATGACCCGCGTCGCGCGCGGCGTGGGCTTCGGCCAGCCTGGAGCCGCCATCGCCGCGAGCACCTCCAGCACCGGGTACTGGAAGGTCTCCACGTGCGTGGGGCCCGCTCCCGGCTCCAGCCCCCAGGCCAGCGCGATGCGCAGCCGCTCGCACCGAGCCAGCTCGGCCACGTAGTCGGGCAGCCCTTGCGGCTGCGCCTCCAGGAAGCGGCAGAAGGTGATGGCCTCCTCGCGGTTGAGCAGCTCCGGCAGGACTCCTTCCATGAACCGGTTCATCACCCCGCGCAGCTCCGGGCGCAGCTCGGGGTTGACCCAGGTGAGCTGCTCCAGGACGCGCGCGGACCGGTGGTAGTCCATCATCCGCCCCGCCAGCTGCACGGCGCGGGGCTCGATGCGGGCCAGGCGCTCCTGCTCGGCCTCCGTCAGTGTCCGAGCGGTGAGGGCCGCGCGTGGATCGGCCAGGTAGGCCGCGCGGAAGCGCGGATCCACGTGGAGCCGCGCCAGCACTTCGAGTGTCTCCGAGTAACCCACGTCCGCTCCTCTCTCAGCTCTTGGAGGCCCCGTGGCGCTGGAGGATGGAGCGCGCGTGCGCCAGCTCCTCCACCAGCCGGGGGAAGGGGGGAAAGTCCGAGTCCATCTCGAAGTTCACCCCGCGGACGGGGCAGCGAGGGACGACGTAATCCAGCAGCTCGAACACCTCCTTGGGCGAGCACGAGGAGTGGCTGTCCAGCAGCAGCCCCTCCATCGTCCGGCCGCCGGCGATGTGGATCTGCACCACCCGCTCCAGCGGCAGCCGATCCAGGAACGGGTACGGATCGTACCGGCGGTTGACGGCGTTGGCGTGCAGGTTGTGGAGATCCAGCAGCAGCCCGCAGTCCGCCTCCGTCACCACGCGCCGCAGGAACTCCTCCTCCGGCAGCGTGTCCAGGGGCGTCTCGAAGAGGTAGGCGATGTTCTCCACCACGAAGGGGACGGCCAGCTCCGCCTGGACGCGGCGGATGTTGCGCACGCACACCTCCAGCGCCTCCTCCGTGAGGGGCACGGGCGTGAGCGCGCGCAGGGGCAGCGTCCCCACCCGCGTGAAGCAGAGGTGATCGCCGTGCCAGGCGCTCTTGGTGGTGCTGAGGATGCGGCGCACGCCCTCCATGTAGCCGGGGGCATCCACCCCATCCGAGCCCACGGACAGCTCCAGGCCATGGCCCGCCAGCGGGTAGCGCCGCGCCAGCAGCGCCAGCCGCTGGAGCGCGTCCTCCGTGAGCGGCAGGAAGTGCTCCGGCGTCACCTCCAGCCAGTCCACCCCGGGGTTGCCGCGAGCCAGGTGCGGGTTGAGATCCCAGCGGTAGCTGAGCCCCACACCCAGGTATGGAAGCGAGCTCACGTGTCCCTCACTTTCGCCGAGCCATGACCTGCAGGTGCTGGCCGGTGACGGCGAAGCCCTCGTGGGCCAGGCGCTCCTGCAGGGCGAGGAGCTCCCCGCGCGCCTCCCAGAGATCGACGTTGGGCCCCCGGGCGGCCTGGAACGCCTCCAGCATGTCGAAGAACATGACGGGCTTGCCGAAGATCTCCTCCACCTCGGCCCCCGCCGCGGCCACGGCCTGATGCAGCTCGCGCAGGGTGAAGGCGTGGACGGGCAGCCCATAGGGGCACTTCGTCTTGCCGTCGAGCAGGACCTTCAGCGCCTCCTCCTTCTTGCCGTACTTGAGGGTGCCCACGAAGGCCTCGTAGCGGTTGTCCAGCCCCATCACCACGGGGCCGCGCGGCTTCGCCACGCGCACCAGCTCCGAGATGGCCTTGGGGTACTCGTCCATGCAGTAGGAGACCGGATCCCCCTCACAGAAGACGAGATCGAACGTGGCGTCCGGGAAGGCGAGCGCCGTGACGCTGCCCTCCACGAAGCTGGCCCGCTCCAGCAGCCCCTTCTGGGAGAACTCGCCGCGCGCCTGCTCCAGCATGCCGGGAGACACATCCAGCACCGTGACGTGATGGCCCCGCTCGGCGAAGCGGGTGCCGAACTTGCCTCCACCGCCGCCCGCGTCGAGCACGCGCCAGACCTGGCCCGCGGGAGGCAGCACCTTCTCCACCGCGCTCCAGGTGAGGTGCTCGTACGCCAGCCAGAACAGCCGGTGGGACAGCTGGGTGGGCGTCCCCTTGTCGTACTTCGGGGACACCTCGTCATAGCGGCTACGCAGGGAGGTGACGTCGGGCGTGGTCATGGCGCTCAGTAGTTGAAGGAGATCTTGGAGAGGATCCGGCGCTCCTGGGCGCCGTCGAAAGGCTGGTCCGTGTAGACGAGGAAGATGTCACTCCACTGGCGGTAGTGCCAGCCGACCACCGCGTCGAGGAAGGTGCCCTTGACGCTGTTGTAGTCCGCCAGCTCCGACACGCCGCCCTTCTGGAAGGTGACGCGGGCGTAGAGATCCGGGCTGAAGTGGTAGCGCAGCTGGGCGTAGCCGGACCACGAGTAGCCATCCCCGGACTCGCCGAACAGATCGCTCTCGGGCGGCACGCCCACGTTGCGCGTGTAGAAGCCGCTCAAGCGGGCCACGATGCGAGAGCCCAGCTTGAGGTTGAGCGCGCTGTTGAACCCGCGGATGTCGCCGCCCAGGAAGCGGCCCGTCACCGCCGTGAGCGTGAAGTTCTGCCAGTCATGCGGGAAGACGGTGAAGCCAGCCTTGATGAGCCGGTTGTCGAAGCCCTCGTTCTGGTCGTAGACGCCGTCGAAGTAGAGCGCGAAGTTGTGGTGCAGGTAGGGCTGCACGTTGAGCCGCTGCCGGTAGCGCGTGCGCTCATGCTCGTGGTTGCGCCGCCAGAGCGTGTCCCACGTCACGTCCAGCCGCGGCAGGAAGCGCCACTGGGGGAAGGGGTTGAGGTACAGGTGCGTGTTCCACCCCTGCTTGTCGGTCACCGGCGTCCAGCCCAGCGGGTTGGCGTAGTTCTTCCCGATGTCCTCCAACTCGATCCAGAACTCCGACAGCGTGTCGAAGCGGTGCAGGGCCACGTGGTAGGCCTCCGAGCCGTGCCTCCCGAGCGGGCTCCAGGTCTTGGCGGCCTGCGCCTGGATGAAGAACTCCTCGTAGAGGTGGATATTGGCGTCCACGCCCACCGTGCGGAACCACTCGTCCCCCTTGCGGCTCAGGAGGGTGAGGCTGATGGCGGAGCGCTTGCCCAGATCCTGCTGGAGCCGCAGGACGCCCGAGTTCACGTTCTCGTACGTCTGGTCCCACGCCTCGTCCCGGTGCTGCACGTCCAGCAGCGCGAAGGCCAGCCCGCCCACCTTGCCGGTGAGCTGCGCGCCGCCCCAGATCCGATCATGGGGCTTCAGCGCGATGCGGCGCGAGGTGAACATGTTGATGGGGGAGATGAAGAGGTGCTCGCTCTCCAGGAAGAAGGGGCGCCGCTCGGGCAGCAGGGGCTCCTCCGTGTCCAGCAGCAGGAAGTCCTGGTCCGCCTCCACGTGTGAGAAGTCCGGGTTGGCCGTCAGCTTCAACGACACGGAGGGCACCGGATCGATCTGGGCGTCCGCGCCCACGTTGGGGCGGAAGAAGCCGCGGTCGTCATTCGCCTTGAGCGCGAACTGGGTGGCCACGTAGGGCGTGATGCTCCACTTCGGCCGGCCGCGGACGCCCTCCAGGCCCGTCAGGTGCGGGTAGCGCGACACCTTGGCGGAGTTGACGCCATCCGGCGTCCAGTTGCTCCACTTCTGGTTACGCGCCTGCTCCCGGTCCAGCAGCATCCCGAAGGTGAGCTCCTGGGTGCCCTCGGGGAACTGGAAGTTGGCGAAGGGGATGCGCACCTCGGCGATCCACCCATCCTTGACGATGGTGGATTGTGTCTCCCACTCGCCGGCCCAGTTGGTGGAGAAGGCCTCGCCGTCGTCCACGATGCGCCCGTCGGTGCGCACGCCCAGCGGGTTCGTCCAGAAGTAGTAGGCGTTGCGGTGATCCAGGAAGGTGTCGAGGATGACGGTGATGTTGTCCTCCTGGTGGAGGAAGCCCTCGTTCTGCACCGTGTAGCCGGTGACGAGCTCCGCCTTCGAGTCCAGGCAGTGGAACGCGAAGTAGAGGTTGTCCTCGTCATAGAGGATGCGCACGCGCGTGTCGTCCTCCACGGGCTTGCCGTAGTCGATGCGCGTCAGGTGCCAGCCGGAGATCTCCGGCGCGCTCTGCCAGGCCGCCTCGTCCAGCTTGCCGTCGATGGTGATGGCATCGCGCGTGCGGGTGGCCTTGACCGAGTACTCTGAATCCGCGCGGCCCAGGCCGGGCAGGCAGATCGCCAGCAGGGCAGCGGTCCAGGAGAGGGTGCGTACGTGAGGGCTCATCCAGGTTCCGAAGTGGTGGGTAAGGGGACAGCGGGGGTGGTGATGATAGCCGGCACTCGCGACATGCACGCGAGCGCCAGGAGGAAGGAGGTGGAGGACAGGAGGAAGGCCGCGCCCAGGGAGAGCCGCTGCGCGACGAAGCCGTAGCTGACGGGCGCCAGCACCTGGGCCAGCGCCACGCAGGAGCCCAGCGCGCCCATGAAGCGGCCCCGCTCCTGGGCGGGCGCCACCTCCACCTGCAGGGTCGTGAGCGCGGGGCGGAAGAGCCCATCCGGCACCGCCAGCAGCGCCCACATCAGCACCATGACGACCAGCCCATAGGGGGCAGGCAGCCACCCCGCGCTGCCCAGCGCCAGGCTGATCGCCGTCATGCCGCCCAGGCCGGCCATGATGAGGCCGCCACGCTGGGGGAGCCGATCCGCCAGCCGTCCGCCCACCGGCTGGACGAAGGCGAAGACGAGCCACGAGGCCGCCACCAGCGGGCCGATCAGCTCGGGAGGCGCCCCCAGCCGGGTGGCGTAGAGCGGGATGTAGATGGGGTAGAGGTTGAGCCCGAAGGTGAAGAAGAACTGGAAGATGAAGAGGCCCGCCAGGGAGGGGTTGCGGCGCACGTAGGCGAAGGGCGCCGCCAGGCCCGCGAGCGCCAGGCTCCAGGCGGGCCGCGAGGCCCCGGGCGCGGCGGCGGGCTTGGGCTGGCCCACATCCTTCAGCCCGAAGAGCATCCCGCTGGAGGCCAGGAAGAGCGCACCCGCGAGGAAGAAGATCTGCTCGGTGGACAGCCAGCGCATCGTCAGCGACGAGGCGACGAGGGCCGCCACGAACATGAAGTTGGCGGCGCTGTCGAGCAGCGCGAAGCCCGTGGCGCGCCGCTCCGGCGGTGCGCTGTCCGCCACCAGCGCCAGGGTGACGGGGGCGGCGCTGCGCACCAGCAGCAGCTTGAGGCAGATGGCCACCGCCAGCGGCACGGCGCTGTGGATCAGCGCCATCACGGGCACCAGCAGCGAGGTGGCCAGCGAGGTCCAGATGATGAAGCGCGTGCGCCCGTAGCGGTCCGACCACGCCCCCAGCATGGGCTGCACGAAGATGGGCAGCAGCGAGCCCAGGGTGTAGGTGAAGCCAATGTCCTGCAGGCTCAGCCCTCGAGCGTTCAGGAACAGCGGCAGCACCGGGTTGAGCAGCCCCGCCGCCAGCGTGCCCACCAGGTTGGACAGCATCAGCACGCGCAGGTTGCCCACGCCTCGCGTCAGGGCGTACATCTCCCGGAGGGCGCTCACGCCCTGGCGGATCATCGCTCCACTCCCGAACCGCTGAGCGGCCGCGGCGCCAGCCCCAGGATCTGTTCCACTGCCTGGGTCAGGCTGACCACGGGGCGGATCTCGAGGACGCTGGACACTCCCGGATCATACTCCGAGCCCTCGGGAACCCACATGGGGACGCGCCCCGCGCTGGGGTACACCTGGCGGACATAGGCGTCCGCCACTCCGAGCTTGCCTTGGATGTAGTCGCGGGGGGCCGCGGCCAGGGTCTCCTGACCCTCGAACACCACGCCGGTGGCCAGGAAGGGCACGGGCAGGGGCCGGCCCATGAGCAGCGCTACCCAGGCCACGAAGAGCGGCAGGGAGGCGCTCCGTCCATCCAGCAGCAGCTTGCGGCCCTGAGGGGAGATGTGCAGATCCGTCGTCTCCCACGGCAGCTCATACCTGCGCCTTCCCACCGCGGCCACGTTCCGCGCGGCCTGCTGCCAGGTGGGCGAGTAGGCATTCTCATTCGCCGGATCCAGCCAGAGCTGCCCCGTCCCGGGCTGCACGGAGAGCTTCAGCGAGAGCGGCCGGAAGAAGGCGCCACCCGCGGAGTCCGCGAGCGTGAAGAGCAGGAGGCGGGAGGCAGGGGAAGACACGATCGGGCTGGCCGGGAGGCTGTCGCATCATAAAACGAGGGGACGGCCCGAGAGCCATCCCCCCTTGCCTACTTCAGCGAACTACTGGGCCGTCGTGGCCTCGGCGAGGACCGGGCCCATGCCGCCGCTGCAGGTGCACTTGTCGGTGGTGGGAGACAGGCGGGTGATGGCCGCTACCTCGCGGGTGGCGACCATGCCGTTGCTGCAGGTGCACTTGTCGGTGGTGGCCGACACGCGCTTGATCTCGGCGTTGGCGATGATGACCATGCCGTTGCTGCAGGTGCACTTGTCGGTGGTGGCCGACACGCGCTTGATCTCCGGCGCCGAAACGATGACGGGGCCCATGCCGCCGCTGCAGGTGCACTTGTCGGTGGTGGCCGACACGCGCTTGATCTCCGCGTTGGCGATGACGACCATGCCGTTGCTGCAGGTGCACTTGTCGGTGGTGGCCGACACGCGGGAGATCTCCGCCGCCACGACGACGCCCATGCCGTTGCTGCAGGTGCACTTGTCGGTGGTGGCCGACACGCGCTTGATCTCCGCTGCCAAGACAACGACCATGCCGTTGCTGCAGGTGCACTTGTCGGTGGTGGCGGCAACGCGGGCGATCTGGGGCTTGTTGTACATGAGATCCTCGACTGCTAGGGGTGAAGCCGGCACTTGGAACGGCACGTCCCAAGCGGACGGCACAGTATGCCCTTCATGGGCACACACTTTGGAGACCTGCCCACCCGGGCACTCGCCAGGGTGGAGTACAGGCTCACGAAACAGGCTGGTCCTCTTAGTGCGCCCCGGCAGGCTCGCAGAGTCCCAGCTCCTGAAGCTCCTTTACGAGCCGCAGCACATCCGCTTGCACCGCCGCGTGCTCATTCTCTCGTGCACCTGCCGCGGTGATCAGCGCATTGACGACCGCGCTCACCGTCTCGCGCTGCTGGCACCCTTCGAAGATGCGCGCCGCGGTCGGGTTGACGGAGAAGACCTCTCCATTGTTCGTGTCCATGACGAAGCACGCCTCGCCCTGTCGCTGGAGGATGACTCCCTCGAGGACAGGGGGCAGCGCCTTCTGGGCTTCCGCTTCATGGGCAGACTGCTGAGTCGGCTCTACGAAGTCGCTCATGTACTCCGCCAGCTTTCGAGTTCACTCGAAGGGAAACGGGATAGATCTACTCAATGCGATTAGTCTTATAAGTCAGGTGGGGGCGAGTCAATAGCAGGATGCCGGAAAATTATGACGCACCCGTACAGGGCGTCCGACCTCGGGATGACTCCTCAGGGGGGAAACCTCACTCCGAGAGCAGTATGGCAAAGAACCCGGCGCCCGTCTGCCAGGCAATTCTTCGGATCATTCCGGGGGTGGCGCGGGCCAGCGCCGGGCCGGTCCGGACGCCTGCCAGGCGAGCTGTGGTTCCCTCTGGGATCCAACCTGACAGATGAGCTTGGCGGCAGCCAATCCAGCCGTTAATGACGCGGCCTGCATGCACAAGACGCACCTTGTAGAAGCCCGTACCCACAACCTCCAGTCGCTCTCCGTGGACCTGGCGGAGGGGGAGCTCGTCTGCATCACGGGGGTGTCCGGCGCGGGGAAGTCGAGCCTCGCGCTCGACACCCTCTATGCCGAAGGGCAGCGCCGCTTCGTCGAGAGCTTCAGCCCGTATGCCCGCCAGTTCCTCGAGCGGCTGGAGCGGCCGCCGATGGATGCGCTCGAGCCGGTGGCGGCTGGGGTGGCGGTGGATCGCCGCGCCCCGGTGAAGAGCTCGCGCTCCACGGTGGCCACGCTGGCCGACGTGGAGGCCTACCTCTCCGCGCTCTTCACCCGCGAGGCCATGCCGGTGTGCTCCGCGTGCGGCGTGGAGGCGGTGCGCACCGACGCGCGCGTGGCCGCCCTGGCCGCCATCGCCGCGCAGCCGGAGGCGCAGGCCGTCATCACCTGGCCGGTGCGGATCGCTGGCACCGCCGAGTTCCTCGACGTGCGCGCCCGGCTGCTCAAGGACGGCTACCACCGGCTCGTGGTGCAGGGCGAGGTGCGCGAGCTGGAGGGGCTGCGGCCGAGCGAGGCCACTGACTCGGCGGGGATCGCCCAGGTGGTGGTGGATCGCGTGAAGCTGACGGACGCGCAGCTCTCGCGCGTCACCCAGGCGATGGAGGACGCGTGGGCGCGCAGCGAGGGCGAGGCCCGGGTATTCCTCCCGGGCGGCGCCAGCCGGCGCGTCCGTCGGGGGCTCGTGTGCCCGAGGTGCGCGCGCGAGTTCGAGCCCGCGCGGCCGGGCCTCTTCAGCTACCAGTCTCCGACGGGCGCGTGCGCCACGTGTCGCGGCTTCGGGCGCACCATTGGTATCGACTGGGACAAGGTCATCCCCAACCCCGCGCTCAGCCTCGGGCAGGGCGCCATCCGGCCGTGGACAGGGAAGACCTCGGACTGGGAGCGCAGCATGCTCCACCGGTACGCCCGGGCCATGGGCATCCCCTGGGACAAGCCATGGAGCTCGCTCACCCCGGCCCAGCGTGAGGCGGTGCTGGAGGGGGAGGGCGGCTACGACGGTGGGCGCGCGTACCCCGGGGTGCGGGCGTGGTTCCGGTGGATGGAGGGCCGCACGTACAAGATGCACGTGCGCGTGCTGCTCTCGCGCTACCGGGCCTACACGCTCTGCGAGCGCTGCAAGGGCGCGCGGCTGAACGAGCAGGCGCTGGCGTACCGCGTGGGCGGCCTGGATCTGGCGGCGTGGCACCGGCTGGAGCTGTCCGACGCGTGCGAGCGCCTGGAGGCCCTGCGCACCACCACCGGCCAGGGGGAGCTGGCGCGCAAGGAGCTGGCCAGCCGGCTGCGCTACCTGGTGCGAGTGGGGCTCGGCTACCTCACGCTGGATCGGCCCGCGCGTACGCTCTCCGGTGGCGAGGCGCAGCGCGTGTCCCTCACCGCGGCGCTGGGCACTTCGTTGACGGGCGCCCTCTTCGTGCTGGACGAGCCGACCGTGGGCCTGCACCCCAGCGATGTGCGCCCGCTCACCGAGGCCATGGCGGAGCTGGCCGATCGCGGCAACATCGCCCTCGTCATCGAGCAGGACGCGCACGTCATCCGCTCCTCCCACCGCGTCCTGGAGCTGGGGCCTGGAGCGGGCAAGCATGGCGGGAGGCTGTGCTTCGACGGGCCGCCGGAGGCGCTGGCGAAGCGGACGGAGCTGCCCACGGGCCAGCTGCTGGCGGGCCCCCGGCAGGTGCCGCGGACGCCTCGCCCGCGCGTCGGGGAGCTGGTGGTGCGCAGCGCTCGCGCCCACAACCTGCGGGGGCTCACGGTGCGGGTGCCGCTCGGAGTGCTGTGCGCCATCACCGGCCCCAGCGGCTCCGGCAAGAGCACGCTGATGGATGAAGTGCTCTACCGGCGCCTCGCGCGAGGGTTGGGCGAGAAGGACGTGGAGGCGCCCGGCGAGGTGGAGGCGCTGGAGAGCGCCGAGGCGGTGAGGTCCATCACCTTCGTGGACCAGTCTCCGCTCGGGCGCACCTCGCGAGGCAACGCCGCCACCTACACCAAGGCGTGGGATCGGCTGCGCGAGCGCTTCGCCTCGGAGCCGGAGGCGGAGGTGCGGGGCCTCACCGCCGCCTACTTCTCCTTCAACGTGGACAAGGGCCGCTGCGAGGCCTGCTCGGGCGAGGGCTACGAGACGGTGGAGATGCAGTTCCTGGCCGACGTGGCGCTGCGCTGCGCCACCTGCCGGGGCCGGCGCTTCAAGGAGGAGGTGCTCGCCGTCCAGCACCAGGGCTTCAGCGTGGCGCAGGTGCTGGAGCTCACCGTGGACGAGGTGCTGAAGCACTTTGGCGACGATGCGGTGCTCCGGCGCGCGCTGGGGCCCGTGGCGCGGCTGGGCCTGGGGTATCTGTCGCTCGGGCAGCCGCTGTCCACGCTGTCCGGGGGCGAGGCGCAGCGACTGAAGCTGGCCCGGGCCCTGGCGGGGGACGCCGGGGGCGCGCTCTTCCTGATCGACGAGCCGAGCGCCGGCCTGCATGAGGCCGATGTGCGCCACGTGCTCGCCGCGCTGCACGAGCTGGTGGAGCGCGGGGCCAGCGTCATCGTCGTGGACCATGACCTCTCCGTCATGCGCGGCTCGGACTGGATCATTGATCTGGGCCCGGGCGGCGGTCGCCATGGCGGGCGCCTGGTGACCGAGGGCACTCCGGAGGAGGTGGCGCGGGGGCCCGGCCTCACCGCGAAGGCCCTGCGCGGAGAGGAGGCCGCGGTCCGGCGCCCGGTGAAGCCCCGAGGGGTGGAGACGGGCGGCCCGGCCATCGAGGTGGAGCACGCGCGCGAGCACAACCTCCAGGACATCTCCTGCCGGATTCCCCTGGGGAAGCTGACGGTCGTGACGGGGCCCAGCGGCTCGGGGAAGAGCTCGCTGGCGTTCGACGTCGTCTTCGCCGAGGGGCAGCGGCGCTTCCTGGAGACACTCACCCCGTATGCGCGGCAGTTCCTGCCCACCATGCCCCGGCCGGACGTGGAGCGCATCAGCGGTATTCCTCCCACCGTGGCGCTGGAGCAGCGCACCTCGCGGGCGGGCGCGACGAGCACCGTGGCCACCGTCACCGAGGTGGCCCACTACCTGCGCCTGCTCTTCGCCAAGCTGGGCCTGCCGCACTGCCCGAGGGACGACTCGCCCATCGCCTCCACCACGGCGGACGCGCTGTACGCGCAGCTCACCGGGATGAAGGGGGAGGGCACCGTGCTCGCCCCCGCGGTCCGCGCGCGCAAGGGGACGTACCTGGACCTCTTCACCGCCGCTGCCCGGGCGGGCATCACCGCCGCCATCGTGGACGGGCAGCTCGCCGGTACGGACAACCCGCCGCGGCTGGCGAAGACGCGCGAGCATGACATCGATCTCGTCATGTACGAGGGGAAGCTGGCGAAGCTGCCGCGCGCCACCTTCGATCGGGCGCTCAGCTGGGGGCAGTCCGCCCTCAAGGTGCGGGGGAGCAAGGGCGAGACGCTGCTGTCCACCGAGCGGACCTGCCCGCGCTGCGGGACGGCCGTGCCGGAGCTGGATCCCCGCTGGTTCTCCTTCAACACGAAGCAGGGCCGCTGCGAGGCGTGCGAGGGCACGGGCGTGGAGGGCGGCGCCGAGGCCCTCGCCGAGGGCCACACCGCGCCGTGCCGCGCGTGCCAGGGCTCACGGCTGGCGCCGGTGCCTCGCGGGGTGCGCCTGGAGGGCGCGCGCTACCACGAGGTGGTGCAGGACTCCGTCACCGCCACGCTGGCGCGGGTCCAGGGCTGGAAGTTCCGCGGGGACCGGGCGCTCATCGGTGAGCCCTCGCGCCAGGAGCTCGTGCGGCGCCTGGAGTTCCTGGCGCGCGTGGGCCTGGGCTACCTCTCGCTGGATCGCGCGGCCGCCACGCTCTCCGGAGGCGAGATGCAGCGGCTGCGGCTCTCCGCGCAGCTCGGCGCGGGCCTGACGGGCGCGCTGTACGTGCTGGACGAGCCCACCATCGGCCTGCACCCGCGCGACACCCACCGGCTGTTGTCGAACCTGCGGGCGCTCGTGGACACCGGCTCCTCCGTGCTCGTCGTGGAGCACGACACGGACACCATCCGCGCGGCGGACCACCTCATCGACCTCGGGCCCACGGGGGGGCGCGGCGGTGGGCGCATCCTCGCCGAGGGCGCTCCGGACGTCGTGCTCCATCGGGAGGACTCGCCCACCGCGCGGGCGCTCCGGACGTCGCAGGTCCGTCCGCCCTCGGGGCGCGGCGCGCCGGAGCGGTGGATCGAGCTGAAGGGGGCTCGCGCCAACAACCTGAAGGGCGTGGAGCTGCGGCTGCCCGTGGGGCGGCTCACGGTCGTCTCGGGCGTGTCGGGCTCGGGCAAGAGCACGCTCATCCGCCAGGTGCTGTACCCGGCGATGCGCGAGGCGCTCGGGCTCGTGGCGCCCAGGCCCGGGGCGTTCGACTCGCTCCACGGGGTGGAGGCCGTCTCCCGGGTGCTCGCGGTGGATCAGTCCCCCATCGGCCGCACGCCGCGCTCGGTGCCTGCGACGTTCCTCGGCATCTGGGACGAGCTGCGCCGCGCGTTCGCCGCCACGCCCGAGGCGAAGATCCGGGGCTTCGGTCCGGCGCGCTTCTCCTTCAACACCGCCTCCGGAGGCCGCTGCACCGCCTGCGAGGGGCAGGGGGCGATCTCCCACGAGATGGCGTTCCTCCCGGACGTGGTGACGCCGTGCGAGGTGTGCGGCGGGGCCCGCTTCGACATGGCCACGCTCGAGGTGCGCTACCACGGGCTCACCATTGGCGAGGTGCTGCGCCTGTCGGCGGATGAGGCGAAGGAGGTGTTCCGGGCGCTGCCCAAGGTGTCCGCGCCGCTGGAGTGCCTCTCGGATCTCGGCGTGGGGTACCTGCAGCTCGGCCAGGGCTCCAACACGCTGTCGGGCGGGGAGGCGCAGCGGCTGAAGCTGGCGGCGGAGCTGACGGCCAGCACGCGCCACGAGCCGACGCTGTACGTGCTGGACGAGCCCACCACGGGGCTGCACCTGGGAGACGTGGAGCGGCTGATCACCTTCCTGGGGCGGCTGGTGGAGCGCGGGGACACGCTCGTCGTCATCGAGCACCACCCGTCAGTGATCGCCGCGGCGGATCACGTGGTGGAATTGGGGCCCGAGGGCGGCGAGGAGGGCGGCCGCATCGTGGGGCAGGGGACGCCGCGCGAGCTGTGCCGGCTGAAGACGGCGACGGGGCGCGTGCTCAAGGCGCTGTTCTCTCGGGGAGAGGCTGCGCGGTAGCAGCGGGGCGAGGCAGGGAGCTCAGCCGTGCGTCTCCCTGTCCCGCAGCATCCTGCGCTCCATCCGCATCCGCTCGCGGTGCAGCTTCATCTTCTCCTTCTGCCGCTCGCGGAACTTGTGCTTGAACTTCATGAACTTGTTCTCGAAGCGGGCCATGAAGAGCGCCAGCTTCGCCCGCTTCTGGGGCGGCAGATCCCGTGAGAGCGTCTGGTACATCTCCCGGTCCAGCGCCGCGAGCTGCGCCCGCGCATCGAAGGCCCGCTGAGCGGCCTGCTCCACCTGCCCCAGCGCCGCCGTGTCTCCGTCCGCCGCGCGCTCCAGGAGCTCCGCTGACTCGCGGATCTGCTGCCGCAGCGGGCGGCGGCGCTCGTCGAACTTGCGCAGCGTCTCGTCCAGCTTCAGCGCCTGCGCGGAGTCCAGCTCCAGCTCGTTCGCGAGCCCCAACACACGCGCCAGCCGCAGCTGCTTCTCCGCCTCCTGCTCCGCCTCCTGCTGCGCGTCGGACGCCTGCGCGAGCGCGGCGAGGGGCAGCAGGGCGAGGGTCAACACGGCCATTCGAATCGGCTTCATCACGGCAGCTCTCCAATGTTGCAGGTTCAGAACAGCTCACTCTCAGGCAGCTCCAGCTCGGCCTCCTCCTCCGCCTCCCACGCCTCCGCGTCCTCCTCGGCGAGGGTCGGCTCGAGCAGCTCGCCGAGCGGATTCGCGGAGGCCCACTGCTCGAACTCGGCCTGCGACTCCGAGGGCTCGGCGGCCGCCGCGGACGGCGGTACGGGCTGGGGCGCGCCGGAGCGGCGCAGCGAGGGGCTCAGCACCACCAGCAGCACCGCCGCCGCGGCCAGCAGCGCGCCCAGGGTCCGAGCCCTGAACGCCTTGCGCACCTGCTCGCGTCGCCACTGGCCCAGCACCCGCTGGGGCAGGGCGTCCATCCGCTCCCGCACCGCTGCTGAAGGGGACGGCAGCGCCACCCCGGCGAGCATGCGCGCGGAGGACTCGGCCTCGCTCCGGCAGCCGGCGCAGGACTCCAGGTGGGCGCGCACCCGGGCCGCCTCTCCCAGCTCGAGCGCCTCCGCGGCGTGCAGCGTCAACAGCTCCTCGTACTCCGGGCACGCTCTCATTCGTGCTCCTCCTCCGGCGCGCCGCCCACCTCCGCCTTCAGGCGCTTCACGGCGTGGTGGAACTGCACCTTGGCGTTGTTCTCGGTGATGCCGAGCGTCTCGGCGATGTCTCGAAAGGGCAGGCCCCCATCCACGCGCAGCGTGAGCACCTCACGCTGGCGGCGCGGCAGGGCCAGCACCGCGGCCCGCAGGTGCCGCTCCCGCTCCCGCCGCTCCAGCGTCTCCTGCGGGGACTCCCGCGGATCGGCCGCGGCGTCCTCCACCTCCGTCAGCAGGGCCGGGCGCCAGCGGTTGCCCTGGCGCGCGTGGTTCTTCGCCAGGTTGAGGGCAATGCGCACCAGCCAGGCCCGGAAGGGCGCGGGGCTCGTCAGCTTGAAGCGCGAGAAGACGCGGCCGGAGGCCTCCAGCGCCCGCAGGAAGGCCTGCTGCGCCAGGTCCGCCGCGTCCTCGGGCCGGGGCGCGAAGCGCCGCACCAGGGAGAAGACGAGGGTGCGATAACGCTCTACCAGCGTACCAAAGGCCGCCTCGTCTCCCTCCAGGAAGGCACGGCACAGCGCCTCGTCCGTGGGCGCCGGGGCGCTGGCCAGCGTCAGCCGGGGAATGGCCGTACCTCCTCCTGTGTGCCAGGCCTTCACCTTCCCTTGAACACGCGGCGGCGGAAAAGGTTACAGCCGTACTCGGAGCCACCGAGTGTCGGCTAGCGAGGGGTCAGGCGGGGCCACCCGGGACGAGGAGGGACTTGGGGTTGCCCCCTCACGCAGGTCGCTGACACAATGCCGCCCCTCGCCCGTCCAGGGCACCTCTCCTCTATGTCGACGGTAGATCCGCCTCCCAGCTCTCGCATCAAAGGTACGGTGCTCATCTCCCGGCTGAACATGGTGCGTCAGCACGGTGGGCAGGCGCGGCTGGAGGAGGTGCTGCGCAGGCTGCCGTCCGCGGACCAGGCCCTGCTGCGGAAGATGATCCTTCCCATCAACTGGTACCCGCTGGAGCTCAACCTGCGCCTGGACGCGGCCATCGCGGATGTGCTCTCCCCCGAGGATCGCACCCGGGCCTTCATTGACATGGGCCGCGCCTCCGCCGACGAGAACCTCAAGGGGGCCCAGCACGTCTTCGTCCGGCCCGGGGATCCGCACTTCCTGCTGAGCCAGGCGCCGCAGATCTACCGCTTCTATTACGCCGTCGGCTCGCGCACCTACGAGCGGCTGGGCCCCAGGTCCGCCGTCCTGCGCACCTTCGGCGCGGAGAACGTCACCGAGGCGGACTGCCTCACCATCATCGGCTGGCACCAGCGCGCCATCGAGCTGTCCGGCGGCCGCGCCGTGCGCATCACCCACCCCCGGTGCGTGGCCAAGGGAAGCCCGCACTGTGAGTATTCCTGTCAGTGGGACTAGGGGCGTGGGGGAGCGGCGCCGGGGGCGGCCAGCGGGTGCTCCTGGAGGTAACGCACCACGTCATCCAGGTGGCGGTAGACGCGGATCTCGTGGCGGATGACGGACTCCACGTTGCCGGCGGGATCGATGATGAAGGTGACGCGGCGGTCCACGTTGAGCACGGGCCAGAGCACGTCATAGGCGCGGCTGATCTGGCGCTGCTCATCCCCGATGAGGGCGAAGTGGATGGCCTCCTGCGCGGCGAAGTCGCACTGGGTGCGCACCGAGTCCACCGAGACGCCGACCAGCTCGGCGCCCAGGGCCTGGAGGCGGGAGTGGTTGTCGCGGAACGCCCGGATCTCGATGGTGCAGCCGATGGTGAAGGCCTTGGGGAAGAAGAACAGCACCACGCGGCGCCCCCGGAGGGCGGCCAGGGACACGGGACGGCCCTGGCAGTCGGTGGCCTCGAAGTCTGGCGCTGGAGCTCCGACCTGGATCATTCCGTTCTCCCCCTGAACGGGCCTACCCCTACCATGGTTCGTTCCCGGGGGACGAACACGAACATGGGTGGAGTGTGGGCGGGGTTTTCGAGTTAAGGTTGTCCGCCGTGCTCCCTACCAAACACGTCCTTGTCTCACAGGTGTTCCAAGCGCGGCTGGCCGAGGCCATGGGCGTCACTCGGGTGGCGCGCGTAACGGGGCTGGATCGCACGGGGGTGGAGGTTGCGTGCGCCGTGCGGCCCGGCGGCCACGTCCTCCAGGTGTGCAACGGCAAGGGGCTCACCTATGAGGAGGCGGCCCTGGGCGCGCTCTTCGAGACGGCGGAGCTCTGGTCCGCGGAGCACGTGGTGCCGGGCCGGCTGGTGTGGGGCGCGCGCGCCGAGCTGGATCCGCGCGCCGGGGAGGCCTGGAGCGCCGAGGCCCTGGGCTCGGCGGGGAGGCTGGTGGATCCCCGGCTGTGGGGGGATTCGGTGCGGTGCGCCTGGCGGCAGGCCACGGAGCTGCACTCGGGGCGCCCGGTGTGGGTGCCCGCGCAGGGGGTGCACTGCCCGCCCGCGGAGGCCGCGGCGCTGGGGCCGGTGAGCGTGGCCTGGACGAGCAACGGCTGCGGGGCGCACCCGGATGCCCGGCGCGCGCTGCTGCACGCGCTGCTGGAGGCCACGGAGCGCGATCAGCTCGCCCGCGCGCTGCCCGGGGGGTGGACGGAGGAGGTGGTGCGGCGGCGGATGCTGGGCAGCCTGGTGCTGCAGCGCGGGGCGCCGCGGACGGCGGCGCTGGCGCGGGCGCTCCGGGAGCGGGGGTTTGGCGTGTACCTGTTCGACGTCACCCCGGTGGCGCGGACGCCGGGGGCGGTGGGGCTGCCGCTGGCCGCGGCGGTGCTGGTGGATGAGGAGGAGGGGCCGGTGCCGCTCACGGCGGGGTACGCCTGCGGGCTCGGGCGGGACGGGGCGCTGCTGCGCGCCCTGCTGGAGGCGGCCCAGTCCCGCCTCACGGACATTCACGGGGCGCGGGAGGACGTGGCCGCGGCGGACCGGAGCACCGCGCGCGCCTTCGCCGAGGCCTGTGCCGGGGTGCGCCCCAAGCGCCACGCGGAGGACATGCCGGACTTCTCCGCGGAGGCCTCCTCGGTGGTGCGGGCCCAGCGGCGCGTGCTGCACCAGCTGCGGCGCGCGGGGTTCACCCAGGTGGCCGCCGTCACGCTGGACGCGCCGGTGCCCGGACTGCACGTCCGGCGCGTGGTGGTGCCGGGCATGCGCATCTCGGAGCTCCTATGACTCGCCGTGCCGAAGATCTCGTCGTCTTCCTGGGTCCCTCGCTGCCCGCGGAGGAGGCGCACCGGTTGGCGAGCTGCCACGTGCTGCCGCCCGCGCGCCAGGGGGATGTGTGGCGTGCGCTCTCGCTGCGGCCTCGCGCCATCGCGCTGGTGGATGGCGTCTTCGAGTCCCAGCCCTCCGTGTGGCACCACGAGCTGCTGGCCGCGCTGGAGGCGGGGGTGGCCGTCTTCGGCGGGGCGAGCATGGGGGCGCTGCGCGCGGCGGAGCTGGCCGCCCACGGCATGGTGGGGGTGGGGCGGATCTTCGAGTGGTACCGGGATGGGGTGCTGCAGGACGACTCGGAGGTGGCGCTGCTGCACGCCGACGCGGAGCATGGCTACCGGCCGCTCACGGTGCCGCTCGTCAACGTCCGGCACGTGGCGCTCCAGGCGCGCGTGGCGCGGGTGCTCAACCAGCGGCAGGCGCGGGCGCTGGTGACCGCGGCCGAGGGCCTCTTCTACCAGGACCGCACCTGGCGCCGGACCCTGGAGGCCGTGCGCCCCACCTGGCCCGAGGCCACGCGCGGCGGCTGGGAGGGGTGGTTCTCGAGAGGCGTGGAGGATCTCAAGCGCCTGGACGCCATCGCCTGCATCCGGGCCGCGGCGGCGTTGCTGTCCTCGGCGGCCCCCGTGCAGCAGCCGCGAGGCGCCTCCCGGCCCTCACCCTCCTCGCTCGTGCGGCGGCGGAGGCTGGTGGAGGATGTGTCCGTCGTGGAGGGCCGGGCCGTGTCCTCCGGGCAGGTGCTGTCGGCGCTGCAGCGTGAGCCGGACAGCGTGGTGCTGGCCGAGGCGGGCCTGCGCCGGGCGCTGCTGGCGGGGTGGGCTCGCTCCCTGGGGCTCGTGCCCACGGCGGAGGAGGTAAAGGCGGCGGAGGCGGAGTGGTGGCGGCGTCACCCAGTGCGGCCCGCGGAGCGGCAGGCGTTCCTGGTGGGGTGTGGGCTGGATGAGCCGGGGCTGAGGCGGCTGTGCGAGGAGCGGGCGCTGGAGCGGCTCGTGCTCTCGCATGCACAGCGCCTGCTTCCGG
The DNA here is from genome assembly GCA_016926755.1 of Myxococcaceae bacterium. GTDB lineage: Bacteria > Myxococcota > Myxococcia > Myxococcales > Myxococcaceae > Hyalangium. The sequence goes on along the minus strand of JAFGNZ010000058.1, from coordinate 15,129 downwards.
ACGGGCCCTCCTGGGACGAGGCGCTGGCCTCCGAGGCACGCCTCCAGGGCCGCTGGGTGGAGGTGGCGCGAGGGATGCGCCGGGCGAAGCGCCCCCGCGCTCGGTGAGGGGCGCGAGGAGTCGGGTGCCGGACGCTCCCCCTCCTTCGTGGGGGAGGGGGCTGATCGGTGCATGGCAACTCTCCGCGCGCGGCATCCGGTGCTGAACGGTGGAAGGAGGGCCGCGGCGGGCTTCCGGTAGGCGCGAGGGGCTCGTCGCCCCATCTTCGGCGGCGCTGCTTGAGGACGGCACCAACCGGCGAGCCGCTGCCATGCGCCTGAAGATCCATTCGGCCTTCCTGCTTCTGCTGCTCGGGGGATGTTCTGGAGCGGAGTTCAGCGAGCCTCCCCTGGCGCCTCCCTCACAGCTCGAGAGGTGGGAGGACGACTGGGAGCCGCCAGCGCCGGCTGCGACGAGCGCCCGTCGGAGAGACAACCCGCCCATGGCAACCGTGCGCCTCCCCGAGGTGGGGGCGAGGTACCGCGCTGGAACGCTCATCGCCTTCGAGGGGCGCGGCAAGGACTCGGAGGACGGGGAGCTACCAGCGAGCGCCTTCACCTGGCGCGTGGATATCCACCAGGGGGACCGCGTCATCTCCTTCGTGCCGCCCATTAGCGGGATGGCGCTCGGGACGTTCACGGTGCCAGCGGAGGCCGAGACGGGCGCCTCCGGCTGGCTTCGCATCCACTTGAAGGTGAGGGACCGCGACGGGAACACCCACGCGATCTTCCGCGACGTGCATCCCCAGGAGCGGACTCCCAGCGGCCGGCGCTCCTTCAGCTTTCGCTGACAACGCACGCTGCGAGCTAGCGGGGCGGACTATGCATCAGTTCGAGGCCATTGGAGCCTGATGTGGAAGGTGTACCGCACCGTGATGGGGTGCCCCTGCAAGGTGGCGGGCTTGAAGCGGCAGGTACTCAGGGAGCGTAGTATCTCCGCCTCGAGCTTCTTCGCCTCGAGCTCCTCCAACTCTGGCGAGAGGCTGACAGGCTTGCAGTCCTTGAGAATGCCCTCGGCGGTCATGGTGCACTGCACCTTCACCATGACACTGCTCGGGTACGAGCCCGGTGGTGACAGAGAGGGCAGCATGGACTCGGGGATCTTCGGCGCGTCTCCAGAGAGGCGCACCGGGGGCGTCATGGTGCTCGGATCGAAGACGGGGATCTCATCACGCGAGATGGAGGTGGCCGGTGCCTTCCGGGCGGGCGGCTCCGAGGTGGCGCCCGTGGCCTGGGCTGGCCGCGCGGCCCCGAGCACCACGACGAGCGTGGCCACGGCCAGACTGCCCGCGAGCCTCCAGGGGTGCAGGCGGGCTTGGCTCCTGGGCACGGCGAGCAGCCGCTGGATGCGCAGCAGCAGGGAGCCCCCATTCGCCGCGACAGCAGGGACTGGGGCGCTCGAGCGAAGTTGCTCGAGGGTCGCCAGCGCGCGCGAGTACAGCAGCGCGTCGCCACAGCTCTGCACGGCGACATCATCGGCGCAGTGCTCACGCTCCTCGCGGATGCGAGAGGACAGCCACCACACCGCGGGGTGGTAGAACAGCGCTGCCTCGACCAGCGCTTGCAGCAGGTTCACCAGGTAGTCGTGCCGGCGGATGTGGGCCAGCTCGTGCGCGAGGATGGCCTCCAGCTGCCACACGGAGAGCCCCGTCAGCGTGCTGGTCGGCACGAGGATGAGCGGACGCCACAGCCCCACCACCGTGGGCACCTCGATGGCCGCCGACTCCAGCAGGCGCACCGGGCGGCGCACCCCGGTGCGCTCCATCACCCGAGCCAGCGCCTGCGCCACGCCGCCCTCGGGTTGCCGCGTCCCCTCGCGGGTGAGTGCCCGCGCCTGTCTCCAGGCCAACGCCGTGCGCAGGCAGAGGAGCAGCACGCCGCACAGCCACGCGGACGTCAGCCAGGGGCGAAGCGCCTCCAGCCAGACGCCTACCCAGGTGGCGAGGGCGACCTCCGGGGCCCCGGAGAGCGAGCCCCCCTCGATGGCCAGCGTCGCCTGCGAGGCCCCGGAGGCCGCACCCGCCAGCGCGGACCAGAACGAGCCCACGGGAAGCACCGCCATCACCAGCAGCCCGAGACAGGCCAGGGCATAGCGCTCGCGCGCCGGTCGGCGCCCCATGCAGGCCAGGAGTGCTCCAACCGCGAGCGCGACGGCCGCGCCCTGCCACACGAACCGAGCCAGTGCTTCCCCCAAGGCCAGCATCACCGGCTGCGCCCACAATGCTTCCAACGTGTTCATTTCCTTCCCCCTTCGTTCTTGTCCAACAGCTTGCGGATCTCCTCGAGCTCCTCGGGCGTGGCTCTCTTGAGGGAGAGCGCCTGGATGACGAGGCTCGCCGAGGAGCCGCCGAAGGCGCGATCCATCAAGTCACGCAGCAGATCTCTCTGCGTCTTCTGCTCGTTGAGGGCAGCCTCGTAGACGTGGGTGCGGTCGCGCTCGTCGCGGCGGACCAGTCCCTTCTCGGCCATGTTCTGAAGCAGCTTGAGCACCGTGGTGTAGACGGTGTCCTTTTCCTGAGTCTCACGGAGCGCCTCGTGCACCTGACGGACGGTGCAGCGGCCCTGCTTCCAGAGGACTCGCAAGATGGCGAGCTCAGCCCGCGTGGGCTGGGGGAGTGGCGATTTCATGGGCCCATAATTACGACGATCATCGTAGATGTCAACGACGTTTGTCGTAGATGTCTACGATTCTTGTCGTAGACGCCGCGGCGGCTGAAGTGTGAAGTGGACCCTGTCTAGCGCTGACCGAAGCTCAGAAGGCCGTGCTGAACCCGAGTGAGAAGAGCCTGGAGGCGCGCGAGCCGAGGGCGACGCGATCCTTGCGGTTGAGCCCGCCCATGGTGGCCTCCAGCCGGAGCGCCTCGTAGCGGCCGTGGAGCGACCAGGTCCCTCCCACGGGCGCCTGGAGCATCATCCCGCGCGTGGCTTCCTCGCCCGCACCCAGGGTGTCCCAGGCCTCGAGGCGGAAGGGGTAGCGCTCGTTCCAGCGCAACTCCAGCCGTGCCACCATCGGCAGCATCATCCCCTCGGCCTTGACGTCCCCCACCTGGTAGCCCGTGTACTGCGCGCGCACCCCCAGCAGGAGGCCCACGTGGGGGCCCCGCCAGCCGCCCAGCAGCGCGTAGGAGAAGGCCCCCCCGAAGCAGAAGCCCGTCTCCTCCCGGTTGTAGCCGCTCAGGGGCACGGCGGGGTACTCGTGCGCCGGCGAGGTGCGCAGCCCCAGGAAGAGCTCCAGCAGGTACTCGTCATGCAACACCCACCCCCAGCCCCCCAGCCCGTGGGCCAGCCACGCCCCTCCCGTCATCCGCAAGCCCAGGAAGAGGCCCGAGCGATCGGGCTGGGTGGGGATGTCCGGGAAGGAGAGGGTGAGGCCCTCGCCGGCGAGCTCCACGCTGGCGAAGCCGCGCGCCGCCAGCCGATCCTCCGTGGGCAGCCCCTCCCACGCGCCTGCGCGGGTCCGGCCCACCCTGCCGTGCTCGAGCCGCACCGGCTCGCTGGCGCGCTTGACGCTCTCCGGCACCTCCGGGGCCGGCGGCAACGGCTTCGGGACGAGGGGCATGTCCAGCCCGTACAGGAGGATGAGCCTGTTCGCGTAGTCCTCGAAGGCCATCCCGGAGGCGTCCCACCCTCTGGCCAGGTGACCCCTCGCCTCATGCGGCCGGTCGCGCTGCACGGACTCCAGGGCCAGGCGCAGGTGCTCCTCGGTGGGTGGATCGAAGGGTGGCTCGCCGAGCTCCGGCACGTCCACCGGGCTCTCGCGGAACGACTGCTCCAGCCGCGACACCTCCCGCCAGATGGGCTGATCCAGCGGGAAGAAGATGGCCAGCTCCCGGGCCCGCTTCAGCGCGGACACGTTCCTGCCCCCGCGCGCCAGCGCCTCCACTTGGGGCCAGGCGCGTGCCGCCACCCGCCTCATGGCCTCCAGCAGCATGCCATCCTGCGCCGGATCCCCCATCCGCCGCGCCTGCTCGGCGCGCAGGCCGCTCAGCTCGGCCAGCACCTCCTCGACGGGGCCCTCCGCCAGGCGCGCCTCCATTTCCTCCAGCTGGCGCCGGGTGCGGCGGGAGGAGAGCTCCCGCAGCGGCCGGAGCACGTGCGCGAGCTCGCTCCGTGTCAGGTAGGTGTCCTCGAGGGCCTTCCGGTAGAGGGCCTCGGCCTCGGCCTCGTCACCGCGCGCGAGGGCGGTATCGGCCCGGCGCACCGCCTCGGGCATTGCGCAGCCGCCCAGCGCCGCGGCCAGCAGCGCGAGCCCCTGCCCGAGCCGCCGTCTCATGGCACCTCCACCACGACACGCTCGCTGCTCGCCTCGGCCCGGTGCTCCCGCAGCAGCGCCCCATCCTCCTGCCTCCGGACGCGCCAGAGGTGCCCCGCGTAGCTGTCCTGATCCACCGCCTTGCCGGGAGGCAGCGTGCCGTAGAGGTGCTCCTGGCACTGCCGGTCCACCCAGAAGTACTGCACCGTCACGTCCGTGTACCCGTTGACGAAGCGCAGCCACACGCGGCCCCCTTCGTCCCTCGAGCAGCCCGGGTCCGCCGCTGGCGAGCCGCCGTCCGCCTCGCGCTGGATGCGCTCATAGTCCGCCAGGTACTCCTCCAGCGGGCGCCCTTCGCCGAGGCAGCCCATGGCGAGAACGGACAGGAGGGCGGCCATGGCCCCGAGGGCACGTGCTCGATTCCGGCCGGTCATCTCTCGTCCCCTGGGCGGAGCACCTCTCGCGGGGCTTCGGGATCCAGCTGCCCCGTCAGATCCAGCATGGCTCGCACGCCGCGCAGCGCGGACTGCTTCTGCTGCTGCTTCAGCTCCACCACGCGCCTCGTGTGCGCCACGCACCCGTGGGCCAGCTCCTCCAGCCTCGCGGCGATGGAGTCGCTGGCGGCCTGCTGAGCAGCCAGCTCTTCCATCGCCCTCGCGAGCTGCTCTTCGGCCTGTCCCTGCAGGCGAATGTCGGAGGTGCTGGCCCTGAGCTGCTCCACATGTTCGATCAACCTCTGGACCTGCGCCTGGAGCCTCTGGGGCTTGTCGCCCTCCAGTTGGAGCCGGGCCATGAGGGGCTTCACCTGCGAGCACGTGCGCTGCTCCTCCTCCTGCTCGCGCTGGAGCTGTCCGATGAGTGATTCGAGCTCGCGCTGGGCCTGGGCGAACACGGCGTGCTTCTCCTGCGCGTCGCGGAGGGCTGCCGCGAATCGCTGCCGCACCTCGGGCGCCAGCTCCCTCCTGGCGGGAGGCCGGGGGGGCAGGTCGGCCCGGGCCACGAGAGGGAAGATGAGCAGCAGCGCCGCGGCGAGGATGCGCAGCCAGTGCCGGGGGATGGGGGGCCCGGCGCGTCGGAGAGGGGCTCGCGAGGGAGGCATGGCTGGATCCTGCCACGGGGTGGGGGGGCGCGGCACCCCTGCCATCTCTCAGTCGCACACAGTCATGGAGCCCCCGCGGGCAGGGCACGGACTCCGGAGGCCATGGGTTCAAGAACGGTGAAGCCGTCGCACCCCTCGTGGCAGGTGGCGTTCGTGATGTCACGTCGTCTTCAGCGCGCCGAGCAACTTCCGGAGGTGGGTCAGCACCACCTTGATCTTCGGGATGTCGGCGATCGCCTCGGGCACCGACACCCTCACCGCCTGCTCGCGCCCCACGACGTCGGGGAGGACCGGGACCAGGGCCTCCTCCTGGGGAGCCTCCAGCATCGCATCCGGAACCAGGGCGATGCCGAGCCCGGCGGTGCAGCACTTGCGAACGACGTGGCTGTCCGTCGCGATCAGGGCCGGCTCCACCTCGAAGGTTCCGCCCTTGAGGATGGGCCAGGCCCGCGGGTCCTCACCGGGCTTCTCCCACGTCAAGAGCTCATGGTCGGCCAGATCGGCGATGGACTTCGGCACTCCGCGCTGGCTCAGGTACGCCTCGCTCGCGACCAGCCATTCGCGCACGCGCAGGACCACTTGTGACAGCCACGGTCCTCTCGGTCTGTTCTCGCCGAAGTGCACCGCCATGTCGACGTCGACGAGCGACTCGCCCAGCGGATCGTTGCTGAAGCGGCCATGCACGTGCAGCCGCGGGTAGGCGCTCCGGAGCGCCGCATAGACCTGCGTGAAGATCTGCGGTGGCATCCCCACGGGCATCACGACGCGCAGCACCCCCGAGGGCTCCCGCCCCAGCTCGCGAACCGACGAGATGAGCGCGCTCGCCTCCTCGACCATCACCTTGCCTTTCTCGGCGAGCATACGCCCCGCCTCGGTCAGGATGACCCCTTCCCTGGAGCTCTCGAGCAGCGGGACGCCCGCGCGGGACTGCAGCGAGTCGACGCGACGTCTCAGCGTCGTGCGCGACATGCCGAGCGTCTCCGCCGCGGCGTGAAACGAGCCTACCTTCACGACGTTCATGAAGGCCTGCAGCTCCTCGAGGTCCATGGCAGCCCTTTCGGTTGACCGGTTTCGAGCCCCTCAGGGTCCGTCTCCGGCCAGGCCAGGGGCGCCCTGAGGTTGGTACTCCATTCCGCACGTCGCGCAGCCGCTGACCCGCTGCCGGCGTTGCCAGCACTCAGGAGACTACATCATGCACCCTCGGAGAGAGCCTTCCTTTTCCATCACCACCGCTGTGGTCGCGTTCAGCACTGTCGCGATGCTCGCGGGCTGCGGCCCCCTGCCGGAGGACGGGAGCCTGGAGGAGGCCGAGACCGCTTCGAACACCGCGGCGCTCGAGACCTTCCAGACGGCCTATCGGCTCGTCGCCGTGCACAGCGGCAAGTGCGTCGCCGTCGAGTCCGCCGGCCAGGCGGACAACACCAACATCCGGCAATCCAACTGCCAGGATCTGGCTCAACAGAAGTTCAACCTGCAACCCACAGGCGATGGCTATTACAGCCTGGTGGCCAGTCACAGCAGCAAATGTGTCGACGTCCTCGGAGCCGGTACCGCGGATGGTACCGATATCAATCAATGGGCCTGCGTTCCCCAGGACAACCAGAAGTTCAAGCCAGTGCCCGCGGGCAACGGGGCCTACTCCCTCGTGGCCAGGCACAGCGGCAAGTGCATGGAGGTCGCCGCAGCCAGCACGCAGCTCGGCGCGAGCATCCGTCAGTGGAGCTGCAATGGCGGAGACCACCAGAAGTTCAGGCTGGAGCCCACTGCGACTGTCGGCAATGTCCTCTACGGCCGCTGGAGCGGCTCCGGAGGCCGCGATCCCGGGAGCCCGAACAATCCCTCTCTCACGGTCTCCTACGCCGGACCGACGAGCACGGTGACGTTCTCGCTCTCCTCGGCTGCCGACACCTACCTCTACCTCCTGGACTCGAGTGGCAATCTGCTCGGCGAGGATGACGATGGCGGCACCGCATACGACTCGCGCTTGAGCGTCACGCTCTCGACCGGCACGTACAGGCTGGTGGCGGCCACCTTCTCGGCCGGCCAGACCGCGGACTTCACGGTGTCGTCTGACAAGGCCACGCTGAGCTACCCACAGATGCTCTACGTTCAGCAGGTCGGCAGCTTCGTGTGGATCTACGACGATGCCAGCACCGGCGCCGACGACGACGTCTCGGTGTGGCGTCCCAATCTCAGCCAGTACCCTGGCTACTATTCGCTGGGAGACGTGGCCATGCAGAACCACGGGGGTCCCCCGCGCAGCACGTTCGTCGTCAAGGGCGAGGGCGATCTGCTGGCCATGCCGATCGACTACACCTGGATCTGGAATGACAAGGGCTCGGGCGGAGAGCACGATGGGGCCTTCTGGGCCCCCGTGGCGCCCGCGGGCTACACCTGCCTCGGGCACGTGGCGACCCCCAACTACAGCAAGCCCTCCACGGATCTCATCCGCTGCATCAAGAGCTCCTACGTCCTGTCAGCCAGCTCGGCCTGGGTCTGGGACGACAGTGGCTCGCACGCGGACGACAACGTGTCCCTCTATCAGGCCAACCCGAAGGATCACCGAGGGCTCGCGGTGTCCACGTTCGTGTCCCTGCCCCACTACGACGGTGATGGCGGCTCGAGCCGCTACTGGGTGCTCAACAAGAGCGCCACGGCCAACCTCGAGCTGAAGGGTCTGCCCGTGAACGCGCTCACCGCGGCCGCCCTGGCTCCGCGCGTCTGGCTGGATCCGGATGAGGACTTCTTCCCCTCCTCGACCCAGTTCTTCCTCAACAACGTGCATCAGAGCGGCGGGTTCCTGGTCACCAATGAAGGGCTCGGCTGTGACAACTGCACGAACCCCGCATTCCTGGACGGCCAGCGGCCTGCTCAGACGCGGGTGCCCGTCTATGCCGAGATCGTCCAGCGCACCCAGAACGGCCAGCCGACGGGGATCACCGACATCATCTACTGGATGTTCTACCCGTATAACAACGGCAAGCTGGTGTGCGTGGGCTACGAGGTGGATGGGAACTGCGTTGGGGACCGTGTCCGGTTTGGCAATCACGTGGGGGATTGGGAGCACATGACGGTCCGCTTCGTCGACGGGCGGCCCTCGCAGATCCATCTCGCTCAGCACTCCCACGGTCAGACTTTTGTCTACGGGGACAAGGTCCTGGCCCTGGCTCAGGGGCGCCCGACCCTCTACGCGGCGGACGGCTCGCATGGCCTCTATGCCGACGAGGGGCGGCACGTCTATCAGAGCCTCGACAATGGCGATGAGCTGGTGGACGACACGGGGGCTGGAATGCTCTGGGACACGGGGAGCACGGTCGTGCCGTTCGAGTGGCAGACCAGCGGCACCTACACGGGATCGCTGGACTGGCTCAACATCACGAGCCGCTGGGGCAACCCCAAATCCGGCTGTGCAGTGGTGGAAGATCTGACCGGTGAGTGCGTGCTCAATGATGGCCCGCAAGCCCCGATGAGCAAGGGGTTCTCGCAGCCCTCCTCCATGAACCTGGAGTGAAAGCAGAGGAGGGGAGCCGCGCTGCCACAGCGCGGCCTCTCCGGCTCACTTGGAAGCTTTCTTAAGCCGGAACTCATGCTTTCCGTTACGCTCGCGCCCGGAGGTAGGTCATGGGTCAATCGGTCCGTGCGCACCGCGCGCTCTTTGCTCTTCTGCTCTCGGGCGCGCTCGTCGCGGCCGGCGCGAACTGCTCCGGGGAGGTAGTGGGCGCGCAGCCGGAGCCGGAGCCGGAGCCCGGCGTGTCCGATCAGGCTTGCGAGGTCCTCACCGTGCTGCAGACGCGCTGCACGAGCTGCCATGGCAACTCGCCGTCGCAGGGAGCGCCGATGGCGCTCACCTCGCTGGAGGCGCTTCGGGCGCCTTCGCTGCGCGCTCCGGAGCAGACCACCGCCGAGCGGTGCGTTGCGCGCATGAGGGACGCGACGGCGCCGATGCCGCCCGAGCCGTTCGTGGCCGCGGCCCAGGCCGATGTCGAGACGCTCTCCCAGTGGATCAGCGCCGGGATGCCCTCGTGCAGCCAGCCGGACGCAGGCATCCACGACAGCGTCCGATCGCCCAACCAGCTCCCACAGGATGAGCTGTTCGCCTGTGAAGGCCAGGTCTCCGACGCGCCCACCCGGCTCCGGCGGATCAACCGCTGGCAGTGGACGCGCAACGTGGGCGGCTCGGTCACCCGAAGCTGGACCGGCTTCAGCTTCTACGACAACCCGCTCGATCCGAGCGTGCAGTCTCCCTATGGCAGCTACGCCGCCGATGACACGGTGGACGACTCGATGGTGGAGATCCTGCTCCCCATCGTCGGCGAGTACGGCGAGACCTGGGCCGGGCCGTACACCGGCGGCAACCGGCTGGAGCTGCTGCGGACCGACACCTCGCTGCGCTGCATGTGGAATAGCGCTCAGCCGACGCAGGACTGCATCAACAACTACGTCTCCACGCTCCTCGAGCGGGGGGTGCTCTACCGCGCGCCGCGCGCGGACGAGGTGGCTCGGCTCAGCGCGTTCGCCCAGGCGGTGCTCTCGCAAGAGGTGCCCGACGGCGGGCCGGATCCACGCACCCACTCGCTGTCGCGGATCGTCACCGCGGCCTCGCTGACCAGTGGGGCGCTCTTCCGCGAAGAGCTGGGCACGCCCACCGGCGACGGCCGGGTCCAGCTGGGAGACTGGGAGCTTGCGCAGCAGCTCACGTACGCGCTCGGGGAGCGAGGGCCCGGCGCGGTGCCGCTGTGGCGTCACCCCGACTACTCGGCGACGCAGGAGGGGCACTACGCGGACATCGCGGCGGCGGCGCGAGACGGCGGCATCCGCTCCCCGGAGGTGGTAGGCGCGCTCATCGAGCAGAACATCGGCGGCGTCGATGCCACGCGCTTCGATCTCCTCCAGGACTTCGGCGAAGGTGACCGTTCGCGGCGCGGCGAGTACTGGCTGTCGGACGGGGCCGCCAACTTCTTCCGTGAGTGGCTCGGCTACATGCGGGTGAAGGAGATCTTCAAGGAGCGCCCGGAGGCGACCAGCGCCTTCGACGATGGGGGCACCAGCATCTACCGCGCGCAGGCGTCAGCGTGGGGGAACCTGATGTCGGGGTACTACGGCGAGGAGTCGACCCTGGTGCAGCAGATGGACGACTTCGTCGCGCGCGCGGTGATCGAGGACGTGGACGTCCTGCGGAGGCTGCTCACGACGCGCCAGTTCTTCCTCGCCGCGACACAGGACTCCGGCTTCGACGGCAACGCCACCCGCTACACCGGTCAGCCCTACGGCACCGAGGCGGAGATCGCCGCCACCAACGCCGAGCGTTGGCGGACGCTCCCAGCGCAGGAGAGGGCAGGGGTGCTCACCCACCCCGCCTGGCTGGCGTCCCATGGTGGGAACTTCGAGGACGATCCCTCCGCGGTGCACCGGGGCAAGTGGGTCCGCGAGAACCTGCTGTGCGGGTACGTGCCCCCCTTGAGCGAGGTCCGGGTGGTGGCCCTGGTCGGTCCCCACTCGCCGGACAAGAACGCCCGCGCGCGGCTCGAGGAGGCCACCGGGAAGCCGGCGTGCCAGCTCTGCCACAGCCTGATGAACCCGCTGGGCTACCCGTTCGAGATCTACAACCACGCGGGCTACCTGCGCGTGGGGGATCATGCTCCCGATGGCGGGACCATGCCTCCCGATGGGCGCAGCGCGCTGAGCGGCATGCCGGACCCTGCCCTGAACGGACCCGTGCGCGATGCGGTGGAGCTGAGCGAGAAGCTGGCGGACTCCCCCTACGTGAAGCGGTGCTTCGTCCGTCACGTGTTCCGCTATTTCATGGGGCGCGACGAGAACAGATCCGACGCGTGCACGCTGGCGCGGATGGAGCAGGCCTACGACTCCAGCAACGGCTCGTTCCGCGCGCTGCTCAAGACCCTGATGACCAGTGACACCTGGACGACGCGCCGCGAGCCGGCGCAAGGAGAGTGACCATGCTGAGCCGACGTGCGCTGCTCAAGACCGCCGCCGCCTCCGTCCTGCTCGGGCCGCTCTACCGTGAGGCGCTCGCCCAGAGCACGAGCCCGAGCCGCCTGGTGCTGGTGATGGAGTGCAACGGCATCTACCCCGAGGCCTTCCTCTCCTCCGGAACGCGCGCCGCGCTGGGCTCCGCGGGCATCGGCACCCGGCACAACTTCTCTGACGTCTACCCCGAGACGCCGCTGGTCCGGACGGGAGACGATCTCTCCTCGGCGCTCACGCTGGGGCCACTGGCCGGGGGGAACGGGGCGGTGAGCCTGGAGAACCGCGCCGCGGTGGTGCTGGGGTTGTCCTCCACCATCGCGGGCGGAGGGCACTCGACCGGCACGGGGGCGCTGAGCTGCGCGGTCGATGGCTCGGCGGCGACGATCGACGCGGTGCTGGCGCCGAGGCTCAAGGGCAGCGCACCGTTCGATGCGGTTCGCCTGGGGACCAGCTCATCGCCCACGCCGGTGGCATACCAGTCGTGCGCATACGGTCCCCGGAGGCCGGCGGGGATCCTCGTGAACCCGGCGCTGGCCTACACCACCCTCTTCGGTTCGATGACGGCGGGCGCTTCTGCGGGCCAGGAGCGCAGCATGCTGTTCGACTTCGCGAGAGATGACGTGAGGGCGGCCCTGAGCACGTTCAAGGGCAACTCCAACGAGCGCGCGAAGCTCGAGCGCTATCTGGCGTCCCTGGAGGCGTTGCGCTCCCGAGAGGCCCAGCTCCACGCCATGGCGGCGCAGGTCCAGCCGCTCCTGCCACCCCTTCCGTCGGAGAACCCGCTGCTGCGGGGAGCGGGCGAACCGCCAGACTCGCTCAGGTGGCTGGAGGCGCAGTTCCAGATCGCCACCACCGCGCTGCTGGGCGGGCTGACCAACCTGGTGGTGCTGGCCTCCGGGACCTCCGGCTTCGACGTGCGGTACGACTCGATCATCCCGGGCGTGGGCCGACACGACCTCCAGCACGGCATTGGAACCCCCAGCAACTGGACGGCGATTGCCGCGGTGACGCGGAAGCACGTGGAGCTGGTGGCGAAGCTGGCGCGGTCGCTCGAGGCGACCCCTGAGATCGGCGCGGCCGGGTCGATGCTGGATCACACGATCATCGTCTTCATGTCCGACAACGGCGAGCAGCACCACTCCAGGGCGATCGAGTGGCCGAAGCTCGTGCTGGGCGGCAACGCGCTCGGGATGAAGACCGATGGCCGAACGGTGGTGTATCCGGCCGAGGGCAAGGCCCGGAACCGCCAGGTCTCGAACCTGTTCAACACACTCGGACACGCGTTCGGCGACTCGAGCTTCAATACCTTCGGCGCAGAGGCAACGACGCGCATCGCCGAAGGTCCACTCTCGGAGTTGCGCGGGTAACTGAGGCTGCGGAGCCAATGCCGTGCGTCGAGAAGGGGCGCGTCCTGCTCTCCTCCCGCCCCACACGCAGCCCACAGATAGACGGAGGTCCCCATGTGCACGGTGCTCTGGCGATGTACGTTCTTGTTGTCTCTCCTGGGAGTGCTCTCATGCCAGCAGGAGAGACCGCCAGAAGGCACCGAGACACGGCAACTCACTCGCTCCATCACGCTGAGCGATGTCCCGCTGACAGGGCCCGTCGTGACAGGGGCCGCCGCGCTCCATGAGCACGTCATGGCGGAGCACGCCTTCAGCGGAAAGTGGCACTGGGGGAGCGTCGAGGGCACCGAGTCCTTCGCCATGGGGAAGTGCGAGGGAGATGGAGACACGCACGGAGGCGCCCTGGGCGTGTGCTTCGACCCTGTCTACATCGTCGTCCCGAACGCCGTGGGCCGGGACACCTGCTGCCACTCCGGCGGGCTCTTCGACTGCTACGAGAAGCGGACCGATGGGAACACCGGCAGCCTCTCCAACTCCTACAAGGAGTGGCCCATCTGGGACACCAAGGCCCACCCCCAGTACTGGCACGGAGACCTGAAGAAGGCCCTCGCCGGAGGCCTCAAGCTGATGCTCTTCATGGCGGTGGAGAACTACGCCCTCTGCGCCTTCACCGCCAATGAGACGTGGAAGGGTCACCCCATCCGCGGCAACGGCTACCCGTGCGATCACGGCGACTCGTACAACAGCATCGTGCGGCAGATCGACGCCATGAAGGCGTTCGTCCAGAACCACTCCGACTTCCTGGGCATCGCCTATACGCCGGCCGAGGCGCGCGCCATCATCCACTCCGGGAAGATGGCCATCGTCATCGGGATCGAGGCGGACTATGCCTGGGGCAACGAGCGCTATCCCATCGATCTCCAGGCCCGGCTCAGCGCCTATCACTCCCTGGGCGCCCGGCACATCTACCTGACGCACTCGCTCAACACGCGGCTGGCAGGCGCCGCCCTGTACGCGAAGCCCCTCTGGGCTCAGCAGTCCATGGCCAACTGCCTCTTCAAGAACAAGCAATGCACGAGCCCGGATCCGAACGTGCCCTCGGACCCGGGCCATGACTATGAGATCAAGCAGAACTGGCTCTGCTTGGGCTGGCCCGGCTACGCCCGGAACTACTACGACGTCTGCGAGTGGACCATGGACCGGGCCATCGATCCGGACTCCTGGAACGGGTTCAAGGTGGGGGGCACCTACACCGCCTCGGAGACGCTCCTGGATGGGACGGCCGTCACCGTGGTGAAGAACAGCCTGGGGCTGACCGCGGACGGAGCGATGGTGGTCCGGGCGATGATGCGCAAGGGGATGCTGCTGGAGATCAGCCACCTGTCGGAGAACGCCATCACCGCCATCTACGACATCGCCATGGCCAACCAGTCCTATCCCCTCATGTCGTCCCACACCTACTCGAGGAAGCTGCGCCTGCCAGCGGATGCCGTGGAGATGGCGCTCGGCGACACCACCCTGGAGCGGATCAGGACGACCGAGGGGATCGTGGGGCACTTCATGGGCCCCGACAAGAGCGTGACGTTCACCTCTGCGACCTACAACGGCGTGGCGAACAACTGCCCCCTGTCGGCGCGCTCACTGGCTCAATACATCGCCTACGTGCGGAGCAAGGGGGTGAAGGTGGCCTGGGCCGGAGACCTGATGGGCCTGGCCGCCGGAGTGGCGCCGCGCAGGGGCTACACGGTCTCCTCCGCGGACTGGTGCGAGGGCAACACGACGTACCAGAGCGCGCAGGGCAGCGCCTACAACGCGGACCTGAGCGCGTACTCCACCGAGGATGCCCGCGGCCGGGCGTATTACTACACCCGAGGCTACGGGCATCATGGCCTCATCAAGTACCTCCACGAGGATCTGGCGGCGATCGGGCTCGCCTCCACCACGCTGAGCGAGTTCCGGGACAAGTCCGCGGAGAGCTTCATCCGGGTGTGGGAGAAGTCCGAGTACATCTCCAAGAACTTTGTCATCCAGTGAGGGGGAGGCCTCGAGCCCTCACTGCCAGGGGGCCATCCCCTCTTCAGTGAGACGGCGGATTTCCTCTTCTTTTCTGGCGGATAGCGCGTCGAGTAGTGTGGGGGGCTGTTGTTGACACCCCCGCTGCCGACACCGAGCTGACCGGCCAACGCAGAGCCCCGAACTTCCTGGAGCACACTGGCAGCAAGGAAGCAGGGCCCACCTGTCCGAGCGTGCTGGCGAAACCTGTCCGACAACTCGGCAGCTTTGGCGAGGGCGCCACCGTGAGGCTCTCGAGCCGCTGGGGGCAGCAAGCCTTGGGAGAGCGGGACGCCGGGGCGGGCGGACCCGTCAGCGACGGCTCAGGATACCCCACATCTCAACCCGTGAGGT
>JAFGNZ010000350.1 GCA_016926755.1 Myxococcaceae bacterium | reverse complement strand
GCGGGGTGAGCGGGGGGAGCGGGGTGAGCGGGGTGAGCGGGGTGAGCGGGGTGAGCGGGGTGAGCGCCGCGAGCGTCCGGGGCGAGGCGAGCGGCCGGAGCGCCAGCCGATGCCGGAGCTGACCGGTGACTGGCCCGAGCAGGCGAAGCAGCTCGAGGCGATGGGGCGGACCCGGGATGCGGGTCGGCTGCACGAGCGCAACAACTCCTTCGTCGAGGCCACCCGGCTCTTCGAGGCGGGTGGGGACATCAAGAGCGCGCTTCGGTGCGCGGTCGAGGGCAAGGATCTGGACGCGTCGCGCCGGCTCCTCGCGGGGCTGCCCCAGGATCAGGTCGCACCCACGCTGGAGAAGGCGGGTGCCTACGAGCTGCTGATGGAGCACTACGTCTCCAAGGCCGACTTCGAGAACGTGGCGCGGCTGTATGAGCGGGCTCGCCAGTATGATCAGGCGGCGCTCGCCTACGAGCGTGCCAACAAGCTGACCCAGGCGCGCAAGTCGTACGAGCGCGCGCGGGACATGGCGAGCGCCAACCGCGTCCGGGGGCTCGAGGTGAAGTCGCTGGTGGAGCGTGGGGATCGCCTGGGCGCGGCGACCTTGCTGGTGGCCGCCGGCCAGCAGCGGGAGGCCGTGGAGGTGCTCAGCCCGCTTCCTCCGCCGAAGGCGTTCCACTTCATGCAGCGGCTCAAGCTCGACGAGGAGGCCAAGGCCCTCGCGCAGCGCGAGCTGGCCCGCGCCGACGAAGAGAAGAAGCCCGCCGGCCGCGCCCGCTGGCTGGAGCTGCTGGGAGAGCCCGCCGCCGCCGCGGAGGCCTGGGAGCAGGCAGGCCGCAAGGAGAAGGCTCTCCCGCTCCATGAGCAGCTGGGCAACCTGGCGCGCGCCGCGCAGCTCGCCGAGGAGCTGCAGCAGCGGGACAAGGCCATCGACCTCTACACCCGGCTCAATGATGCCGCGGGGTTGGAGCGAGCCAAGGCCCTGCCCGAGACTCCTCCCACTCCTCCTCCCGCGGCGTCCAAGGAGCCGGACGCCGCTTCCGAGTCCCCTTCTCCTGCTTCCTCGGCCGAGGAGCAGGAAAGTCAATAATTCTCGCCAGTTGGCGAGCTTTGCGCGATTGCCCGGGGACGCTCACGATCGCTAGAGTTGCACCCCTCTAGCGCCTCCGTGCGGTTGCGCTCCCTTTCCCGCGAGGCCCGCTCTTCATGGAACAGCTCTCCGCTTCCCTGCGCTCCGCCGTGCGTGTGACAGACGAACGGTCCTTCCTCGAGGCCGAGGCCACGTTGGAGAAGGCAGGCCGTGTCGAGGATCTCATCCGGCTCTACGAGGGCCGCGGGCGCGAGGTTCCGGCGCCCGAGGCGGCGCGCCTGCTCAGCCGGGCCGCGGACCTCGCCCTCGAGCGCCTGCGCAACCCGGGGCGCGCGGAGGAGCTGCTGCGCCGCGCGCTGCTCCTGGCGCCGGAGCCGCTGCCCGTGCTGCGCCTGCTGAAGACGCTCTACGAGGTCAAGCAGGACGCGTCCGCGCTCGCTGACATCCTCGAGCGGCTGGGCAGCTCCACCTCCGGCAAGGAGAGCGCGGCCTTCTTCCTGAAGGCGGCGGACCTCTACGAGACCAAGCTCTTCCGGCGGGATCGCGCGGTGTTCTGCCTGCAGCAGGCGGCGCGCGCCGAGGCGGATCGGGCCACCCTCCGGCGGCTGCGTCAGCTCCTGCTGTCCGAGGATCGCTTCCAGCCTGTCTTCGAGGCGCTGGAGCGTGAGCGCGAGGCGCTGGGGCCCGAGGGGATGGCCGACGAGTACGCCGCCGTCGCCGAGCGGCTGGTGGAGGATCCCACCGAGCACGAGCTGGCCCAGAAGGTGCTGGAGGTGGCGCGCACGCTGGACGCGCAGAGCGCGCGCGTGGAGAAGGCCCAGAAGGCGCTGCAGCGCTTCGAGCAGACGTGGCGCGATCGCGTGCGGATGCTGCGCAGCATGTCGCTGGAGGAGCGGGACCGGAAGAGCGCGGCCCGGCTGTCGCTCCTGGTGGCGAAGCTCTTCGCCTGGTACGACGCGACGGCGGCGAGCAAGGTGAAGGAGGCGCTGGATCGGTGCTTCCTGCTGTGGCCGGGCATGCCCGAGGCCTTGAACCTCATCGAGCTGCTGGCGGAGCGCAGCGGGGACTTCGCCCCGGCGATCGCCCAGTTCGAGGCGATGGCCGCCGAGGCGAAGGATCGCACGGCCCAGGTGGATCTCTGGCTGCGCGTGGGCACCGGGCGCCTCACCCGGCTCAATGATCCGGCGGGCGCGCTGGCGGCCATCGAGAAGGCCGCCGCGGCGGACCCCACTCGCGCGGACGCGGTCAACCTCGCCGCGGAGATGCTGATGGAGCACGGGCGGGCGGCGGACGCCGTCGCGGTGCTCGAGCGGCATGTGGCCTCGGTGAAGGACCGCTTCGTGCAGTCCTCCCTGCGGATGCGGCTGGCGGAGCTGTGCCTGAACCCGCTGCAGGACGCGGCCGCGGCGCGGACCCACCTGGAGGCCGCGCTCAAGAGCGATCCCGCCAATGCGCTGGCGGCCTTCCACCTCGCCCGGCTGTTCGCGGAGGCCGAGCAGTTCGAGGCGGTGGCGCCGTTGCTGGATCTGGCCATGCTCGCCCCGCGGCCGAGGAGCGAGCGCATCGCCTTCTGTGAGGGGCTGGCGCTGACGTTCGAGGAGCGCGGGGATGCGCGTCAGGCCTTCGATGTCCTGGCGCGGGCGCTGGTGCTGGAGCCCGGGCGGCCGTTGCTGCTGGGGACGGTGGTGGAGCACGCGGAGAACGCGCAGGCGCAGGCCGAGCTGGCCATGGCGCTCAAGCGCGCCGTGCTGGTGGCGCCCGAGCAGGTGGCGCTGGCCATCTGGCGGCAGCTCGCGCGGCTGCTCCAGGGGCCGCTGGCGGATCCGGTGGGGGCCGAGGCGGCCTGGCGCGAGGTGCTGGCGCGGGCGCCGGGGGACTCGGTGGCCGAGGAGGCCGTGAAGTCCCTGAAGGCCGCCGCGGCGCACGCGGACGATCCGCGGGTGCGGCTGGAGGGCGAGCTCAGCCGGAAGGAGGCCGCGAGCGCGCCTCTGGAGGAGCTCGAGCCGCTGATCCGGCAGCTCGTCGCCCTGGCGCCGGACGAGGCCGGGCCGCTGCAGCGCCTCCAGGCCCTGTGCGTGTCACTGTCCAAGTTCGAGGAGGCCGCGGCGCTGGCCGCTCGGCTGGCGACGCTCGCCGAGACGCAGGTGGAGCGCAGCGACTGGACGGCGCGGCAGGCCAAGCTCTACGCGGAGCGGCTGAACCGGCCGCAGGACGCGGCGCAGATCTTCCTGGGGCTCCTGGCGGAGAACGTCTCCACGGGCCTGGTGGTGGGAGGGCTGGAGCGGCTGGCCGCGGCGGGAGTCCGGACCGGGGAGATCGCCGAGGCGCTCGCCAATCACTACGGCCGCACGGGGGATCACCAGCGGCAGGTCGCCGCGCTCCAGCAGCACCTGGACGCCACGACGGAGCCGGCGGCGCGCCAGCGCCTCGTCTCGTTGCTGGCCACCATCCACGAGAAGCAGCTCGCCGACAGCCGGGCCGCCTTCGACTGCCGGGTCCGCGCGCTGCGTGAGGACGCGAAGGATGAGCTGAGCCGCGCCGAGGCGATGCGCCTGGCGCGTGATCTCTCCGCGCAGGCGGAGCTGGTGCGAGTGCTCCGGAGGCTGGCGACGGAGACCGAGGAGCTGGCGGTCGCCGTGCAGCTCTTCTCGGACGCCGCGACCCTGGCCGAGGAGGTGAGCGCGGTGGCGGATGCCATCGACGCGCTGCAGGCGGCGCTCGGCCGCGCCCCCGAGTCGCCCGAGCTGCTCCAGCGGCTGCTGCGGCTGCTCTGGCGGGCGGGGCGCGTGGCGGACGCCGAGGGGCTGCTGCGCAAGCGCATCCAGACGGCCAAGGGCCAGGAGCGCCTGCGGCTGCTGCTCCAGCTCGTGGAGCTCAACGCCCAGACGGGCCGTCCCGCGGAGGCCGCCGAGGCGCTGCAGTCGGCGCTCTCGCACGGCGCGGAGGAGGGCAAGTACCTGCCCCGGCTGGCCGAGCTGTACGAGAAGGCGGGCCGCACCAGTGAGCTGAACGAGACGCTCGCCCGGATGGTGGCGCTCGCGGAGACGGCGGGGGACACCGAGAAGGTGGCGCGCCTCAAGCTCAAGCGCGCGCAGCTCCTCCAGGGCGCCCCGGGCGGCGATCAGGCGGAGGCGGTGCGCAGCTACGCGGACATCCTTCGCCAGCGCCCGTCGGATCCGGATGCCCTCGCCGCGCTCGAGGGGATGCTCGCCTCTGGCCCCGCGCGCGAGGAGGCGGCCCGGGCCCTGTTGCCGGCGTATGAGCTCACCAAGGATCACCGCAAGCTCGTGGCGGCGCTGGATGTGCTCGCCGAGGTGGGGCGTGATGAGGCGGCTCGCGCGCAGGCGCTGCGGCAGGCCGCTCACGTCCACCTGACGCACCTGCGCCAGCCGGAGCTGGCCTTCGCCTCGCTCGCGCGGGCCCTGCGCCTGACGCCAGGGGACGCGGCGCTGCGGGCCACCGCGCGCCAGGCGGCCGAGGACGCGGACGCGCTCGACGCCTACGCGGAGATCCTCCAGGAGCTGACGGAGGAGGGGAACGTCGGCCCCGCGCGCGCCGCGCTGCTGCGAGACCTGGCCGAGGTGCAGGAGAAGAAGCTCGACGACAAGGCCGCCGCGATCCAGGCGCTGCAGGCGCTGCTGGCGCTGGAGCCCTCCAACCTCGACTGCCTCAAGGCGCTGCAGCGGCTCCACCGGGCCGGCGAGCACTGGGGCGAAGTCACCGAGGTGCTCGAGAAGCTGGCCTCCGTCTCCCCCGAGCCCGCCGAGCAGGTGGCCTACCTGCGCGAGGCGGCGCTGCTGCATGAGAGCAAGCTGTCGGACCTGGAGCGCGCGGCCGGGGCGTGGCGAGCGATCGCGGAGCGAGACCCGCTGCAGCGCGAGGCCGCCGTGGCGCTGGACAGGCTCTACACGGAGCTGGGGCTCCCCCGGGAGCTGGCCTGGGCGCTGGCGCTGAGGCGCAACCAGGAGGGGCAGAGCCCGCAGGGGCGCGAGGTCTCCTTCCGCCTGGCGGAGCTGCTGCGCACCGAGCTGAACGATCCCAACGCCGCGCTCAAGCTCTACGAGCGGATCCTCTCCGAGGATCCGAGCCACACGGGCGCGCGCGCCGCGCTGGAGGAGTGGGTGAAGGCGGCCCTGCCGACGAGCGGGGCGGCCCTGGACGTCCTGGATCCGGTGCTCAAGCAGGTGGGAGACCATGCCCGCCGTGTGGCCCTGCGCGAGCTGCGCATGGAGGCCGCGCTCACGGTGGAGAAGGTGCTGCTGGCGGGGGAGGTCCGCCGCATCTACGAGCAGGAGATGCAGCAGCCGTCGCTGGCCTTCATGGCGGCGGTGAAGGCCTTCGCGGCGGGGCTCGACCGCGAGGGGCTGCGGCCGGACCTGGAGCGGCTGGCGCGCGACACGGGCTCGTACGAGGTGCTGGCGGAGATCTACGAGACGGCCGCGACGGAGCTGTCCTCGGGGGATCCGTCCATGCTCGCGTTGCTGCGGCGGGCGGCGGAGCTGCGTGAGCAGCTCAACCAGCCCGAGGAGGCGACGCGCCTGTGGAAGAGCTTGCTGGAGGAGGCGCCGCAGGATCGCCAGGCGCTGGAGGCCCTGTCGCGCCTGTACGAGAAGGGGCAGAACGCCAAGAACCTCTCCGAGGTGTACGCGACGCAGGCCCGGCTCGCCACCGATCCGGAGGCGCGGCTCGGCCTGCTGCTGAAGGCGGGTGACGCCTACGCCAGCGCTGGCGACGACGCCCAGGCCATCGAGGCCTACCGCTCCGCGCTCGCGATCCGGAAGGTGCCCGAGGGGCTGCTCGCGCTGGACAAGCTGTTCGCGAAGGGGCACCGCGCCCAGGAGCAGGCGGAGGTGCTGGCCCAGCTCGCGGCGCTGGCGACGGACACCGAGTCTCGTCGCGGCTTCGTGCTGCGCCGGGCCCAGCTCCTGGAGAAGGAGGGGAGCGCGGCCGAGGGGCTCAACGCGTACCGCAGCCTGCTGGAGCTGGTGCCAGGGGATCCGCAGGCCATCGCCGGCCTGGAGCGCCTGTTCGCGCAGGAGGGGCAGCGGCTGGAGGCGGCCCGCCTGCTGGAGCCTGTCTACCGCGGCGTCAACGACACCCGGAAGCTGGTGGAGGTGCTGGAGGTGCTCCTGTCCTCCGCCGCGCCGGCGCAGCGGCTGGAGCGGATCCAGGAGATCGGGATCCTCCGCGAGGCGCTCGGGGAGACGTCGCTGGCCTTCGCCGCGCGCCTGCGGGCCTTCAACGAGTTCCCGCATGAGGCCAGCGTGCTGGACGAGCTGGAGCGGCTCGCGGCCGACTCGGGCTCCTTCGAGGAGGTGGCGGCCGCCTACGAGGATCAGCTCGAGCGTGAGACCCAGGAGCCCCTGGCGGGCGAGCTGTGGCGGCGGCTGGCGGCCCTCTATGACGGGCGCCTGAAGCGCTACGATCTGGCGGTCCGCGCGCTGGAGGAGGTCAGCCGGCGCGACCCGTACAACCGGGACGTGCTGGAGTCCATCGCCCGGATCCACCGGCGCACGGGCGCGCACCGCGATCTGGCGCTCGTGATGCGCCGGCAGGTGGCGGCCGAGACCAACGCCAGCTCGCAGATCAACCTCCTGTTCGAGCTGGGCCACCTGGCGGAGGAGACGCTGTCGGACAAGGCGCTCGCCGCGCAGGCCTACCGGGAGATCCTGGAGCGGCGGCCGGAGAACGGCAACGCGCTCAAGCTGCTGGGCAAGGTGCTCGCGGAGATGGAGCGCTGGCCGGAGCTGGCGCAGCACATCGAGCGGGAGATCCAGCTCGCGGACGCGCGCAACGCGGTGGAGGAGGCCTCCGATCTGCGCGTGCGCCTGGGGCGGCTGAAGATCACCCGCCTGGACGATCCGCGCGGCGCGCTGGATCTGTACCAGTCGGTGCTGGAGCGCCGGGCCGGGCATGCGGGGGCGGTGGGCGCGCTGGAGGAGATGGCGCGCTCGGACAGCCCGCTGCGCGGCGCGGCGGCCAGCGCGCTGGAGCCGGTGTTCGCCGGGGTGGGGGACCACCTCAAGCAGGTGCAGATGCTGGAGGCGCGGGCCTCCGTGGAGCCGGTGCTCCAGGAGCGCGTGGCGCTGCTGCGGCGCATCGCGGAGACCTACGCCGGCCCCATGGAGAACGCGGAGCTGGCGTTCGTGTACGCGGTGCGCGCGCTGCAGGAGCTGCCGGACGAGCTGCGCTCCCTGGAGCTGTGCCTCTCGCTGGCGGAGCCGGCGGGGACGCACGAGGAGCTGGTGGAGGTGATCGGCGGGATCGCCCCGAAGGCCAGCGACGCCTCGCGGGCGGAGCTGTACCGGGCGCTGGCGCGGCTGCAGGCGCGCATGGGCGAGGACAATGAGTCGCTCGCGGCGTGGCGCAAGGTGCTGGAGGTCCGCGCCACGGACGAGGAGGCCCTGGAGAGCGTGGGGCGGCTGCTCACGTCCGAGGGCAAGCCCGCGGAGCTGCTGGAGGTGCTGCGCCGCCAGCTCGCGATGGCGGAGGAGCCGGCCCGTCGCGCCGGGGTGCTCTTCCAGATCGGCGTGCTGCAGGAGGATCAGCTCAAGGACAACCTCGGGGCGCTGGCCACCTTCAGGCGGCTGCTGGAGCTCAAGCCGGATGACGCCGGGGCGCTGGCGCGGATGGAGAGCCTCTGCCAGAAGCAGGAGCGCTGGCCGGAGCTGGCGGACGTGCTGGCGAAGCGCATCGCGCTCATGCCGCCGGAGGAGGCGCTGGAGCTGAAGTTCCGGCTGGCCACCGTGCGAGAGGCGAAGCTGCTCGACAAGACGGGCGCGCTGGCGCTCTACGGCGAGGTGCTGGCGCTGCAGCCCAACCATGAGGGCGCGGTGGCGCGCATGGAGGCGTGGGTCACCCGCGAGCCACAGAACCTGCTCGCGGTGGAGACGCTGCTGCGCGCCTTCCGCGCCAGCGGTGACATCGCCAGGCTGGCGCAGTTCATCGAGATCCGCGTGGGCGTCTCCACGGACGCCTTCGAGAAGAAGGCGCTCCTCGGGGAGCTGGCCACCCTGCGCGAGACGCAGGGCGAGGCGGAGCTGGCCTTCCTGGCGCTCTTCCGGGCCTTCAATGAGGATCCCAACGACGCGGAGGTGCGCCGCCGGCTGGAGAGCGCGACCGACGCCTCCAACACCTATGACGAGCTGGTGTCGGCCTATGAGGAGGCGCTGCCGCGCGTAGCCGAGGCGGCGGACGCGGCGGAGATCTGCCTCAAGCTGGGGCAGAGCCTGGAGATGCGGCTGCGGGAGCCCGAGCGGGCCATCACCTACTACGAGCGCGCGCGCAGCCTGCACGCCTCGGTGCAGGAGAAGGCCCTGCTGGCGCTGGATCGGCTCTACGTGGAGCTGGAGGCGTGGCCGGAGCTGGGTGGCGTGCTGGAGGCGCTGGCGGCGGGCGCCACGGTGCCCGCGGACAAGGTGGGCTTCCTCTTCCGCCTGGGGCAGCTCTGCCAGGAGCGGCTGGACAGCCTGGATCGGGCGGCCTCGGCCTACGAGCAGATCCTCTCGATTGATCCGGGGCACCTCGCGTCCGCGCGGCTGCTGGAGGGGCTGTACGAGGCGGCGGGGGCGTCCGACAAGCTGTACGCCATCCTCCAGCACGAGCTGGAGCGCGTGACGGGGGCCGAGAAGGAGCGCGTCCTCGGCAAGATGGCGCAGGTGTCGGACGAGGGGCTGGAGGATCTGGGCCGCTCCATCGAGCTGTACCGCGAGCTGCTGGTGAAGAACCCGCGCAACGACCAGGCGTTCGCCGCGCTGGAGGGGCTGCTGGAGCGCGCGGACAGGCCGGAGGAGCTGCGCACGCTGCTGGCGGACAGGCTGGCGCAGACGCTGGATCCGCGCGAGGTGGTGCGGCTCAACGAGCGGCTGGGCCGCACGGTGTACCGCCTGCTGAAGCAGCCCGAGGCGGCTGTGCCGTACTTCAAGGCTGCGCTCGATCGCGACCCGCGGCACCGGGGCGTGCTGGACACGCTGCGCGAGCTGTACGAGGAGACGGGGCAGCGCGAGGAGCTGGTGGCGGTGCTGCGCCGGCTCGTCCCGCTGCAGGAGTCCTCGGAGGGCGTGAAGGCGCTGCGCCTGCGGCTGGCCGAGGTGCTCGCCGAGATGGGGCGCCGCGAGGAGGCGCTGGACGCCGCCCGCCGGGCCCTGGAGGTAGAGCCTCACACGGTGCAGGACCTGGATCGGGTCCACGCGCTCTTCGTCTCGCTGCGCGCCTACAACGACGCCGTCCGCGCGCTGGAGCTCAAGGTGCAGGTGCACCTGGCCGCCGAGGAGCGCGAGCAGGCGGTGGCCGCGTACTTCGCGGTGGCGGACATGTGGGAGGGCCCGGGCGCCAAGCCGGAGCTGTCCGCGGGGGCGCTGGAGAAGGTGCTGGAGCTGGATCCGGCGAACCGGACGGCCTTCGAGCGCGTGTCCGCGCTGTACCGCGGTCACAACGACTGGCGCGCCTATGCGGGCGTGGTGGACCGCTACATGCCCCACCTCGTCACGGACGAGGAGAAGCTCTCCTGGCTGCGCGAGCTGGCGCGGGTGCAGGAGGAGCGGCTCGGGCAGAAGGACGTGGCGTTCCTGGCGATCTGCCGCGCGCTGCAGATCGACGCGGCGGACGACAACCTCCGTGAGGAGGTGCAGCGCCTGGCGAACGAGACGGGCTCGCACGAGGAGCTGGCCGCCGTCTACGAGGAGGTGGCGGACTCGCTGCCCAGGGGCCCGCTGGCGGAGCGGCTCTACGCCACGCTGGCGCGAGTGCACGACGAGCGGCTGGACGACGCGCCCGCGGCCGAGGCCGCGTTCCGGAAGATCCTCGAGTTCGATCCGACCAACGCCACGGCGCTCGACGGGCTGGCCGCGATGTTCCAGCGGCGGGGCCGCGATCGCGAGTACGTGGTGTCCCTGGAGCAGAAGCTGGAGGCGGCGGACTCCATCGAGGCGCGCAAGGGCATCCTCAAGGAGATCGCCCGCGTCTACGACGAGCGCGTCGGGGATCCGCAGGAGGCGGCCACCGCCTTGCTGCGGGCGCTGGAGCTCGAGCCGGACATGGAGACGCTGGGCGTGCTCACGGCGCTCTACCGCCGGCAGAACGCGCACACGGAGGTGGCCGCGACGCTGCTGCGCACGCGGGATCTGGCCGCCACGCTCGAGGAGCGCGCGCGCATCCAGGTGGAGGTGGGCGGCGTCTACGAGCGGGACATCGGGGACGAAGAGGCCGCGGTGGTGGCCTACCGGCAGGCGCTGGAGTTCGACCCGGCGAACCGCGAGGCCCTGGAGTCGCTGGAGCGGCTCCACACCAAGCTGGACCAGCCGGCGGAGCTGCTCGCCGTGTACGAGCGGATGCTGGAGCTGAGCACGGACTACCGCGAGCGGGTCCGCGTGCTCTTCCGCAGCGCTGGCATCTGGGAGGACAAGTACCAGAACCCGGCCAACGCGGACGCCTGCATCGAGGCCGTGCTGTCCATCGATCAGACGAACCTGCAGGCCATCAAGACGCTGATCCGCCTGCGGCGCACGCAGGAGCGCTGGGAGGATCTGATCGTCGCCTACGAGCGGCAGCTGGCGCTGGCGACGAGCCCGCAGGAGCAGGCCGAGCTCTACGTGGAGATCGGCGACGTCTATCACCAGCAGCTCAAGGTGGTGGATCGCGCGGTGGACAGCTACTCCTATGCGCTGCACGCGGATCCCAGCTGTCGGCCCGCGATGCACGCGCTGGGCAACCTCTACGAGCGCAGCGGCAACTGGCCCTTCGCCCTGGAGATGCTCCAGCGCGAGGCGCAGGTGGCGGGCCAGACGCAGGAGGCGGTGGAGCTGTTCCACCGCATGGGCAAGATCAACGAGGACATGCTGATGGACTCGGGGAGCGCGAAGTCCTGCTACCAGCAGGCGCTCGCGATCGACCCGGGCTACCTGCCCAGCATCCGCGCCCTCAAGGGCATCCAGGAGCAGGAGCAGGACTGGGGCGGGTACGAGCAGACGCTGCTCCAGGAGGCCCAGAGCTCCGAGGATCCCCAGGCCAAGGCGCGCGCGCTGTTGGACGTGGCGAAGTACCACGCGGAGACGCGGCAGGACAAAGAGACGGCCACGCACTACTACGAGGAGGCCCTCAAGCACGTGCCGGACAGCCTGGAGGCGGCGCGCCCCCTGGCGGACGTCTACATCGCGCGCGAGGACTGGGCCTCCAGCGAGCGGATGCTGGACATCGTCGCGCGGAAGATGGCGGAGAAGGCCATCGCGGAGAAGGACGGGGCGCTCACCGTGGAGCTGTCCCGGCAGCTCTACCGGCTGGGCTACGTGGCCGAGAAGCTGGGCAAGCGCGAGAAGGCGCTCGACGCGTACGAGAAGTCGTACGGGCTGGACGCGCGGTACCTGGCCAACCTGGAGAGCTACGGCCACCTGCTCGTGCAGGCGAAGCGCTACGAGGACGCGTTCAAGGTCTTCCAGGCCATCCTCATCCACCACCGCGAGAGCCTCACGGACCTGGAGGTGGTGGAGATCTACTACCAGATCGGTGATGCGCTCGCGGCGCTCGGCCAGGCGGACCGCGCGCAGAACCACTTCGAGAAGGCGCTCGCCATCGATCCGGGGCACGAGCCGTCCCTGCGGGCCCTGGTGGGGCTGATGGACAAGGCGGGCCAGTTCGAGAGGTCCGCCGAGCTTCGCCAGCAGCTCGTCAACGTGCTGGACGGAGAGGCCAAGGCGCAGGTCTACCTGGAGCTCGGGCAGATCGCGCGGGACCAGCTCAAGGACGCGTACATGGCCATCGACGCGTTCACCGGCGCGCTCAGGGAGCAGCCGGACGCGCTCGAGGTGATGGAC
This sequence comes from Myxococcaceae bacterium, assembly GCA_016926755.1. Classification (GTDB taxonomy): domain Bacteria; phylum Myxococcota; class Myxococcia; order Myxococcales; family Myxococcaceae; genus Hyalangium. Next base: position 6,983 of record JAFGNZ010000350.1, on the reverse strand, counting down.
TCGCTCTACGTGCTGCTGCGCGAGACGCGCCAGGGCCAGAAGGCCGCGGACGTGCTGCAGCGGATGCTGGCGCTGCCCACGCTGGCCGCCGAGCCGCACAAGGCCAAGCGGGTGTGGTTCGCGCTGGGCGAGATCCGCCGTGACGAGCTGAAGGACCTGGACGGCGCCGCCGAGGCGTTCAACGCGGCGCTGGATGTGGATCACCGCTTCGTGGAGGCCTTCAGCGCGCTGGAGGCCATGCTGGGTGGGGCCAGCCAGTGGAAGGCGCTGGAGGACAACTACGCGCGGATGCTCTCGCGCATCCCGAAGACGCCGGACACGCACGTGGCGCGCATGGCGCTGTGGCGCGCGCTGGGCGATCTCTACCTCCAGGTGCTGAAGAACACGGAGGGCGCGGTGGCGGCCTACGGCGTGGTGGCCAAGGGCCTGCCGGACGACGCGGCGGTGCAGGAGACGTTCGCGGAGGTGGCAGGGCAGGTGCCGGGCAAGGAGGAGGAGGCCATCGCGGCGCTCCGCCGGGCGCTGCCGAACACGAACGATCCGCGCAAGGCGTGCGGGCAGCTCGTGCGCCTGCTGGCGCTGCGCAAGGACTACGACGGGGCCTGGCTGGCCGCGCAGGCGGTGGCGGGGCTCGTCGGCGAGCCGGGGGATGACGAGAAGGAGATCCTCACCAAGCTGGGGCCCTACGCCAAGCGCAAGGAGGTGGCGCAGCGCGCGCTGACGGATCGCCTCTGGCAGACGAACCTCTTCCACCCGAAGGTGCGCACCCCGCTCTCGGAGCTGATGGGGATCCTCTTCGAGCAGGTGGGGCACCTGTATGCGGTGCCCTTCCAGCAGTACCAGATCGTCCCGAAGAAGCACCGCATCGACGTGGGCACCTCGCAGGAGTACCACGTGCATCACTACCGCTACGTGGCGCGGCTCCTCGGCATGGAGGCGGTGGAGCTGTACTCGCCCTTCCTGGTGGCCACGCGCGAGCGCCTGAGCCGGCGCACCAACGAGCCGGCCCCGGAGCCGATGATCAACGCGGAGCTGCTGCAGACGCACCCCGCCTGCGTGCGCGTGGGAGGCAAGTTCTTCGCGGAGCAGGGACAGAAGGAGGTGTACTACCTGCTGGGCCGCACGCTCGCGCTGGCGCGGCCGGAGCTCGCCTTCAGCCAGCGGCTGGCGCCGGATCGGCTCGAGGCGCTCCTGCAGGCGGCGCTCACGATGGTGGTGGGGCAGATCCGGCCCACGGCGGATCCACGCCACTTCGACGAGGCGCGCAGGCTGCTGGAGAAGAACCTCAGCGAGCCGGCCCGCGCCGCGCTCGCCAAGGTGGCGCGCGCCTACCTGCCTACCGCAACCCCGATGGATGTGCGGACCTGGCTGGAGGGCGTGGAGCTCACGGCCGCCAGGGCAGGCCTCTTCGCCGCGGGGGAGATGGAGCCCGTCAAACGCATGGTCACCGGGGAGACAGGCTCCACCTTCCGCGTCCCCCCACGCACCAAGCTACGGGATCTATTGGTGTTCGCCACCTCGGAGGAGCTGCATGAGGTGCGTGTCGCCGTAGGGACGCATGTGGAGGTGCAGGTACGCAAGTAGCGGTTAGAACCCGGCCAGGGGTTCAGCCGTTGAAAAGCGACCGGGCGGTCTTGGGACGCATCCTTGACCCCCCCTGGTAGCACCTCTACGATTTTGGCGGGTTTTCTTCGTCTTTTCTGAGACTTGCGGGGAACGATGCGCTTCGTCTGCGACAGCTGCCGCGCGCAGTACATGATTAGCGACGACAAGGTTGGCGCCAAGGGCGTCAAGGTTCGTTGCAAGAAGTGCGGCCACGTGATCCTGGTTCGTGCTGGCTCCTCGTCGAAGGACGAAGGAGCGTCCGAGGCTCCGGCGGCGGACACGCCTGCCGCCGCCGCGGGCAATGGAGCAACGGGCTCGAGTGCCGCGGGACCGCTCGCCTCTCTGGGGGCTCCTCCCGAGGGCGGCCTCTTCACGGGCGTCGAGGAGGACGAGATCGGCGCGGTGTTCGATCAAGTCCTCAACTCGGGCTCGCAGAAGATCCCCGCGGGGGATCCGCTGGGGGCTGAGCCGCGAGAGAGCAAGTCGTCCACCTTGGCCGCCGTGAGCAAGCTGGCGGAGGCCGCGTCGGAGCCGGACGAGCCGCAGGCGGCGGCGCCCGCGAACGACTGGTACGTCGCCATCGACGAGAAGCAGGTGGGGCCGCTCTCGATCGAGAAGGTGAAGGAGTACTGGGATCGTGGCGAGGTGGGGCCGGACAGCCTGTGCTGGCGTGCGGGCCTGGGTGACTGGATCCCGCTCTCCGAGGCGACGGAGCTGGCCTCGGTGCTCGCGCCGCGTCCCGCGAAGCCGGTCATCGTCGCGCCCGCGGCGGTGGCGGCGCAGGTCCCCTCGGCGCCCGCGCCGGTGGAGTCCGCCTTCAGCGCGGGGGCCGCGGCGAAGAACACCCGCACCGAGGTGCCTGCCGCACCGGCGCTGGGCCAGGAGCCGACGTCGTCGGGCTGGAAGCCCTCGGCCGCGAGCGTGCTCGCCTCGCTGGTGAAGGAGGAGAACGAGGCGCTGTCCAAGCCGCCGCCCAAGCCGGTGGTGGAGGAGAAGGCGTCGGTGCCGGGGCTGCTGGATCTGCCGCCTCCGGAGCCGGCGATGGCTCCGGCTGCGCGCGCGGCCTCGCTGATGGCCTCCGCCGAGCCTGCCATGCGTGTGTCGCAGCCCGCGGCCATGCCGTATGCGCCCGCGCCGGCGTATGCGCAGCCCGCGCCCGCGTACGCGCAGCCGGCGCCGGCCTACGCGGGCTATCCGCAGCCTGCGTACCCGGGCTACCCGCCCTCGGCGGGTCCTGGAGCGCAGGGTGGAAACAACAAGATGTTCATGGTGGCGGGCCTCGCCGCGGTGGGGGCGCTGCTGCTGGGGGCGGTGTTGTTCTTCGCCCTCAGGGAGTCTCCTCCCGCGCCGCAGCCTGCCGTAGCGGCCGTGACGCAGCCTCCGGCGGCTGCGCAGCCCGAGGCGGCCGCGGCGCCCCCGCCTGCTCCTGGCGCGGCGCAGGCCCAGCCTGTGGCCAACCCTGCCGTGGCGAGCCCCACGCCGCCCGCGCCTGCGCCTGGCACCGCGCCTGCCGTGGCACCTGCCGCGGGAGGCACGCCGCCGGCCGTGGCCACGCCTCAGCCTGCGGCAGCCACTCCGACTCCTCCTCCCGCCGTAGCGGAGGCCCCGACGCCGAAGCCCCCGGCGCCTCGAGTCGAGCAGCCGGCCATCGCGCGTCAGGAGCGCCCGCAGACGCCCAAGCGCACGGAGAGCGGCTCTGGTGCGAGCGCTCCAGCGAAGCCCAAGCAGACGGACGATGGCCTCGATGACGATTTTGACGACCTGTTCGGGCCGAAGAAGCCTGAGAAGAAGGGTTCCGGTGGCACGGGGTCCACGCCGTCCACGTACATCCCGCCCGAGCCTGGGAGCGCGAGCAGCTCCTCCCTCGAGAAGCTCGGCCAGTCGGACATCATGGCGGTGGTGGTGGCCAACAAGCCGGCCATCAAGAGGTGCGTGGACGAGCAGAAGAAGCGGGATCCGGGCAGCAGCGGCAGGCTCGTGATGCGCTGGACCATCCAGCCCAGCGGGAGGACGACGGGCGTGTCGATCAGGTCGGATGAGTTCAGGAAGACGTATCTGGCGACCTGCATGTCCGGGCTCATCAAGAGCTGGACCTTCCCGAAGCACCGGAAGCAGGGCGCTCCCATCGACTTCCCGTTCATCTTCTGAAGTGGAGTGGCAAGGCGGGCCGTGGCGCGGCTATGAGGTGAAGCCGTGGCGCTGTCCGCTCGTGTGTCCGCTGAATTTCCAGAGGGCTGTGTCGTCCAAGGAAGGTCGACATTCGTTGACACATCCAGAAGGGCGTGACTAAAGCGACGCGCGCTCGCGAGGATGGGGGGGCTTGTGAGGCCGGGAAGCCCCCTGCGAGGCACCACAGGAGGAGTCCAGCATGCAGCTTCGGAAGACGGTGTGGATGCTCACTGCGCTGAGCGCGCTGAGCCTGGTGATGACGGGTTGCCCTGAGGGTGAAGAGGGCGAAGTTACGTGCACGACCGCGGCGGATTGCACGGATACGGAGACCTGTCACCCGACCGCGCAGGTGTGCGTGACGAAGTGTACGATTCGCGCCGACTGTCCGGATACAGAGGCGAAGTGCGAGCCCTTGGCTGGCTCCACGGACTCGGTCTGCCAGTGCCAGACGGATGAGCTGTGCAACCCTGGGGGCGGCACGGAGATGGTGTGCTCGAACCTGGACAAGCGCTGCGTGGCGCGCTGCACGTCTGACGCGTCCTGCGATGCGGGCCAGACCTGCAACACGACGTCAGGCCAGTGCGAGGGTGGCAGCACGGGCGACACCTGCACCGGCACCTCGCAGTCCACCTGTGCCTACGGCGAGTTCTGCTCCAACACCAAGTGCGAGCCGGCCCCCGTGGCCCCGACGACCTGCGAGAACTTCCCGGCCAACGATCGTCCGGCCTGGAGCGCGACCTCCGGCCCCCAAGGTCCTGTTATCTATGACGTTGGCTTTGTCGCCTATGAGGTGAACTCGACCAACTGCACGAGCGGCGACGCGTTCATCGTTCGTGTCAAGGCATACCGCACGGATGCAGACTGGCCGGATAACCGCTCGCTTATCTCGGGCTTCTTCTACGTGAGAACTGATACGACGGAGCTCGATATCATCGACCTCCATCTGTTGGTTCCCAACACGGGTTACGAGCGCAATCCCGCCAACCCGAAGGATGCTGAGTTCATGATCTATCATTGTCGCGAGCCTAACTCGACGAGGATCCAGGTTGGGTACTACTTCACCGGGGGCAACCCGGTCTGCGCGGACATCGTCAAGCCGTAGCGACTGCAGTGCTGAAGTGACCTCAAGCGGTCTCTTCATTATACCGGCCCCACTCCTAGGTCACCTGGGAGTGGGGTTTCTACGTGAGGGCCCTTGTCACCCCTGTGGGAATAGTCCCATGAATTTTGGTGGGCAGGGGCCGTTGATCTGAATCAGCGACGGTGAGGCCGTCTAACTGCAGAAGAAAAGGAGATCACATGTTGCTCAAGAAGTGGACCAAGGTTTTCGGTACGCTGGCCATTGTGACGATGGCGCCGGCTGCGCTGGCCTCCTCACCTATCAAGCTCAACTGCCCTGCCGGGACGGTCCAGAAGGGTGGATCGGATGCGACGCATGACATTGCGGCGTGCGTGAAGCAGGGGGATGACTTCAAGCCTCACGGTGCTACCGTCTTCTTCTATCCAAGTGGGGCCAAGCAGGCAGAGGGGCCGTCGGAGAACGGTTTCCGGACGGGCCTCTGGACCTTCTACGACGAGAAGGGCAACAAAACCGGGACAGCGATGTTCAAGCGCAGCAATTTCCACGGCGAGGTCGTGGAGCTTCATCCCAACGGTAAGGTCCGTAAGGTTGCGCAGTATGTTGACGGGCTGCGCGAGGGCACTGCCAAGGAGTTTTCGGCGGATGGCAGGCTCGTGAAGCAGACCGAGTACCGCAACAACCGTGAGGTCGCCGCCAAGTAGCCTGGTTGGCGTGCGCTCGACACGAAGGCCCTTCCTCTACCGGGGGAGGGCCTTTAGTTGTTTCAGGGAGTTCCCTTCATGCGTTGGCTCGGCTAGAAGCGCCGCCGTGAAGGTCTCCTCTCTCGTCCCACAACTTCCCGAGCTCCCTCTGTGCACTGTGGCGGAGATGGGGCTCCGCGAGCTCGAGCGGCTCCGGCTCATCCTCCGAGGGGGATCGGTCATCGACTGGCGGAGGATGCACTTCCAGTCCCGTGAGGAGGTCGACCACTTCCTGCGGCTCTGTCAGCTCGACACGTCGAGGTCCTACGACGAGGCGTGGGCGCGCACGGTACTCGCGGATGCTGTGGAGTACCTCCGGAAAACCTTTGATTACCGGGTCGCGGAGGCTGTCGCCAGTCCCACCGAGATTCACGACCTCTTCCTCTATGCGTCGGGTGCCAAGGGCCTGCCCAAGCACCGCCGCATCGCCTGCATCGTGCTGAAGGTGATGCACGTCATTCAGCACATCGAGGGACGGGATCTGCTCTTCCGTCTGCCGGTTTCCGAGGCGGGCCTGGCGGAGTTGGTGACCGAAAAGGTGTTGGGAGTGGCTCAGGAGGTTCAGGCCAGAGGCCTGCCGGTGGTGGAGTTCGCGCATTCCATCAAGACGCGCGACTCCCTCATCACCAAGCTGATCGCGAAGAAGGAGACAGTGGCAGCTCAGGTCTACGATCGAACGCGCTTCCGAATCATTACCAAGAGCCGCGCCGACATTCTCCCGATCCTCTACTTCCTGATTCAGCGACTGTTCCCCTTCAACTTCGTCGTACCCGGGCAGACTGAGAATTCGCTCGTCTCTTTCAAATCGGTGCTGGCCGAGTATCCGCACTTCGAGCAGTTCGCTGCACAGCTTCATCTCGACCGGGATTATGAGGATCGCGAGGACCGTGCCAGCAATCAATTCTCTGGCAGCACCTACCGCGCGCTCAACTTCATTGTGGACATGCCGTTGAGAATGGATGCGTATCTTCCCCCTCCCGAGCAGGACATGCGCCCCCGTAAGGGACGCATTGTCTTCACTCTTGTGGAGTTCCAGATCATGGATGAAGAGACAGCTCGTCTCAACGAAGAGGGGGAGAATGCGCACAAGCTCTACAAGCGGCGGCAGAAGCGGCGCGTGTTGCGCCGCCTCGCTCGTGGGCTCGTCGTGCCGAAGAGGAAGTAGCTGATCCGACCGCGGTCAGGGATGTTCGTACGCAATTTCCAACTCGGCCAACTTCGGAGTTTGTTCTACGTCAGAAATTATTCTGTCATCCTGGCTGTCGTTGTCAGTGGGAATTTCGAAACGGAGTCTGAACTGATGTTACCGAGCACGGTGTTTGAGGGCTCGAGGCCGACCAATGATCCAGCTCGTTGCCGGGTAGCGTTCTTGCAGACGAGCTGCATTC
>JAFGNZ010000057.1 GCA_016926755.1 Myxococcaceae bacterium | reverse complement strand
GTCGGGCCGGTGCTCATGCCCGCCTTCAACCACACTACGTCCTATGGAGGAAGCACTACCCGCTGGGTTCTCCGACAAGCTCCTAGGGGCGAGGAAGCCGTCGCAGCCCGGCGCGCGCTGGGCGATCTCGAAGTAGGCGTAGGGCACTTCGGCGGCGTAGCGGTCCCACGGCAACTCCCACAGGCGCACGGCGGGAGAGGTCATGGGCGCGCTTCATGGTCGGCCCGGCGGTAGCGCACCACCGTCACCTCCAACTCCCCGGCCCCGGCCTCCAGCGCCGCGCGCAGCACCTCCAGCGCCCGCGCCTCGTCGAAGCCGCCGCTGCCCGCGCCGATGACGGGGAACGCCAGCGAGCGGAACCCATGCTCCCGCGCTCGCGCGATCGCGCTGGCCGCCGAGCCCCGGATGGACTGCTCCGACGCGCGCCACAGCAGGTTGATGCCGGCCACGTGGATGATGCCCTTGTGGGGCAGCCGCCCGGCGGAGGTGACCACCGCCGTGCCCAGCGGCATGGGGCCCACGCGCGCCAGCTCACGGAAGGGCTGGAGGCCCGCGCGCCGCTTGATGGCCCCGGACACCCCCTGCGGCAGCAGCAGCCACCAGGGGATGATGTTCCGGTTCCACGCGTTGACGATGGCGTCCACGCGCTGGTCCAGCAGATCCCCCTCGACGACTTGCACCATCCCTTCCCTCCAGTGGCAGCGCTCACTTCCTTATATATGCGCGCGGAGCACTGGCACCCGCCCGCCCCGCGCCCGAGAAGTTCGAGCCCGGGCGCGAGGGCTTCGGCTCACATCACATGAAAGAGACGCCGGCGGTGAGGCCGAAGAGGAATCCGCCGTGCTGCGAGAGGGTGTTCACGAGGTCCAGGATGGCGTCAACGTCCTGGCCATCCCGCGACCGGACGTTGTCCTGGCGCAGCCGCCAGCCCCAGCCCACCCGAGGCGTGATGTAGGCGTGATCTCCCATGTTGGCGCGGACACCGAAGCTCAGGATCGCCACGGGCGTGAAGAGCAGATCGACGGTCTGCTCCTGCCCGTTGCCGTAGCTGATGCTCGACTCGGTGCCCAGGTTGAAGCTCAGCCCGCCCTCCGCGAAGGGGCTGAGGCTCCGCCGCCCGAACGGATACGCCCGCACCAGCGGACTCACGCGATAGCCCCACGCGCCGGCGCCAACCCCCAGCTGGAAGCCCACCTGCTCCATGGGCCGATACTCCCCCTCCAGGCCGTAGACGCCCGAGGGGCTGTTGAACCCCGCCGCCAGCCCCACATCGAGCGTCGTTCCCCTGCGCATGGGCACCCGCTCCTCCTCGGCCTCCTCCTCGTACGTCTCCGCCGGCGCGGACGCCACGGGCTGGCTGGGAGCCTCGGCCGCCGGAGCAGGGCTCGCGCTCTGCGCGCCGCCGGGAGCGGGGGCGCTGGCCACCTCGGGCGGGGGCAGCATCGCCGCCTGCTCCTTGCGCGCCTCCTCCAGCTTCACGGCCTCGGCGAGGACCTCCTGCGCCATGACCGTCATGCCACGCTCACTCAGCCGCGAGCTGGTGAACTCGAAGGCCACCTGCTTGTGGAGCTTCGGCTCGTGGTTCGTCTGGACGATGTAGACCAGGCGGAACTTCTCGCCGCTGCGCCCCAGCTTCCCCGCCACCAGCAGATCCGCGCCCTCCAGCTCTCCGGCGGACACCAGCGTGGCCTTGTCCTTCTCCAGCTCGATGGCCTTCGTCAGCCCGGACGTGGTGCGCTCCAGGAAGGCCTGCGCGGTCAGCTCGGGGACATCGGTGATGGAGCTGTCACAGCGCACGAGCTGGAGACGCAGGGGAGCAGCAATGACGCACAAGGGCAGCAGGGTTGCGGCCAGCACGACGCCGGCACGCACCCCGGGAGAGACGGAGCGCATGAGGGTTCTCGGTAAGGGTTGTTGGAACGGCCCCCTGGACGGACAGCCGCGCGGAATATTCACGCCGGCATCACCAGGCAGGGCCACACCGCCCTTGCCCTCAAAGAAGCGGCGGCGCGCGCCCCGAGCACCTTGGAGGGGTTTGCTTGTCCGGAAGCACGCGCCACCGCAAACCGACGGACTGCGGTTCGACAACTTTGAGAGGCGTACAGTGAACAATGCCCCTGACAGTAGTCATTCCGCATACATTTCCCTCCATGCGCAAAAGCCCCAAACTCGCGCGAGACCATGTGGGATATGCTCCTACCCATATACTTGTGAGAGAGGATCTTTGCTGATCTGATCAGCCTGGGAGGCACCTCTTGCGCGGTAGGCAACGACCCACGGTGAAGGACCTGCTGCTCAAGGCAGACACCCACGAGCGTGATGGGATGGTCTTCAAGGCCGTCGCGCTCTGGAAGCATGTGCTGAAGCTCGAGCCCAAGCGGACCGAGGTCCACGAGCGCCTGGCCAACCTCTACGAGCGCATGGATCTGCGCGCCGAGGCTCGCGAGCACCTGCAGTCGGTGGCTGAGCACTACGTCGTGCTCGGCAACGTGGACGGGCTGGTGCGCACGATGGAGCGACTCCAGGTGCTCGACTCGCGCAACCACGCGGGCTGAGCGCTGGCCCCGCCTCGCGGGCGGCGGACGGCCCTGCGGAATGAGGTTGCCTCCTCGCGTCATCCAATGTTACCGACCGGTCGGTAGGCTCTTTCCCCGAGGCGCAGGCCGCCGAGAAGGAGAACACACGTGACATCCGCAGGACGCAGGCCAGACGACGGAGAGCGCTACCGCGCCATCCTGGAGACGGCGGCCCGCCTCATCTGTGAGCGGGGCTACGAGGGCACCTCCATGCAGGAGATCGCCGCCGCGTGCCGACTCACGAAGGCGGGGCTCTACCACCACATCCAGAACAAGGAGCAGCTGCTCTTCGCCATCATGAGCTACGGGATGGACCTGTTCGAGGGGCAGGTCATCGCGAAGGTGAAGGACATCGAGGATCCGGTGGAGCGGCTGCGCGCGTGCATGCGGCGCAACATCGAGGTGGTGACGCGCGGGGCCAGCAAGGAGGTCATCATCATCCTCCACGAGCACGCCACGCTCACCGGCGAGGCGCGCGAGTACATCGATCAGCGCAAGAAGGAGTACGTGCGCTTCATCGAGAGCGCGTTCTCGGAGGCGGTAAAGCTGGGGCGCGTGCGCCCACTGGAGCCGACCATCGTGGCCTTCTCGTTCCTGGGCATGGTGCTCTGGGTCTACAAGTGGTTCAAGCCGGACGGGCGGCTGACGGAGGAGCAGATCACCGACGGCATGCTGGACCTGTTCTTCGCGGGGCTGGCGGCGCCCGGAGCCGCCGTCCCCGAGCCGGGCTCCGCGCCCACGCTCTCGCGGGTCGCCGCGACAGGCGTGGGAGAGAAGAAGTGAGGGACCAAGCCATGAAGAGACCTGTCGGAGTCGAAGCGCTGTCCATCGCCGTCCCCCGCCGCTACGTGGACCTGGAGGATCTGGCCCGGGCTCGCGGGGTGGATCCCGCGAAGTACACCGCGGGGCTGGGCGCGCGGGAGATGGCCGTGGCGGATCCGGGGGAGGACTCGGTGGCGCTGGCGGCGACGGCCGCGGCCCGGCTGCTGCGCACCCACTCCGTGGATCCCTCCCGCCTGGGCATGCTGGTGGTGGGCACGGAGACGGGCGTGGACCACTCCAAGCCGGTGTCCTCCCACGTCCAGGGGCTGCTGAAGCTGCCGCGGAGCATGCGCGTCTTCGACACCCAGCACGCGTGCTACGGCGGCACCGCGGGGTTGATGGCGGCGGTGGAGTGGATCGCCTCGGGCGCGGCGGCGGGGCGCTCGGCCCTGGTGGTGTGCACGGACATCGCCCGCTACGGGCTGAACACCGCGGGCGAGCCCACCCAGGGGGCCGGCGCGGTGGCGCTGCTCGTCTCCGAGCAGCCGGACCTGCTCGCCGTGGACGTGGGGCTCAGCGGCGCGAGCAGCATGGACGTGTATGACTTCTGGCGCCCGCTGGGCCGGCGCGAGGCGGTGGTGGACGGGCACTACTCCATCCAGTGCTACCTGGAGGCGCTCTCGGGCGCGTACCGCGGCTGGCGCGAGCGCGCCCTGGCGCACGAGGTGGTGCGCTGGGGGGCGACGCTGCCCGGCGAGCAGCTCGCGCGCATCCTCTACCACGTGCCCTTCTGCAAGATGGCGCGCAAGGCCCACACGCAGCTGCGGCTGTGTGATTTGGAGGACGCGCCGAACGCGCCCGCCACCAGCGCCGAGGCGCGCGAGGAGCTGGCGAAGTCCGCCGCCAGCTACGAGGCGCAGGTGGCCTCCTCGCTGACGCTCAACGCCCGCATCGGCAACGTGTACACCGCCTCGCTGTACCTGGCGCTCGCGGGGCTGCTGCACTCCGAGGGAGCCGCCCTGGCTGGCAGGCGCATGGGCCTGCTGTCGTATGGCAGCGGCTGCGCCGCGGAGTTCTACTCCGGCGTGGTGGGTGCTCAGGCCGCGGCGCGCATGGCGCGGGTGGACGCGGACGCGGTGCTGGCCCGGCGCGAGCGCATCTCCGTGGAGGAGTACGAGCACATCATGCGGCTGCCGTACGACGCGCTGGAGAGCCTGTCGCCCGGCGCGGACGCGTTCCGCCTGGTGGAGCTGCGCGATCACAAGCGCCGCTACGCCGAGGGCTCGGCGGCCTGAGGCTCCGCTCCGCCGCGCCGCGCAAGGCCCGGGCGGCGGGGCGCGGATGTCCGACAGACGGCGAGTCGCCCCCAAAGGCTCTCCGGGGGCTCCTGGCTTGTGTGTACGCTCCCGTCCATGCCACCGCCCATGGACGAGAGAGCCTTCATTGCCCGCGTCGAGGCCGCGGAGCCGGACCTGTTCGCCACCCTGCTGGCGCGCCCCAGCCGGGATGAGGAGCGCGCGCTCCGGGCCTACTTCGGGGACGCGCGCTTCGAGCGGCTCCACACCATGGCCGTCCGCCGCTCCGGCGCCGCGCGCGCGGCCCGAGGCCCCCGAGGCAACGTCGTCGTGATGCCCGGCATCATGGGCAGCGAGCTGTCCGAGTACACCGGCGCCGACTCGAACCGCATCTGGGTCAACCCGCTGCGCCTGGTGGCCGGGCAGTTGGGGCGCCTGCGGCTGGACGACGGGGGCCGCCCGGAGTTCGACGTGCGCGCCTCAGGCATCCTCAAGCTCTTCTACGGAGAGCTCATCCTCTTCCTCTCGGAGAGCTGGAACGTGCGGACGTTCTGGTTCGACTGGCGGAGGGACCTGAGGGACTCGGCCGCCATGCTGGAGGAGCGGCTCCGGGTGTGGTTCCCCGAGAACGCGCCGGTGCACCTGGTCTGCCACTCGATGGGCGGGCTGGTGGCGCGCACCTTCATCCAGGCCTACCCGCAGCGCTGGCGGACGATGTGGGATCGCGATCCCAGTCGCCCGGGCGCGCTGGGCGGCCGGCTGATCATGCTGGGCACACCCAACCACGGCTCGTTCGCGGCGCTCCAGGTCATCACCGGCCTGGAGAGCCTCGTGCGCTGGCTGGCGCGGGCGGACCTGAAGCACTCGCGCACGGAGCTGCTGGCCATCCTCAACACCTTCGTGGGCACCTTCCAGATGCTGCCCTCGGCCCGGGTGATGAAGGAGCTGGAGCCGCTCTACCACGCGTCCACCTACGGGGACCTGCGCGTGTCCCAGGAGCGGCTGGACAGCGGCCGCGAGCACCACGAGCGGCTGGCGCCCGTGGTGGATCCCCAGCGGATGATCTACGTCGCCGGCTACAACAAGCCGACCATTCATGGCCTCAGCAGCGTCGAGCGGCTCATGTCCTCGAAGGCGTACACGGTGACGCGGGCGGGAGATGGCCGCGTGCCCCACTCGCTGGGCCTGCTGCCGGGCGTGCCCGCATGGTACGTGGAGGCCGGGCACGCGGCGCTGCCGCTCGACGGGCGGGTGCAGGCCGCGCTGGAGGAGCTGCTCACCACGGGCACCACCCGGCAGCTGTCTCGGACGTCACCGATCCAGATGCGGGGCCCTCGGACGGACGACCCCAGCGCGCGCCGGGAGCTGGAGGCGCAGCGCGAGGCGATGGATCAGGAGATGGAGCAGTTGGTGCACCAGCTGCAGGCGAGGACGGTGCGAGGCCAGGCGCCGCCCTACCTGACGCGAGACGAGGTGCGGATGCAGGGCATGCTCGCCAGCGCGATGCTCGGCGAGCATGAGCCGGTCATCTCGGAGCCACGGCCGGCGGGGCCCGCGCCCCGGCGGATCCGGTTGGAGGTGCGCGTGGCGCGCGCGTACATCCAATCCTTCGATGGAGCGGGCGCGCGGGGGCTGCCCGTGGATGCCTTCTCCGTGGGCCACTACCTCGGCGTCGTCCCCCAGCGGGCGGAGCGGGCGCTGGACGAGGAGATCAGCCGGGCGCTGCTGGAGCAGCAAGGCCACAAGGTGGAGGCGCTCCAGGAGTCGGACCTGCTGCTGACGCAGTACTCGGAGCGCGGCGTGCTCCGAGGAGACCTCGGGCAGCCCTTCTTCCTGGACGATCCGCGCGCGCCGGGCCGGCTCATCGTCCTGGCGGGCATGGGGGTGCCGGGCCGCTTCGGCATGCCCGAGCTGACCGTCACCGTGCGGGAGCTGTTCTGGTCGCTCAGTCGGCTGGGCAAGAAGCACCTGGCCACCGTGGCGATCGGCACAGGCGAGGGCAACCTCTCGGTGGAGGAGGCGGCGCGCGCGTGGGTGCGCGCCATCCAGCAGGTGACGGGCGGCATTGACACCGCGCTCCTGCGGCGCATCACCTTCGTGGAGGTGGACGCGGCCAAGGCCCGCGCGCTCCAGGAGGCGCTGCGGCAGGAGGCGGCGCGGCTGCGCGGGGATCCCCGCCTCGAGCTGGACTTCGAGCCGCTGCCGGCCGCGGAGCTGCGCCGCAAGCTGAAGGAGCCCCGGGCGCGCTCCGCGCAGCAGCTGGCCGATCGCAACCCGGTGCCCACGCGGGTGACGCTGGGGCTGGAGCACAAGCGGTACCGGTTCGGGGCCATCACCCAGGGGGCCGCCATCCCGGAGCGGGAGGTGCCCATCGATCCGGTGCTGGTGATGCAGGCCAACGACGAGCTGGCCTCCGAGTGGAAGCCCCTCAAGCAGGTGTACCACGGGCAGTTCCTGGAGCGGCTGCTCGTCCCCGCGGAGCTGCGCAGGGAGTTCTACCGGCACCGGGAGAGCCCGGTGGTGCTGCTGCTGGACGCGGCGACGGCGCGCATCCACTGGGAGGCCATCGCCCAGTCGGACGCGGAGGCGCCCGCCGAGGAGCTCTCGGACAACGCGGAGGCGGCGCTGGAGCTCTTCCTGGGGACGAGCCGCGGGCTGACGCGGCAGCTGCGGACCACGTTCGCGCCGCCGCCCGAGCCTCCCCCTCCGCCGCGGCGCGTGCTGCGAGTGCTGGTGGTGGCGGATCCCGCCGAGGACAACCACCTGCCCGGCGCCGAGCAGGAGGGGCTGGAGGTGGCGGAGCTGTTCGAGAGCTTCAACCGGGTGTACTCGCGGGGCCCCAACCGGGTGGAGGTGGTGCGGCTGTTCGGGCCGCACGACGCGACGCGCACCAACGTGCTGCGCCACCTGCTGATGAAGACGGATCCCTACGACGTGCTCCACTTCGCGGGCCACTGCGTGTACGACGAGGCGGATCGCTCCGCCTCGGGCTGGCTGTTCAGCCGCGGCGAGCGCCTGACGGCCAACGAGCTGCGGCGGCTGGACCGCATCCCCCCGTTCGTCTTCTCCAACGCGTGCGAGTCCGGGAAGACGCCGGACCGCTCGGAGCTGCGCTCGGTGGAGCTGGCGCCGACCTTCGCCGAGTCCTTCTTCGAGCGGGGGGTGTCCAACTTCGTGTGCACGGCGTGGCCGGTGGACGACTTCGCCGCGCGGCAGTTCGCGCTCACGCTGTACGCGGGGATGCTGGGCCTGCGGCGCCAGGACGGCCAGTACGAGCGGGGCCCGATGCTGCTCATGCACGAGGCGATGAGGGCGGCGCGGCGGGCCATCGCGACCACCTCGGCCGGGACGCGGACGTGGGCGGCGTACCAGCACTATGGCAGCCCGTTCCTGCGCCTCTTCGAGCCCTCGGCCTTCCGCGAGCCCGCGCCCGCGGCGCCCGCCCGCTCCAAGCGGGCCCCCTCCCGGCAGCGGAGGAAGCGGCGGCGGTGAGGGCCCTCGTTGAGCGCACCCCTGATCCAGGCTATCTCCCAGGCATGGCTGAGCCGGGTGCGTTCCCGCTGGAAGTCACCGACGTCATCAAGGACTACCCCGGCAGCGTCCGGGCGCTGGACCGCGTGAGCTTCCGCATCGCACCGGGGGAGCGAGCCTGCCTGCTCGGCCCCAACGGGGCGGGGAAGACCACGCTCATCCGGCTCCTCACGGGCGCGCTCAGCCCCTCCTATGGCCAGGTGAGGCTCTTTGGCCTGGGCGTGCAGCACGACGACTTCCTCACGGCGCGGCGCCGGGTGGGCATCGTCCCCCAGCTGCCAGGGATGTACCGGGACTTCAGCGTGGACGACTACCTCCAGCTGGTGAGGGACCTCTACGGCCGGGGAGACATCGCCGAAGTCGTGGAGGGCTTCGGGCTGGGGCCCTATACGCGCAGGCCCATGGCGGAGCTGTCCGGGGGGATGCAGCGCCGGCTGTCGCTCGCGGCCGCGCTGCTGGGCTCGCCGGACGTGCTGCTGCTGGACGAGCCCACCGTGGGGCTGGACCCCGTCGCCATGCGCGACGTGCACTCCTTCCTGCGGCGGATGATGCCCGGCCGCACGGTGCTGCTGTGCACGCACAACCTCGCCGAGGCCGAGGCGCTGTGCGAGAGCGCCGTCATCCTCCAGCAGGGCCGCGTGGTGCTGCACGAGCGCATCGACGCCCTGCGCCAGCGCATCCCCGCCCTGCTGGCGCTGCGCGCGGCGCAGGGGCCCGAGCGGCTCCTGGCGGCGCTGACGGAGCTGGGAACCTCCGGGCGCCGTGAGGAGGACGCCGTGCTGGTCCCCTCGCCAGAGCCCACCACCCAGGCCCCGGAGCTGCTGCGGCGCCTGCTCGCCGCGGGCGTCGACGTCTACGAGTGCCGGCTCGTCACGCCCAGCCTCGAGCAGCTCTTCCTCGACATCATTGGAGCGCCCCATGCTCGCACCTGAAGTCAGGATCCTCCTGCGCAAGGAGCTGCGCCAGCTCGTGCGAAACCGAGGGGCCATGTTGACGGCGCTCTTCCTGCCCGTGCTGATCATGCTCATCGTCCCGCTGGCGCAGATCCTCGGCGTCAACCCCGACAGGCCTCCGGAGCTGGGCTTCGCCAAGGACTCACTCCCGCCCGGGCTGGCGGCGGTGGGGAAGGATCCGCTGGCGTTCATGCGGCTCCTGCTCATGCCGCTCGTGGGGATGGGGGGGATGCTCACGCCCGCGCTGACGGCGAGCTACACCTTCATCGCGGAGCGGGAGGCTCGCACGATGGAGCTGCTCGTGGCGCTGCCCGTCCGGGTGGGGCAGATCCTCCTGGCCAAGCTCCTGGCCGTCCTCGCGCTCGCCACTCCCGTGTGCCTGGCGCTCCTGGCCCTGGACGCCGGCCTCCTGCTGGCGCGAGGGATGGGCTCCATCGGCTACGTGATCGCCCTGCTCGTGCTGGTGCTGTCGTCCCTGGCCTTCTCCTCGACCACCGCCCTGCTCGTCAGCCTGCTGGCGCGAGACATCCGCACCTCGAGCAACCTCAACGGCATCATCCTCACGCCCTTCATCTTCGTGAGCTTCGCCGTGGTGCTCCTGGTGCCGGGCGTCATCCTCGCCGCCGCCATAACCGCGGGGATGTTCATCCTGGGCACCGCGGGGGCCCTCCTGTTCGCGATGCGCGTCATCACCTTCGAGCGGATGCTCCGGTAGCGCCCGTCCGCGTGCCGGAGTCGAGCGCCTGCCTACTGCCGATTCAGGTAGGCCGAGTGGCAGCCGACGCAGGTCTCCATGAGCCGGCCGTAGCTCTCGCCGAGCGCCTTGTCATCCCGCTTCTCCGCGGCGGCGGCGAGGGCCTGGGCGCGGAGGCGCGACTCGTCCTGGAGGACGAAGAAGCGCTCCGGCAGGAGGGCGTTCAGGTCGTCTTCGCCACCGACGATGGGGCGGACCAGGCGCGGCTCGGCGGCGATGCGCTGCGCGGCGGCACGCGCGATGTCGTACTGGAGCAGTGTCACACCGAACATCAGATCTCTCGCGTCCTGACCATGGCGCTCCATCTTCTTGCGGAGGAGGGGACGTGCCGCCTCCGGGATGTAATCGGGCGTGGGCAGGCCCGAAGTTGCCTTGGGCTCGGCGGGCCTGGCCTTGGAGGCCTGGCTGCCCTTCGCGCGAGGCGGTTCCGCGGCAGAGGCGTGGAGCATGAAGCCCGCGGACACGAACCCCACGAGCACGAGAGAGACGCTGAGACGAGAGATCTTCATGGAACGGCCTCCGTGCACCGAAATCTAAGCATTGCTCTCCTCCCCCGAGCGTGGGCCCCCGATATTGAGCAGCAAGTCCGCTCCCGGGCATCTCAGGCGATTCAAGCACAACAGGTCTTCCCTGAGCAGCAGGCAGGCTCCACGGGCCCCCCTCCCCCCCCACCAGGGTGGATTTCTGGTCCTGGCACCATTGACTCCACACGTTGTCCCCAAGGACGATTCGATCCTGAACGGTCCAACCATCCGGGGGGACGTTCACACCATCCAATCCGTGACGAGGTAGACACCGAATGATGAAACGGGTGTTGATTTCGGGGTGCGCGCTCGCGCTCCTCACATCCGAGGCCCTGGCCCAGGACACGAGCACTGCGACCCAGGCGACTGAGACGCCTGCCGCCGCCGCGCCCGCTGCTGAAGCCTCCACTCCCGCGGCGCCCGAAGCGGCCGCTCCCACCGCGCCTGCAGCCTCTGACGCTCCGGTAGCAGCGCAGCCCGCTGAGCCGCAGTCCCCAGCGCCAGCGACCGCCGAGAAGGCGAGGCCCGGCATGCGCATGCTGCGAGGCCGCACCTACGACAAGACCTCCAAAGAGCCCGTGCCGCTGGTTCGCGTCATCATCAAGGGCACGACGAAGGGCGTGGAGACGGACCTCAACGGCCGCTTCACCCTGGAGATCCCCCAGGACGCGGTGGTGCTGGACATCTCCAGCCAGGACTACAAGCAGCGCGAGGTGCTCGTCCCCGCCAGCCAGCAGAGCGTCAACATCCCGCTGGATCCCTCCTTCGTGGAGGAGATGGTCGTCGTCGGTCGCGCCAGCGAGATCGCCCGCAAGAACCTGGCCAACGCCGTCACCTCCGTGAACGCCCAGGAGATCCAGCGCGCCCCCGCCGCCACGGTGGACCAGGCGCTCCAGGGCAAGGTGGCTGGCGCCAACATCCAGTCCAACTCCGGCGCCCCGGGCGGCGGCATGCAGCTGAAGATGCGTGGCGTCTCCACCATCAACGGCTCGTCCGCGCCCCTCTACGTGATTGACGGCGTGCTCGTCAGCGACGTGGCGGTGGCCTCCGGCGTCTACGTGGTGACCGAGTCCACCGGTGGCTCCAACCCGAACCCCACCCAGGACAACCAGGTCAACCGCATCGCGGACATCAACCCCAACGACATCGAGAGCATCGAGATCCTCAAGGGTGCCTCCGCCGCCGCCATCTACGGCTCCAAGGCCAGCAACGGCGTGGTCATCATCAACACCAAGCGCGGCAAGCCCGGCGACGAGCCGAAGATCGACGTCACCCAGCGCTTCGGCGTCTACACGCTGGCCAACAAGCTCGGCGCGCGCAAGTTCAACTCCCGGGAAGAGGTCGTCGCGCGCTACGGCGAGGAGGCGGCCCAGTACTACACCGGGCAGACCTATGATCACGAGGCGCAGCTGGCGGGCCGCAGGGACTTGTCCACGGAGACGGTGGCCAGCGTGAGCGGCGCCTCCGGCAACACCCGCTACTTCGGCTCGGCCCTCATCAAGAACGACGAGGGCATCATCCAGAACACCGGCTACGAGAAGCAGTCCTTCCGCCTCAACGTGGGGCAGAAGCTCGGCGAGCTGGTGGACATCAACGCCTCGGCCAACCTCGTCCACTCGCTCGGCCAGCGCGGCCTCACCAACAACGACAACACGCTCATCACCTACTACATGGCGTTGTCGCCCACGCCCAGCTTCTTCGATCTGCGGCCGGACGCGGAGGGCAACTACCCGGACAACCCGTTCGTCCCCAGCCGCTCCAACCCGCTGCAGACCGCCGCCCAGGTGAGGAACGACGAGGACGTGTGGCGCATCATCGCCTCCGGTGATGTCACCCTCAACGCCTACAAGGACGCCGCCAGCGAGCTGCGCCTCCTCGGCAACTTCGGCGTGGATCGCTTCCAGCAGGAGAACATCCTGCTGTTCCCGCCCAGCCTGAACTTCGAGCCGCTGGACGGCGCGCCGGGCACCTCGCTCTACGGCACCACCGAGTCTCGCAACCTCAACGGCGGCCTCAACGCGGTGTACACCTACCGCCCGCAGGGCGCCGGCATGAGCTCCAACACCTCGGCCGGTATCCAGTTCGAGGAGCGCGCGCTGGACTCGGTGTACCTGGTGAGCCAGAACCTGGTGGCCGGCCAGCCCAACGTGGACTCGGGCACCGAGGTCAACGTGCGGCAGGATCTGCAGCTGGTGCGCGACCGCGGCTACTACGTCCAGGAGGAGCTCATCATGCTGGACGAGCGCCTCACCCTGGTGGGCGCGCTGCGCGGCGAGCAGAGCAGCAACAACGGCGACCCGAACAAGCTGTTCTTCTACCCCAAGCTGGCCACCGCCTACCGCATGCCCTCGTTCCACCCGCAGGTGGATGAGTTCAAGCTGCGCCTGGCCTACGGCGAGACGGGCAACCAGCCGCTCTACGGCCAGAAGTTCTCCCCGCTGGCGGCCACCGGCAACATCGAGGGCATCCCGGGCCTCGTCGGCCGCGGCATCGCGGGCGATCCCAACATCAAGCCCGAGCGGCAGCGCGAGGTGGAGCTGGGCGTGGACGCCCTCTTCTTCGGCGGCGACCTGGTGACGGAGTTCACCGTCTACCAGCGCACCATCAGCGACCTGCTCCTGCAGCGCACGCCGGCGCCCTCCACGGGCTTCACCACCCAGTTCTTCAATGGTGGCTCGCTGCGCAACCGCGGCGTGGAGATGATGGTCCAGGTCCGGCCCATCGACACCGGGGACTTCGAGTGGACCTCCAACACCACCTTCACCCTCAACCGCAGCAAGGTGACGGACCTGCCGGTGCCCGCCTTCCTCACCGGCGGCTTCGGCACCAGCCTGGGCGCCTTCCGCATCGAGCAGGGCTCCTCCGCCACGCAGATCGTCGGCAACGTGCGGGGCGAGGATGGCAAGCGCGTGGTGCAGAAGCTGGGCGACACCGAGCCGGACTTCCGGATGGGCTTCGCCAACACCCTGCGCTACGGCAACCTCTCCTTCTCCTTCCTCATGGACTGGCAGCAGGGCAGCGACGTCATCAACCTGACGCGCTTCCTGTATGACGACGCGAGGAACGCGGTGGACCACGAGGCCGGCGCGCAGCGCCAGGAGGACTGGACCAGCAACACCGGCACCTACATCGAGGACGCCACCTTCCTGAAGCTGCGTGAGGTGACGCTCACCTACCAGCTCCCGGACGAGTGGGTCACGAAGATCCCCAAGGTGAAGTCGGCCCGGCTGAGCCTGAGCGGCCGCAACCTGCTCACCTTCACCAAGTACTCGGGTCTGGATCCGGAGGTCAGCAACTTCGGCAACCAGGCCATCGCCCGCAACATCGACGTGGCCCCGTTCCCGCCCAGCCGCAGCTTCTGGACGTCCATCGACGTGGGGTTCTAGGCCATGAGGACTCGACACATGAAGAAGACCGTGCTGCTGGCGCTGTGCGCCTCCTCGCTGGGCCTCGGGGCGTGTGGCCTCGACATCCCGGACTACAACAACCCCAGCCTGGAGTCCCTCCAGGACACGCCCACGCGCGCCTCCATCGAGGCGGCCGCCACGGGCCTCCTGCTGGGCAACCGCGCCGGCATCTCCGCTCAGACGGGCTACGTGGCCCACCTGGGCATCCTCGGCCGGGAGTCGTTCACCCTGGACGCGGCGGACCCGCGCTACGTCACCGAGATGGTGCGCGGGGAGGAGCTCGACCCCGGCAGCCCCGCCTTCGGCGGCAGCCTCTGGGCCAACCCGTACGCCAACATCCGCAACGCCAACACCCTGCTGGCCGCGATGGAGAAGGTGACGGAGCTGTCGGGCGAAGAGAAGAAGGCCCTCCAGGGCTTCGCGAAGACCATCCAGGCCCTGGACTTCCTGGTCGTCATCAACACCCGCGACGAAAACGGCGCGCCCATCGACGTGGGCGGGGGCATCGACAAGCTGGGGGCCATCGAGAGCAAGGACAAGGTGTTCGAGCACATCGCCACGCTGCTCGACCAGGCGAAGGCGGACCTGGAGGAGGGCGGAGAGGAGTTCCCCTTCCGGCTCAGCAGCGGCTACGAGGGCTTCGACACCCCCGCCACCTTCATCCCGTTCAACCGGGCGATCAAGGCCCGGGTGGAGGTGTACCGGGGCAACTTCACCTCCGCGCTCACCGCGCTCGGGGAGTCCTTCCTGGACACCGCCGAGCCGCTGACCCTGGGCGTGTACCACGCCTACAGCACGGGCTCGGGTGACGCCCCCAACGGCCTCAACAACGTCAACATCTTCGCCAACCCCACCCTCGTCACCGAGGCCGAGCAGAAGGCCGGCGGCGGCGTGGATGACCGGGTGACGCGGAAGATCAAGACGGTGGACGAGGTGAAGTACGACGACAACCTGATCTCCAACGTGGCCTTCAAGATGTACGAGAGCAACTCGGCTCCCGTGCCCCTCATCCGCAACGAGGAGCTCATCCTCCTGCGGGCCGAGGCGAACATCGGCCTGGGCTTCATCGAGACCGCCGCGGAGGACATCAACCTCATCCGCACCACCTCGGGCGGGCTGGGGCCGATCACCGACCTGACCGCCGCCACCGCCCTGGACGAGCTGCTCAAGCAGAAGCGCTACTCCCTGCTGTTCGAGGGTGGACACCGCTGGATCGACCTGCGGCGCTACGGGAAGCTGGACACGCTGGACCTCGCGGGTGGGAGGATTCACTCGGCCTTCCCCATCCCGAAGTCTGAGACGGACGCGCGCCAGTAGCTGAACGCCTGTCTGCTGGAGGGACCCCCGCCGCGCCGCGCCCTGCGGCCCGGTGTGGGGTCCCTTCTCTTTTTCGGGGTTCACCCGGAGAGAAATCCCCGCGGGACGCGCTAGAGTCCCGGCGGCCTCTGGATTCACACGAAATAGAGGTCTTTCAAAGTTGGAGGAGCATCATGGGTATGAAGAGGTTCGCTCCCGCGGCGCTGTTGCTCTGGGGTGCCACCCCGGTGTTGGCGCACGCGAATGAAGTCCAGGCCATCACGCAGGCGGCCGAGGATCGCGAGTTGTGGATCACCCTCGGCGCGGAGGCGCTGGAGCCGGTGCGGGCGGAGTTCCTCGGCGCCGGCCTGGGGGAGCCGGCCCAGGTGCGCACGCTGGGAGAGGTGGCGATGATGAAGGTGCGTGAGTCCCAGCTGGGGCTCATCTCCAAGGTGATGCACGAGAAGTACACCCGGTGCGCGGGCTTCATCGCGCATGACTCGGAGCAGGAGGCCCAGGCGGCCATGAGCCAGGCGCTGGCGCCGCCCACCGTCCAGAACCTGGTGACGTACACGGTGGACAACGGGCCCACGGTGAACGCGCTGATCGGCGAGATGGCGGAGCCGAACCTCCGCGGCACCATCACCACGCTGTCCAGCTACACCACGCGCTACTACACCTCGCAGACGGGCGTGGACTCGGCCAACTGGATCAAGACGACGTGGCAGAACCTGGCGGCGGGGCGCACGGACGTGAGCGTCAACACGTTCTCGCACACCGGCTACAACCAGCCCTCGGTCATCATGACCATCACGGGCACCAGCCTCCCGAGCGAGGTGGTGGTGATCGGCGGGCACCTGGACTCCACCAACACCTCGGGCGGCGCGGCGCCGGGCGCGGATGACGACGCCTCGGGCATCGCCTCCATCACGGAGGTGATCCGGGCGGCGATGGCGCGTGGCTACCGGCCGGCGCGCACGGTGAAGTTCATGGGCTACGCGGCGGAGGAGGTGGGCCTGCGCGGCTCCAAGGACATCGCCCTGTGGCACGCGAACAACGGCGTCAACGTGGTGGGCGTGCTGCAGCTGGACATGACGAACTACCACGGCTCGAGCGTGGACATTGGCCTGCTGACGGACAACACGAACGCGGCGCAGAACACGTTCCTCACCAACGTCATTGACACGTACGGCATCGCCACGTGGGCCAACACCGCGTGCGGCTACGGGTGCTCGGATCACGTGTCCTGGCACAACAACGGGTTCGCGGCCTCGATGCCCTTCGAGGCGCTGATGAACGAGCACAACTCGGCCATCCACTCGACGAACGACACGCTGGCACGCAGCGCGGGCGTGGCGGACCACGCGCTGAAGTTCTCCAAGATGGCGGCGGCGTACATGGCGGAGCTGGCCAAGGGCACGGTGACGGGGGGCTCGAGCGACACGGTGGCGCCGATGGCGGCCATCACGGCGCCCTCCAACGGCTCCACGGTGACGGGGACGACGAACATCAACGCGAGCGCCACGGACAACGTGGGGGTGACGCGGGTGGAGTTCTGGGTGGACGGGGCGCTGAAGGGCTCGGACACCACGGCGCCGTACAGCTACGCGTGGGACACGACGACGGCGGCGAACGGCGGCCGCGCGGTGGTGGTGAAGGCGTATGACGCGGCGGGCAACGTGGGCACGAGCGCCACGGTGACGGTGACGGTGAGCAACGTGAGCACGACGGCCACGTATGACGCGACGCTGAAGGCGCCCCGGTGCTCCAACGTGAGCAGCATGTGCGACTCGGGCACGCTGCTCAACGGGCGCGCCAACCTGGGGCCCGAGCCGAACAAGCCGAACACGATTGGCGGCACGTGCGCGGACGGCACCGCGGGCGTGTACCACTCGGACGAGTCGAACGATCGGATCCGCCTGTCCACGACGGACGGCACGCCGTTCCAGGCGGGCAAGACGGTGAAGATCGAGGCCACGGTGTGGGCGTACTCCAGCTACACCACGGACAAGCTGGACCTGTACTACACGGCGAACGCGAACAGCCCGAGCTGGACGCTCATCGGGACGTTGACGCCGACGAAGGCGGGCTCGCAGGTGCTGTCGGCGACGTACACGCTGCCGGCGGGCACGCTGCAGGCGGTGCGGGCGAACTTCCGTTACGGCAGCAGCGCGAGCGTGTGCGCCAGCGGCTCGTACACGGACCACGACGATCTGATCTTCGCCGTGTCGCCGTAGCGCCGCGTCCGCTCCCTGAGGGAGCGCGCCGGGGGTGAGGGGGAGCGCCCCTCAGCTCCTCCAGGTGGGCCCGGGCCTCGTGTCCGGGCCCATTTGTTTTTCGGGGGGCCGAACTTGAACAAGCACAGGCCGTGGGGACCTAAATAACAAAAAAAGAAGGGTCCCGCAAAGGACCTTGAGTTCTTCCTGCTCTGCGGGGAGTGAAGCAGGCTGATCTACCTCCCGGGCAGTACCCACTGTCTCCTCGGCTTCCACCCCTTGCCGGGACCTTGAACACTAGAGGAGGGCCATGGGGGGTATGGGGGGAGCACTGAGGGCTGCGAGGGTCACGATAGGCTCCGAGAAAATTGCCACCAAAAACCCCGGGACGTTCCTACGGGTAACGCTCAGCGGAGCGCACTGGCCGCAAGACTCATGCACCACGCCAAGGTGGATCTACAGTGTGCCCCAAGGAGCCTTGTTGGTTCCGCGGGCTCCCGGATGCATCACCTAAGCCAGTGGAGGTAAGTGCGGTCAGGGGGTGCATAGAGAGGAGGCCGATTTATCGGCCCGACCGCAGATACCCCCCTGACAGAACTTACTTGGACCTCCTGCTGAATATATGGACCACGGGCATGCCGCAGTCCCCGATAGTCGCAGGCGGGTTGAAGCAGCAAGCTGATCACGG
>JAFGNZ010000349.1 GCA_016926755.1 Myxococcaceae bacterium | reverse complement strand
GGAGCCTTGGCGCCCCTGGCTCACGACA
This sequence comes from Myxococcaceae bacterium, assembly GCA_016926755.1. Lineage (GTDB taxonomy): Bacteria > Myxococcota > Myxococcia > Myxococcales > Myxococcaceae > Hyalangium. Next base: position 9,038 of record JAFGNZ010000349.1, on the reverse strand, counting down.
GCCTCCGCGGTCCTGGCGCTGATCGCCTGGATGACACCCTTCCCGAGCCGCTACCGGGGCAAGCGCAGCCCGATGCGAAAGGACGATGCCCTCGCAAGCAGCAGGTCGCCCTCAATGGGGGTTGCTGGGGACCATTCATCCTGGAGCGCGAGAAGTGCGAGGATCTCAGCGGACAGCTCTTCAAGGGCACATGCTACGTGCCCATCCTCCCACGCGGGCGCCGCCCCACCTCCAGCCCTGGAAGCAAGCCGTGATGCGCGAATGGGGACTGCGCCGAGCAAGTCGCCGCGCTGGTGGGCCCGGCCCGCTGAGCGGTAACAAAGTGACGCTTCTTCAGTCCACCTTCTGGCAAGACTGCGACAGAGCCATGAGCAAATCCTTGTGCGCCTGACGAGTGCCTCCCGGCGGACGCTTCAGCCCCTCAACAAGTGAGTGGCCATCCCATCCCGGCTCTGGCTGACGCGCATCCAAGGGATCCGCGACGACCGCGAGTTCCCGCTGGTGGTGCTGGCCGAGGCTCTTGCAGAACCCCACCTTCAGACCGAAAGCCATCCCTTGGGGACGCTGGGTGAGTTGGCGCGCGTTCTCCACCGTGGCCCGATCCCGGTCCCATACCGACAACCCCGGGGGCCTGTTGCGCCGCTCCCCCTCCTCTACGTCACCGCTCGAGGGCTCGAACCAGCGAGGCAGGGGCAGTTCGGCATCGGCTGGCAGGAATTGAGAGCCCGGGTCAGCGAGCCGGAAGATGAGCGCATCATCCGGCAGAGGCGAGAACCGCTCAGGCATGAGCCACCCGCTCCAGCCAACGCACGAGCGCAGGTGTCAGCTCGAACTTCGCGATCTCACCGGCCTCGCTCTTCTGGGTGAGACAATCGCGAGCGTACCAGGCGAGCTGCCCCCCCTCACCCACCTCGATCTCCACGTAGAGCTCCGGGAGGCTCCACGCGAGCTGGGCACAACCGTCCTCGCCGACTCCAGCCGCGGGCAGGGGCAGGGACGGCATTCGCCGTACCAACTCCTCCCAGAGCGCCTCGGCCGTATCCCAGCTTGGCCCGGGCTGAGCCGCGAACCACTCTGACAGGCGCGCCCGCTCCTCGCGCTCGGCGCGCTCGCTCCTGGCCAGGAGCTCCTTGAATGGACGGTACGAGCGCTCCCGGATCTCCGCTGGAATCCCTTGCACGACGCGTTGCGCCTCTCGCCAGTGCCCCACATCCAGCCAGGCCTCCGCCACCCAGTAATGAAGATGGCTGGCCAGCCACGCGCTGCGGGCGGTGGCCGTGCCATCCGGATCCACCGACTGCAAGGCACGCTGCCAGGCGAAGCGTGCTTCGGCGCGTTGTCCCGAGCGGATGAGGAAGCCGACGAGGCGGGCATTCCACCAGGGATTATCCGGCGCCAACATCACCGCCTGGGCATAGTGCTCCCTGGACAGCTCGGGTTCGCGCTGAGCCTTCTCCAGATTCCACGCCGCGTAGTGGTGGGAGTAGTCGTCATCCGAGAAACGCTCCAGGCAGGCCAGATAGACTTGAGCCGCCTGCTCGTAGCGCTTGTAGCGGATGCTCAGGGCCCGGGCGCGATCCCAATAGAACTCAGGCGAGGGCAGCTCGAGCGCATCCCAGTCACGAGTGCCCTCATCGCCCGCACAAGCGAGATGATGGGCCCGCTCCACCCAGGCCTCCATCTGGGGAACGGTCCCCACCTGGCCCGGCGAGGCCACCCCATCCAGGAGTTGGTAGTGCCGGGCCAGCGCCGCGTGGGCCTCTTCCAGCGGAGCCTCGCGGCCCGCGAGCGCGTCCACGAGTTGGGCCCGGAGGCTCGGTGAGATGCGCACCGGATTCCCATAGCCAAGGCATTCGGTGAGCAGGGGAGCATGCTCGGCCGGGAGTCCCGTCACCGAGACGAGCACGTCTGGAGGGAGAGGTCGGCGTATCCGCAGCGCCCGCCGCACCGGCCCCACGAGCCCCGGGGTGAGCCGAATCCGTCCGGCCAGCAAGGCGACAAGGCGGGCGAGCGCCCCGGCGGCTGGACGCCGACACCACTCCTGAACCTCGGCCAACGGGGCCTGAAGCGCCAAGGTGCCCACGGCCAGCCGCCAGACCAGCGGCGAGTTGAGCTGGCCCGGAGGCAGGGCCTCTCCAAGCTGCCGCGCAACGGCGGCGTAACGCCCCCAGGCCGCTGATTCCGGCTCCAGGGGAACCAGGTGGGCCTGAAGTCGTACCTCGGGCAGGGAGGACACCCCGAGCGCCGAGAGATCCACCTGGAAATCGCTCAACAGCACGAGGCGAGGGGCCGTGGCGAAGCCCTGCAACAGGGCTCGCCCCCGGGCTCGGTGCTCATCATCCTCCGCTGGGTCCTCTCCAGCCCGGCCCCAGGCCGGAGGGATGAGGACCACGAGTGCCTTTTTCGCCTCGGCCAGGGCCTTGACCACGGCCAGGGCCGCATCCCGGGTGGCTGGCAACTTCTCAATCAAACGTTGACGTGCGTCCGCATCGGGCACCGCGGCGATGGCCTGCAACAAGCCGGCGGCCGGGGCATCTGGCTCCTCCAGATCCAGCAACTCAACGAGCGCTGTATCCTCGCGCCCGTGCGAGAGCGTGGTCGCCAGGGTGCGGAGCCCGGACCCCACGGGTCCCCGGATGATGACACTTCCCCCGTGCTCCAATGCCTGCTCGGCAGCAGTGCGGCCCAAGGAAATGTCGGGGGTCATCCCTCTCCCTTCTTCCAGTGCATCCTGAGTCCACCATACTAGCGATCGGGTAACAGTCCGGCATCGGCCTCCCACTATTTTGCGGTGAAGTAAGGTGAGCCTCCCTTCCAGAGGCATCCCATGGAGACACCTCGCTCGGCCAGCCCCCACAGGAGCCCTCCGTCGCTCCCTCCATGTCGGAGCTCATGGCTGATGACACGCTCCCCGAGCCGCTACCGGGGCAAGCGCAGCCCGATGCGAAGGGACGATGCCCTCACAAGCAGCAGGTCGCCCTCAACGGGGGTTGCTGGGGGCCACTCATCCTGGAGCGCGAGCAGTGCGAGTCGCTCAGCGGCCAGCTGTTCAAGGGCACATGCTACGTGCCCATCCTCCCACGCGGGCGCCGCCCCACCTCCAGCCCTGGAAACCGCGCTCGGCGCCATGCAGACGTTGGAGAACTGGGAGGCGGGCACCTGGGCCCTTGATCCCGACACCCGTGGCGAGCAGTGATTCTCGCGGGGCGTCGCGTTCACCGCGCTCCGCTTCATCGTCAACCGCCGCGCTGACACGTCAACCGCCGCGCCGACGTGTCAACCGTCGCGCTGACATGTCCGCCCTCCCTCCTGATGTGCCCCCCCCTGGGAACCACGACGCGCCCCCCTCGCGAGAGCCCTCTTCCAAGCAGCGCGTCGCCCTGGCGCGTCCCCTGCAATACGCAGGTTCCGCATGACACCTGAGCCGGAGAACCGCATGTCCTTCCATAGATCTCCCCCCCGTGCCTCCTCCCCCACCCGCCCGCGCCACCGAGGTGGCCACGTGCGAGCGGGCCTCTTCACCGCGCTCCTGCTGCTGGGCTCGACAGCCGCCGCCCAGCCCGCCGCCCCCGCGGCCAAGCCCAGCGCCCTCAACAACGGCAGCGCGGCGGAGGCCTCGGCCTACTACAAGAAGCTCGCCAAGAAGCTGAACTTCCTCACGCCGGAGACCATCGAGTCGAAGGCCAACATGCAGGAGATGCTCAACTACCTCGGCTACTCGGAGCTCTCTCCCGAGGCCGTGGAGTTCGAGGACCCTGAGAAGTTGATGGGCGGCGGCTCCGACTCGGCCACCGCGTCGGCCTTCCCCTACTGTGGCAAGCAACTCGAGCTCAAGTCCTGGAAGGGCGACTCGCTGAACCGTCCCGCCACCGCCCAGGGTGTCACCTCCTCGTCCACGGGGACCGGCAACATCTGGACCGCCGAGTGTGTGGGAGACAAGGTCCGGCTCAAGTCGTCGAAGGGGGACTACCTGCACCGCCCCGACAGCCGACAGGGCATCACCACCTGGCACACGGGCGGCGGCAACGACTGGATGGCCGAGTTCACCAACGGCAAGCTCATGCTCAAGTCGTGGAAGGGAGACTACCTGCACCGCCCCGACAGCAAGCAGGGCGTCACCACCTGGCACACGGGCATCGGCACTCAGTGGACCGTCGTCGAGCACTCCACCGGCTCCGCCGGCTCCACCGTACTGGCAGCGGGCAGCACCATCTCCTTGCAGTCGGACCTGGGCACGTGGCTCACCCGCTGCCCGGGCTGCGTGAAGACCGTGAACAACGTGGACGCCTCCTCCGTTCACACCCGGAACGACCCGGCGAGTTCGCCCACGACCCGCTTCGCGGTGGTGGACGCCGGCAATGGCAAGATCGCCCTCAAGGCGGACTCCGGCATGTTCCTGGCCCGGTGCCGTGGCTGCGTCTCTGGGAGCAGCCAGGCTGACACTCTCACGGTTCACGTGAGTGGCTCCGCCCCTCCGCCGCCCTATGCCCAGTTCACCCCCGAGCGGCTGCCGAATGGCAAAATCGCTCTCAAGTCGGACCTGGGGCGCTACGTGGCCCGGTGCCGCAATTGCGTCAGTGGAGCCACCGTCGCGGACACGGTGACGATCCACGCGACCAACCCCAGCACCGAGCCCTACGCGCAGTGGACCGTCCTCCAGCACACCTCCGGCAGCACCACCACCGGCACCACCCCTCCTCCCCTCAAGAAGGGGGACATCCTCGTCTCCCGCTTCTTCGCGCCCAAGATTGTCAACTTCACCGTGGCTCCCGAGCAGCGCAACATCGGCTGGCGCCGGCTGGTGCGCATCAACTCCCGCCCCAACTCCGAGGCGGCGAAGCACCACGTGGAGAGCGCGTGGATCCTCTTCAACCACTTCACCACCCCCCCCGTCCATAGCCCCTATGGCGGCACCCCGCCCACCGAACAGCTCAAGGACTCCCCGTGGGGCCAGGTGAAGGTCACCACCCCCGGCAACATGAAGAACAGCTCCGTCAACACCCAGGTGGCCCTCGTCACCCACTGCACCGCCTCCCAGGAGGAGTGCGCGGAGGTCGACAGCATCTACTGGGTGGACTTCGGCCCCTCGGCGAAGGGCTACAAGCTCTCCTACCAGCTCGATGCCTTCTTCGACGCGGGCAACCTGGTCGCCGCGGGTGACACGCCCGGCGTGGCGCCCTACTTCGTGCCCAATGGGTGCGACACCTGCCACGGCTCGCTCAAGGGCCAGGCCATCCTCAACCTCCTGGACACGGACCACTGGATGGACCGCGTCACGGATGGCGACTTCCCCGCCCTGGCCAGGCCGGACGCCCCGGCCCCCCTGTTCGACGCCGGCAAGGATACGAAGTCGCCCCAGTACGCCGCGGCCTTCGACATCATCCGCACCCTCAACCGGGAGATCGCCGACACGCAGCGGCGCGTCAACAACCAGAGCTTCCAGCTCGCCGCCACCGACAAGTGGCTGGAGCTGCACCAGAGCTCGGTCCAGCCGGAGCCGGACCTCGTCACGCGCGGCTTCGAGTTCGCCAACCTCAACCACCCGCTCCACAAGACGCGCAAGCCGACCCCCACCCCTCTGACGTGGGGCTCCACGGCAGAGGACAAGGAGCTGCTAGGTCTGCTGAACAAGTACTGCTACCGCTGCCATGGCGCCATCCGCTTCGATGTCTTCAGCAAGGACCTGATCGCCGACCAGACCAGCCCCATGCTCGACCGCATCGACCCGAACCCCGCCCAGGCCAAGGTTACCGGCTTCAAGATGCCCCCCGACCGCGACATTCCCGAGAAGGACAAGCAGCGCCTGTTGGACCTCCTCGACCAGCTTGACCAGGAAACCCACTGAGAACGGAGCCTTCACCATGAGCCAGAGATTCTTCCGCATCCACCCCTCCATCGGTGTCGCCCGCGTGGGCGACTCCCCCACCGAGTTCTTCATCGGCCCCGAGCGGCCCAACGAGCCGCCCAACTACGACGCCGACCAGAAGAAGTTCCGCCCCTTCAAGGACAGCCAAGGCCGCATCAAGCGCCAGGCGGCCCGCTTCCGCATCTTCGAGTACGAGCTCCAGGGCAGCCAGATCGTCCCCGTGCGCGAGGTGAGCGCTGGCAGCCAGGGCATCACCCAAATCACCTGGAAGGTCCACCTGGCCAACCGCAAGGCCGCCTTCTTCAAGTTCGACGGGCAGGACGGCGCGGACGGCCAATGGAAGGGGCCGGAGACCGAGCCGGGCGTGCATGACACGAAGAACCGGCTGCGCAACAGCCACGTGCCGGCGGCGGACCGGGAGAAGCTGCTCGTCATCGACCCGGGCGAGAAATCCATCTCGGGCCGCACCACCCCGCCGGTCCCCTTCACCAACACCAAGAGCCACCTCCCCATCAAGTCCCTGGGGGAGCTGCGCACGGATGAGAATGGCAACCTGCTCGTGCTCGGCGGGCACGGCGAGGCCCAGACGACGAAGCCCGGCACGCTCATCAACAACTACGTGAACAACGACCACTGGTTCGACGACATGTCGGACGGGCCGGTGTCGGCCGAGCTCACCTACGTGGTGGATGGCAAGACGCAGGTGGCGAAGCTGGAGGGTGACACCGGGGCCTGGGTCCTGGTGGGGCCGCCCGACTTCGCGCCCTCGGTGGGCAACATCGTCCGCCTGCTGGACACCCTGTGGGACGTGGCGGTGCGCTTCCCCAACGAGGTGAAGCTCTTCGACACCGATGGCCTCTTCTCCCAGGGGCTCTTCGCGCGGCTGGCGGCGCAGCGGGCGGACTGGGACGCCCAGGAGAACAAGTTCAAGAGCTACAAGCCCTCCTTCCTCCACGAGGTCTACCCCCTGCTCGAGCGCGCCCTCTTGCAGCGCCAGGTGCACAACCCCGAGGCCTCCAAGTCCTTCCACACGAGCCTCGCGGGCGTGGAGCAGGACCTGGGCTCGCGCTCCTCCAGCCGAGGGAGGCGCCTGCGCAGGACGATCTTCGGCTACATGCGCAACCCCTCCACCAACACCGGCAACGAGCCCCTGCTCATGCCCAAGGGGCTGGGAGACAGGTACTCGGACCTGGAGAAGCAGCCCGCGCAGGACTACTTCATGAGCCTCACGCGCGTGCAGTACGCGGTGCTCGAGCGCTGGGCCGCGGGTGAGTTCGAGGAGGACTGGGACCCGGCGGCGGCCCAGGCCATTCCCCAGGCCATCACCGCCGAGGGGCTGGACCGGGCCGCGATGGAGAGCTCGGTGGGAGGCCCCTTCTTTCCCGGCATCGACTGCAGTTGGATGGTGCGCAGGCCCGAGCTGTATGGCACGCCCTTCCGCGTCAAGCACTCGGGGAACGTCTTCCCTGGCGCCCCAGACACGTTGCCCATCCGCCCGGGCTTCTTCTCCCAGCAGATGGCGCTGCCCTGGCAGGCGGACTTCTACCAGTGCAAGAAGCAGCTCTACCCCGCCGCGCACATCCAGTACGACGGCGAGCGCATGTACCACATGTGGTGGTGCGCCCACCGGCCGGATGACGTGTTCGCCAAGAAGGGGGAGCTCGCCATGGTCTCCTGGACGCGCGAGCTGGAGAAGGTGGCCGAAGTCGAGGCACAGAAGCCGGAGCTCAAGTCCCAGGAGACGGAGGACACTCCCGCCAAGGATCTGGCCATGTACATCCAGATGGAGCAGAAGTGGTCGAGCCTGGGCTTCGTCCTCCAGGAGGGAGAGCACTTCTTCGAGTCGCAGGAGCGGAGCAAGTAATGGGCGGGCGAGCCACACAGGAAGCCGTGGTGGTGGGCGGCGGGGTCGCGGGGCTGAGCGCCGCGCTGACCCTGGTGAGGGCGGGGGTGTCCACCTGCGTGGTGGAGCGCACGGACTACTCGCCCTGGCGCCCTGGGGAGACACTCTCCCCGGTGGCGTTCGCCGAGCTGCGGCGGTGGCTCGCCCCTGAACCGTTGGAGACGGAGGGCTTCCTGGCCTCGTACGGCCTGGAAGCCACCTGGGGCTCGGAGGAGCCCCACCACCACTCCTTCCTCACCAACCCCTACGGCCGGGGCTGGCACGTGGAGCGCCGGCGGTTGGACAGCCTGCTGGCGCGCCACGCGCAGTCACAGGGCGTGGCGCTGTGGCGCAACGCTTGCGTCACCCACCTGGAGCATGAGGGGCGCGGGTGGCGGCTCCAGGCCAGCACGCCCGAGGGCCCGCGGCAGCTGCACTGCACGGTGCTGGTGGATGCGACGGGACGCTCGGCGCAGGTGGCGCGATACCGCGGCGTGCGGCGGCAAACCCATGACAAGCTCTGCAGCGTGTCCGCCATCGTGGACAGGCCGCCGAGCCACGAGGAGCACCTGCTCCGGGTGGAGGCCACCCCCTCGGGCTGGTGGTACACGGCGCCCCTGCCCCAGGGGCGCCTCATCCTCACCCTGATGAGCGATGTGGATGTGCTGGAGCGCCACAACGCGTTGCGCCCCGAGGGGTGGAGCGCGCTGCTGGCCAGGACCCGTCACCTGACGCGGGGGCTGGGGGGGCTGCCGGCGGTGCAGCGGCTGCATGTCCGCCCCTGCGAGACGAGCCGCCTGGAGCGCGCGGCCGGGGAGGGCTGGGCGGCGGTGGGGGACGCGGCGGCCATGTGGGATCCACTGTCCTCGAGCGGCATCGTCAAGGGGCTGCGCACGGGGCAGGCGGCGGCACGCGCCCTGTTGGCCTCCCTGAGAGGGGACCGCGAGGCGCTGGAGGGCTACGCGCGGGAGCGGGAGGAGGAGTTCTCCGGCTACCTGGAGGCACGCCACGCCCACTACGCCCAGGAGCGGCGCTGGGCGGGCGAGGACTTCTGGCGGCGGCGGCACGCGCCCGCTCCGAGCCCGCACATGGCTCTCGGGGCAGCGTGAGCCGAGCCTCACCCCCAGGAGTGGGAACTTCCACACCTCGTTGGTGGGCGTGGCGCGGTGGCAGGCGGTACAGCGTGAGGCTTCGATAGGTTCAAGAAATTCGGACCTCCCGCTGAATATATGGACCACGGGCATGCCGCAGTCCCCGGTAGTCGCAGGCGGGTTGAAGCAGCGAGCTGAT
>JAFGNZ010000348.1 GCA_016926755.1 Myxococcaceae bacterium | reverse complement strand
CTTCCCTTCCCAGGGTCATCCGTGATCAACTCGCTGCTTCAACCCGCCTGCGACTACCGGGGACTGCGGCATGCCCGTAGTCCATATGTTCAGCAGGAGGTCCATCCTCTTACTTGAGCGTGCGCTCGATCTCAGACTTGATCCAAGCACTGAAGAAGACCGTGCTCGTCAACGGCATGAGCCTTGAGCCATGGATGAAACATCCCCTGACAAGCTCATCGGTGCCTTCCTGCAACGGCAGGCGGGTGCTCCTCCGCTCAAGCTCCAGTTGCAGGTGCGAGTGCTCCGCGGCGGTCTCATGGTGGCGGCGGTCCACCACGTCTCGGCCCGCTTCCGGGATCAGCATGGCCGCGCTCGGACGGTCACCTTCGTGTTGAAGCTGCTGGAGGGAGCGGCCGTGCGCGAGGCACTCGTCTACGAGCGCCTGGTCGCCTCGCGCGCGCGCGGGATGGCGCCTCGCCTCCTCGGGCTCGAGGCCGATGACTCGGGGCGCCAGGCCCTCTTCACTGGAGGCCATCCGGAGGGCCTCGGCCTGGCCCTGGCGAGAGATCGCGGTGGGGCGAGGCGTGCTCGCGCGGCTGGCCGGCCTCCATATCGCGCTGCCTCCCGAGTCAGCCGCCGCGATGCTGCCCCCCTGGGACTACGAGGCAGAGCTCCAGCGGCTGGCCGTGGGGACCGTGGAGTCGCTCGAGCGGTGCCGGCGCAGCCTCCACCTCGCCGGGCTGCCCTGGGGAGCGGGGCCACGGCCCACCCGCGCCCTGGAGTGGGCGCGGGGGAGTCGTCCAGCGAGCTCCCCTGTGTTCTGGGGCTCGCTGAAGGGGACTACTCGCACGAAGCGCGGGGGTTCCAGGCGGCGAACAGGCCGTCGGGGTTGTACTTGAAGAGCCACACGTGCAGATCGTAGTGGACGGGCATGTCCGGGCTGTGGCCGGGCATCGGGCCGTCGAAGCCCTGGCCCAGGACGCTGGGCTGGCCCTGGCCGGCATCGGCCTGGAAGTACTCGGGGCCGAGCAGCTCCAGCACACCCTCGTTATTGGGGGCGTAGAGCAGGATCTCGGGCTGGTACGGATCGCTCGTCAGGTCGTTGGCCAGGCCCGGGTGCAGGTAATGGATGCCCATGCCGCCCACGCCCGGCAGCACCTCGCAGGGGCTGACGGGGATGTAGCCGTCCTGCTCGGCCACCGCCACGTCCCGGTACTTGTCCAGGGCCTCCTTGACCTTCGCCCAATCGGCGGACTTACCGCTCTTCGTGAGGGCCTCGATCTCCGCGGCGATCCTCTCGTCCTCGGTCAGATCCGGCTGGGGCTGGAGATCCTCCGCGGTACCACCGCATCCGATGCCGAACAGCGCGGCAGCAGCCAGGGTCAGGGGGAGGCGAAGCGAGCGGCCGAAAAACCTCATGGGGGGCTCCTGGGGGAAAGGAATGTTGAAGCGAGGAGCAAATTCTCAAAAACTGAAAAACAAGTAAATAGGTTTTTTGAGGAATCCTCGAATCCCCCAGGCGGAGCACCGGTTTGCGGCTCGGACACAGCGTGCTGGACTGGGACGCACTGCCGCAGGCGCCCTGGCGACCAGGCCTTTACGTGCTGGGCGTTGGGTGCGGGCGGCGATGTCAGCGATGTCGTCCGCGCAGCCAGCACAGGCGTTTCCACACCACTGTAGAGGGTGCACATGCAGCCGCCGACGGGAAGCTTCGTCCTCACTGGCCTGATCGCCGCGTCCGCCTGGGTGGCGCTGACGCTCCTGTCCGTCGCGTCGGGCTACCTGCTCGAAAGGGCGTTCAGGTCACGGCGCGTGTGGGCGCTGCCACTGGCCGCGGGCCAGCTGCGCAGGGAGCTCATCGGGAACGCGATCTTCCTGGCGGTCGCCATCCTGACCACTGCCCTGGTGCTGGAGGGCGGAGTCATTCGCTTTGCCCCGCCCGCGGATGCGACCGTGGGCCGGGGGCTGGGCACCTTCCTGGTGATGCTCCTCGGCTTCCAGGCCTACTACTACGCGGCGCACCGCCTGATGCATCACCGCGCCCTCGTGCGCTTCCACCGCTGGCACCATGAGTCGCGTGTCACCACCCCGTGGAGCGGCCAGTCGATGTCCTGGGTGGAGGCCCTGGTGTGGATGGGGGGCTACTTCGGCGTCCCGGCGCTGCTCTCGCTCCTGGCTCCGTTGAGCTTCGGCGGCTGGGTCGCGTACCTGGCCTTCAACGTCTTCGGCAACCTCGTAGGCCACGCCAACGTGGAGCTCGTGGCCCCGCGGCCCGGCCTGTGGTGGCAGAGCACGCTGGCGACCGTCTTCACCTTCCACGCACTCCACCACGCGCGCTGGACCGGCCACTTCGGCTTCGCCTCCACCTGGGCGGACCGCTTGTTCCGCACCGAGTGGAGCGACTGGCCCGACCTGCATGGCAAGGTGTGGCGAGGCGAGGCCCTCACCAGCCTGAAGCAGCGCGGCCAGCCCCGCTGACCGCCCGTCCCTGAGGGCCGCACGGGCCGGGCCTCTCCATGCGGACGACAACCCCAGCGACACGCTGAGGGAGATGCAGCAGGCGGAGGTGGCGCCTCCCTAGCGAGCTGGGCAGAGAGCCCCAGCGCTTCCTCGCGCTCAACGACATGGGCTTTGGCCGCGACAAGCTCGGGCGGTGCCTGCGCTCCACCTTCGCGGAGGACGCCCGGCAGGAGGCCGAGCCCCCTGCCCCAGGACTTCAGCGGGCGCTGACGAGGCCCCCTGAAGCAGGCGAGCAGCCGGGCTCGGCGCGAGGAGGTCGACACTTCCTCGCCAAGAAGGAAGACCCCAGGCGGGCTTTCGCGGATACTCACGCTGGACAGACTTGACGAGGGAGTACCATGGGAGCGCTCGAACCGAACGATCGTGAGCTGGCGGCATATTGGATGCCGTTCACCCACAACCGCTACTTCAAGCAGCAGCACAGCCGCCGCATGCTCGCCAAGGCGGAGGGCGCGTACTACTGGAGCACGGAGGGCGAGAAGCTCTTCGACGCGCTCTCGGGCCTGTGGTGCAGCGGGCTGGGGCACCGCCACCCGAAGATCGTCGAGGCGGTGAAGCAGCAGCTGGACGTGGTGGACTACAGCCCCGCCTTCCAGATGGGCTACGGCCCCACCTTCAAGCTGGCCGAGCGCATCGTCGGCATGGCCCCGGCGGGCATGGGCAACGTGTTCTTCGTCAACTCGGGCTCCGAGGCGGTGGACACCTCGCTCAAGATGGCGCTGTCGTACCACCGCCTGAAGGGCGAGGCCCACCGCACCCGCTTCATCGGCCGGGAGAAGGGCTACCACGGCGTCGGCTTCGGCGGCGTCTCGGTGGGCGGCATGGTGGCCAACCGGAAGATGTACCCCTCCGCCATGCTGCCGGGCGTGGACCACCTGCCGCACACCCACAACCTGAAGGAGATGGCCTTCAGCAAGGGCGAGCCCACCTGGGGCACGCACCTGGCTGACGAGCTGGAGCGCCTCGTCGCGCTCCATGACGCCTCCACCATCGCCGCCGTCATCGTCGAGCCGATGCAGGGCTCGGCGGGCGTCATCGTCCCGCCCAAGGGCTACCTCCAGCGCCTGCGGGAGATCTGCTCGAAGCACGGCATCCTGCTGATCTTCGACGAGGTGATCACCGGCTTTGGCCGCATGGGCGCCCACTTCGCCTCCCAGCACTACGGCGTGGTGCCGGACATGATCACCTTCGCCAAGGGCGTCAACAACGGCACCGTGCCCATGGGCGGCGTCATCGTCCGCAAGGATCTGTACGACACCTTCATGAGCGGCCCGGAGCACGCGGTGGAGTTCTTCCACGGCTATACCTACTCGGGTCACCCGCTGGCCGTCGCCGCCGCGCACGCCACGCTGGATCTCCTGGCCGCGGAGGGCATCCACGAGCGCGTGAAGTCGCTGGTGCCGGTGCTGGAGGACGCGGTGCACGCCCTCAAGGGCGAGCCCAACGTCATCGACATCCGCAACTGCCAGCTGGCCGCCGCGGTGGAGCTCTCGCCCATGGAGGGCAAGCCCGGCCTGCGCGCGCTCCGGGTGTTCGAGGAGTCGCTCAAGCGCGGCGTGCTGTTCCGCTTCACCGGCGACATCATCGCCATGGGCCCGCCGTTCATCTCCACTCCGGACGAGCTGCGCCGGATGGCCGAGGTGCTGCGCGAGGCCATCCGCGCCGCGGGGTAGCCCCCGTGCCCCTGCTCCAGCGCGGCGAGCCCACGGGCCGCGCTGGAGCGCTGGTGAGCCATGACGCTCCCCCCCAGAGCTCCACCCCGGCGCCGCGTCGGCCTCTACGTGCTCCTCGCCCTGGTCGCGCTCGTGGGCTCCGCCGCCATCGTCATGCGCGCCTCTCTGCGTGAGCCCTTCCTCGCGGCTCCCTCCCCTCGCGCCAGCACGCTCGAGCGCTCCCCCACCCCGCTCCTGCGGGTGCTGGTCTTCGGCGACTTCGGCGCCAACGGCCGGCGGCAGGCGGCGGTGGCGCGCGCGCTGGTGGAGGAGCACCGGGCGCGGCCCTTCGACTTCGGCATCCTGCTCGGCGACAACCTCTACCCGTGTGGCCCGGAGCTGGAGCTCCCCGGGGCCATGGACTGCGCCTTCGGCGCTGACGGCAACACCGTGGCTCCCGGCTACCAGCCGCCGGAGGATCCACAGTTCCAGCAGCTCTTCCACGCCCCGCTGGCGGGCCTGACCCTGCCGAATGGAGAGCCGCTGCCCATCCACGCGGTGCTCGGCAACCACGACATCGGCTTCTCAGCCTCCTGCATGGAGGGCGGCAGGCTGCTGCCGCGAACCGTCCAGGCGAAGGCATGCCTCGAGGTGGCGCACCGCGGCCCCGGCTGGAACATGCCCGCGCGACACTTCGTCGTGGACACGCCCGCGGCCCGGTTCATCCTCTTCGACTCCAACGCGATCGCGATCGACGACTACGCCTTCTCCTTCGACCAGGAGCTGGCCTTCGTGAAGGAGGCCCTCGCCGGCTGCGGCGAGCGGCGGTGCTTCCTCGCCTCGCACCACACGTCCGTGACGGCGGGCAGGCACCGGCCGGAGCCGCTCAACGCCGTCTACAAGGAGCGGGTGGGCCGCCTCGAGGCGGCAGGGCGCGTGGACGCCTGGCTCGCCGGGCATGACCATGATCTGCAGCACACCCGCACCGCGAAGGGCTACGACGTCTTCGTCTCCGGGAGCGCGGCGAAGCCCCGCATCGAGTGGTTCGGCTCCGAGCCGGCGCCCGGGGCCCGCCTCTTCTTCGGCTCCACGTCCGCGGGCTTCGCCGTGCTCGAGCTCTTCCCGACGGGCTGGAGCATGCGCTTCCATGACGAGCACCGCGCGCCGCTCTACTGCTGCGAGGCGCACGGGCAGGGCCGCTGCGAGCCGGTGGCCTGTCCCCGGCAGTAGCCACGCGCCACGGCCGGACCGCCGGGCCGCGGCGGTGTGCTCCGGGGTGGGGTTTTGGCGCGAGGAGGGGCGGGAAGTAAGGTCTCCTCCCAGCGAGAGAGAACTTCCGGCGCGCTCGTGCGTTTCCTGGCGACGCCCTTTCCCTCTCAGGGGGAGTCCATGTTCTTGAATGTCGCGCCACGTGCCCTCGCGGCACTCCTTGCCGTGGGTGTCACCGCCCCGGTCGCCATCCACCAACACGTGCTGGCCGCCAAGGCGGACACACCGTCACTCGGGGGGCCCAACCGCTACCTGACCTTCGTCAGCACGGACAAGCCGCTGTACCGCCCCGGCGAGCAGCTCATGGCGCGCGGCCTGATGCTCGAGGCCGTCACCCGCAAGCCGTACCCCTCCCAGCAGCAGGCGCAGATCGAGATCCGCGGCCCCAAGGGGGACGTGGTGACCTCCGCGAGGGTGCAGGTGCAGGACTCGGTCTGGGGCTACGCGTGGACGATCCCGCCCGAGCAGCCGGGCGGCGAGTACACCCTCAAGGTCACCTACCCGTGGCTGGGTGAGGCCCCGGCGGAGCGGAAGTTCGACGTGCGCGCCTACCGGGCGCCGCGGCTCAAGTCGCAGATCGAGTTCCTCCGGGACGGCTACGGCCCGGGCGACACGGTCACCGCCACGCTGGACGTGAAGCGCGCCGAGGGCGGTGTGCCCGCGGGCGCCCGAGTCACCGCCACCGCCTTGGTCGACGGCGCCGCCGCGGCGCGGGTGACGGGCACGGTCAACGAGAAGGGGCAGTGCACGGTCAGCTTCAAGCTGCCGGCGCGAATTGAGCGCGGCGAGGGCTCGCTCGCCTTCGCCATCCAGGACGGCGGCGTGGTGGAGACGGCGGCCAAGACGCTCCCCATCCTGCTGCAGACGCTGGATCTGGCCATGTACCCGGAGGGAGGCGACCTGGTGGCGGGGCTGCCGTCGCGCATCTACTTCGAGGCGAAGACGCCGGCGCAGAAGCCCGCGGATCTGGTGGGCGCGGTGATCGACCAGGCCAGCGGCAAGGTGGTGGCCACGGTGCGCTCCGAGCACGAGGGGCGTGGCCGCTTCGAGCTGACCCCGAGGGCCGGCACGAAGTACGCGCTGCGCATCGACGAGCCCTCAGGCATCCAGAAGACGTTCCCGCTGCCCGAGGTGAAGGCCCGAGGCGCCACCCTCCGCTCGAGCGAGGAGGTGGTGGCCGCGGGCCGGCCGGTCACGGTCTCCGTGGCGCTCTCGGGGCTGAGCAAGGCGAAGGTGACGCTGAGCAAGCGTGAGGTGGAGGTCGCCTCGGCGGAGCTCGGCGCGGGAGGCCGGGTGACGCTCGATCCGAAGGACGCGGATGGCGTGCTCGTCGCCACGGTGTGGGACCACGACGGGCGCCCCCTCGCGGAGCGGCTGGTGTTCCGGCAGCCGGCCAAGGCGCTCACCGTCGAGGTGCGCGCGGACAAGAAGAGCTACGTGCCGGGTGACACGGTGCAGCTCACCGCCCGGGCGACACGGGATGGCAAGCCGGTGTCCGCGGTGGTGATGCTCACCGTGACGGATGACGCGGTGCTCGAGCTGATCGAGAAGCGCGAGCAGGCGCCCCAGCTCCCGGTGATGGTGCTGCTGGAGCCGGAGGTGAAGGAGCTCGCGGACGCGCACGTCTACCTCGACGAGAAGAACCCGAAGGCCCGGCTGGCGCTGGACCTGCTGCTCGGCACGCAGGGCTGGCGGCGGTTCGCGCTCGCGGATCCGGTGAGCTTCGTCTCGCGGCACGGGGACCTCGCCCGGCGCACGCTCGCGATCCGCGTGCCCGTGGTGCGCAATGACTTTGCCCGATCTGAAGCTCTCTTTGCTGGTGGGCGCGGGCGTGGAGGACAGCGGGTGCCGATGATGGCTCCGGCCGGAGCGCCTCGAGCGCCCCCGCCGCCCATGGCCGTGGCCGCGCCGGCCCCGAACGCAGCCCCGCCGCCACCGGCTCCCCCGGCGCTCCCCGCCCAGGAGCCCATGGCCGGAATGCCGGCCAGGCAGGCCCGAAGACTCGATGCCATGCCTGTGCCGCAGGCCGACGACCGCATCGTCGAGGCGGCACGCGAGGCGGAGGATAAGAGGGCCCAGCTCGACCTGATCGCGAAGGAGGAGGTGGCGGCCAGGCCCAGGCACCAGCAGCCGATGGTCTACTTCCGCGAGTACGCCCACAAGGTGCGGCCCGACCGCAAGGCGGGGGATCGCGTCGACTTCGCGGAGACACTCTACTGGAACGCGGGGGTCCGCACCGATCCCAAGACGGGCGAGGCGAAGGTCTCCTTCGGGCTGAACGACTCGGTCACCTCGTTCAAGGCGTTCGCCGGAGCGTTCGATGGTGACGGCGCGCTCGGCTCGGCCGTGACGTCGATCGAGTCGGTCCAGCCGTTCTACCTCGAGCCGAAGCTCCCGCTCGAGGTCACCTCGGGCGACGTGATCCAGCTGCCGGTGGCGCTGGTGAACGGCACGGCGGCGGCGCTGAAGGGCGCCAGCGTGAAGCTCGACTTCAAGGGTGACGTGCGGGCCACCTCCCTCGGCGCGGTGGATCTGGCCGCGAACGAGCGCGCCCGGCGCCTCATCGAGCTGAAGATCGGCCAGGAGTCCAAGCCGGTGGACCTGAAGCTGGCGGCGCTGGCGGGAGACTACGCGGACACCGTCACGCGCACCCTGAAGATCAAACCGAATGGCTTCCCGATCAGCGCCTCGTTCGGCGGGCGGGTGTCGGCGCGGAAGCCGGCGGCGCACGGGGTGACTTTGCCCGCCAACCTGGTGCGCGGGAGCGTGAAGGCCTCGGTGGTGGTGTACCCCAGCCCGCTGGCCAACATGACGGAGTCGCTGGCCCGGCTGATCCGGGAGCCGTCCGGCTGCTTCGAGCAGACGAGCTCGACGACCTACCCGATGACGATGGCGCAGCAGTACTTCCAGACGCACAGCGGGGTGGATCCGAAGCTGGTGGCCTCGGCCCGAGAGAAGCTGGAGACGGGCTACAAGCGGCTGGTGGGCTTCGAGACCTCGGAGCGGGGCTACGAGTGGTTCGGCGAGAACCCCGGCCACGAGGCGCTGACGGCGTTCGGCCTGATGCACTTCGCGGACATGAAGGAGGTGCGCGAGGTGGACGCGGCGATGCTCGAGCGCACGCGCGCGTGGATGCTGCGGCAGCGTGACGGCAAGGGCGGCTTCGAGCGCAAGCGGCGCGCGCTCCACACGTGGGTGGAGGATCGCGACACCTCGAACGCCTACATCACCTGGGCGCTGCTGGAGAGCGCGAAGCGCCCGGCGGAGATGGCGCGCGAGCTGTCCAAGGAGATCGCCTCGGTGAAGGCGGCGGCGGCGAAGAGCCAGAACAGCTACGTGCTGGCGCTGGCGGCGAACGTGCTGGCGCTGGCGAACGAGGGCGCCGAGGCCCGGAGGCTGATGGATCGGCTCGCGGCGAAGCAGGGCAAGGAGGGCGTGGTGGAGGGGGGGACGCAGTCCATCGTGGGCAGCATGGGCGAGACGCTCCAGATCGAGACGACGGCGCTGGCGGTGCTGGCGTGGCTGCGGAACCCGGCCTACGCGGCGAACGTGGAGCGCTCGATGAAGTTCCTGGCCAGCTCGTGCGACGGCGGCCGCTACGGCTCGACGCAGAGCACGGTGCTGGCGCTGAGGGCGGTCGTGGCCTACGACAAGGCGCGCGCGGGGAAGCGGGCGCCGGGCGCGGTGCGCGTCTACGTGGATGGCCAGCCGGTGGGCAGCGCGGTGCGGTTCGAGGCCTCGGCGCAGGAGGCGATCCGGCTGCCGGACGTGTCCGAGCTGCTCTCGCCGGGAGAGCGGAAGATCGAGCTGCGGATGGAGGGCGGCTCGGAGCTGTCGTACTCGATCGAGCTCACCTACAACGCGCTGGTGCCGGCCAGCTCGCGGGAGACGAAGGTGGCGCTGGAGGTGGCGCTGGCGAAGACGGCGCTCACGGAGGGCGAGCCGACCGAGGCGCGGGTGCTGGTGTCCAACCGGACGGACGAGAAGCTGCCCACGGCGGTGGCGATCTTCGGCGTGCCGGGCGGGCTCGAGGTGCGGCACGATCAGCTCAAGGAGCTGGTGAAGAAGAAGACGGTGGACGCCTACGAGGTGATCGGCCGGGACGTGGTGCTCTACTGGCGGGGCATGGAGCCGCGGAAGCGGATCGACGTGCCGCTGTCGCTGATCGCGGCGGTGCCCGGCACGTACACGGGCCCGGCGAGCCGCGCGTACCTGTACTACGCGGACAACCACAAGACCTGGCAGGACGGCGTGAAGGTGTCGATCGCGCCGAAGCAGTAGGCGCCAGGCGAGGCCCCTGCTCAGGTCGGCAGGGGCTTCACCGAGAGCTGCTTCGAGGCGAGGAACTCCGGGTTGAACATCTTCGAGGCGTAGCGGCTGCCGTGATCGCACAGCAGGGTGACGATGCGCAGCCCCTGGCCGCGGTGCCGGCGGGCCACCTCGTAGGCGGCGCGCACGTTGAGGGCCGCGGACGTGCCCACCACCAGCGCGTCCTCGCGGGCCAGGTGGTAGAGCATCTCCAGCATGTCCTGGTCCGGTATGCGCAGGGCCTCGTCCACGTGCGCGCGGCGGAAGTTCTCCGTGAGGCGCATGATGCCGATGCCCTCGGTGACGGAGCTGCCCGTCGTCTCCATCTTCCCCTCGCGCACCCAGCAGAAGAGGCCGGAGCCCAGGGGATCCACCAGCACCACGCGCAGCGCGGGGTTCTTCTCCTTGAGGTAGCGGCTCACTCCGGAGATCGTCCCGCCGCTGCCCACCGAGGACACCAGCACATCCACGCGGTCCTCGCACTGCTCCCACAGCTCGGGCCCGGTCGTCTCGTAGTGGAAGTCCCCGTTGGCGGTGTTCTCGAACTGGTTGGCCCAGAACCAGCCCTGCTCCTCGGCGAGCACGCGCGCGCGGTGGTAGAAGTGCCCCGGGTTGGAGAACGGCACGGCGGGCACCTTCCGCACCTCCACGCCCATGGCCTCGAGCAGCTCGTACTTCTCGCGGGCCTGGTTGTCCGGCATGGTGACGACGACGCGGTAGCCGCGCTCGCGCCCCAGCATGCCCAGCCCGATGCCGGTGTTGCCTGCCGTCCCCTCGACGATGGTGCCGCCGGGCCGCAGCCGCCCCTCCTCCTCCGCGCGGCGGATCATCCCCTTGGCGGCGCGATCCTTGATGCTGCCCCCGGGGTTCATGAACTCGGCCTTGCCGAGGAGTTCACACCCCGTCAGCCGAGACAATGAGCCGATGCGCAGCAGCGGCGTGTTGCCGACTGCATCCCAGAGCGAGCCGATCCGTGGAGCCATGGGGCGCAGGTATAGCGCAGATCCTTTGCCCACACCTGCGGGCCTCGGGGTAGAAGTCGCGCCATGCTGCTCACCCGCGCCGAAGCCACTGGATTCAAAGAGACCTCCCTGCACGCCGACGTGATGCGGTTCGTCCGAGCCCTGGAGGCCCGTAACGATCCTCGCCTGCACGTGACGACGTTCGGGACCAGCCCGGGCGGCCGGGAGCTGCCGCTGCTCGTGCTGTCGAAGGATGGCGTGAAGACCCCCGTCGAGGCCCGCCGCACCGAGCGCCCCGTCGTGCTGATGCTCGATGGGATCCACCCCGGCGAGGTGGAGGGCAAGGAGGCCAGCCTCGCGCTCGTGCGCGATCTGCTGGACGGCCGGCACCCCGACTGGCTCGACACGATCGTGCTGCTCGTCGTCCCCCTGTTCAACCCAGACGGCAACGACGCGCTCGATCCCGCCAACCGCCGGCTCGATCTGAAGAAGCTGGCCGGCCAGCCGGGGCCCATCGTCGGCACCCGCACCCAGAGCCAGGGCATCAACCTGAACCGCGACTACCTGCGCCAGGCCGCGCCGGAGATGCGCCTGCTGCAGCAGGGCGTGTGCCTCCCCTGGGCGCCGGACCTCACCATCGACAACCACGCCACCAACGGCTCGGTGCACCGCTTCCACATGACGGTGGACGTGCCGCACACCATCGAGTCCTGTCGCGCCGAGCCGATCGCGATGATGCGCGACCGCGTGGTCCCCGAGGTGATGGCCGCGGTCCGCAAGCGCGGCTTCGACAGCGGTTGGTACGGCAACTTCGTCGAGGACGAGCGCGTGCTCGACGCCGACGGCGAGGTGGATCCGACCACGCCGGTGGGCCTCGGCTGGATGACCTACCCGCACAACCCGCGGTTCGGCTCCAACTACCGCGGGCTCACCAACCGGCTGGACATCCTGCTCGAGTGCTACAGCTACCTCCCCTTCGAGGAGCGCGTGCAGACGGCCTCGGCGTGGCAGATCGAGCTGCTGTCCTGGGCCGCCGCCCACCCCGATGCCATCCGCGAAGTCGTCGCCGCGAGCGCCCGGCCACCGGATCGCGTCGCCATCCGCTACCGGATTGAGCCGACGGGGAAGCCGATCGAGATCCTCACGCGCACCCCCCGGACGTTCGACGGCGAGCCCGTCACGCTGCGGATCCCCCACCATGCGCGCTTCGTGGGGACCAACGTCGTGGAGCGGCCGCGGGCCTACTTCGTGCCGCCGGCGATCGCCCACCACCTGCGCCAGCACGGGCTCCGTGTCGGCCCCGCCGAGGGCGTGCAAGACGTCGAGGTGGCTCGGGTGCTGTCGCTCGGCACCGAGGGTGGCCGGGCGATCCTCGAGGCGGCGAAGGTCGGCGAGGTGGCGGTCCAGTGGAGTCAGCAGGCCCGGCGGGCCCCCGAGGGCTGGCTCCGGGTCGACACCGATCAGCCGCTGGGCGCGATCGCCGTGTACCTGTGCGAGCCCGAGAGCGACGACGGGGCGGTGGAGAACGGCCTCGTGGCGGTGCCGGCGCTCGGGGACGAGCACCCGGCGTGGCGGCTCCGGTAGCGGGCGGCTCAGGCGCTGGCGTTCGAGCCCTGGCTGACCGGCCCCAGCAGCGCCTCCAGGCGGGCCTTCTCCGCGATCATGAGGTTGCGCACGTGCTCCAGCAGGGCCTGCACGTCGCCGCCGAAGGCCGCCGGATCCACCGGCGGTAGCACCTGCACATGGCAGTTGGCGGTCGTCTGCAGCACCAGGCCGTGCTTGGGCAGGGTCTTCGCGGTGCCGGTGAGCACCACGGGGATGACGGGGCACTGCATCTTCACCGCGAGCTGGAAGGCCCCATCCTTGAAGGCCTTGATGTTCCCATCCGGTGAGCGCGTGCCCTCGGGGAACATGAGGATGGGCACGCCGCGCGCCAGCCAGCGCTCGCAGGCGGCCATCATCTTGCCCACGCTCTCCCGGTCCCCACGCACCAGGGGCACGTAGCGGTTGAGCCACATGTTCCAGCCGATGAGGGGCAGCTTGAAGTTGGCCGCCTTGGACACCCACTTGAAGGGCCGGTAGAGGCCGAAGAGGACCAGGATGTCGCCGAGCGACTCATGGTTGGCCACCAGCACCGCGGGCCCGCGCCAGGGCAGGTGCTCCCGGCCCTCCACCCGCAGGTGCCAGAGCGGGTTCGCGTACATGTAGAGCTGGGCCCAGAAGCACGAGTACAGGTGCAGGATCCGCCCGTTCCGGTCGAACGGGCGCGTGAGCGCCCACAGCACGAGCGCTCCCAGGAAGAGCGCCACGCTCGAGACCGCGAGGAACGTCCAGAAGACGATGGAGAAGAGGAGTCGAATGGCGCCGCGCAGTGTGCCACACGCGGCGCGCCATGGAGAACTGTGTCCTGAGTTCTTTCCTACACGGTCCGACAGCCCGGCTCGGGCAGGGCTGTTCGGAACCTTTCGGAGCAGGCGGTGTCAGTCCCGGCATCCCGCAAGCAGGGAGGCACCATGGCCGTTCCTCTGACACTCAAGGTCTTCAAGGGCGACACGCTCATCGCGGCGCGGGACTTCGAGCGCGACATCATCAAGATCGGGCGGCTGTCCTCGGCGCACCTGCGGCTGGAGGATGAGAAGGTCAGCCGTGTCCACTCCGTCCTCGAGGTGGCGGCGGATGGCTCCCTGTCCATCATCGACATGGGCAGCGTCGAGGGCACCTGGGTCAACGGCAAGCGCGTCACCAAGGGCCGCGTCTCCTTCGGGGATGAGATCCGCCTGGGAGGCACCACCCTCCGCCTGGAGAGGCCGGGCTCCGCCACGCAGCAGCACGAGGTGCTGGCGCCGGTGGTGGAGGCCCCTCGGGAGGTGCTGGCGCCGGTGGTGGAGGCCCCTCGGGAGGAGCCGGCCCCTCAGGAGCCGGCGCCTCCGGTGCGCGTCGTCCGCCGGAGCAAGGCCCGCGGGCCGCGGGGCGTGTCCCTGAGCTTCCAGTGGGGAGATCAGCGCGTGGGAGAGTTCTTCCTGCTCCCGGGCGAGAAGAAGTCCTTCAGCGTGGGCAGCGCCGCGGGCGTGGACTTCGTCATGGGCGACGCCCGGCTCGGCAGCCCGCGCCTGGAGGTGCTGCGCACGGACGGGCAGACGTTCAGCGTCTGTTTCACCGGGAAGATGAAGGGCGAGCTCCTCCGCGGGGGCGAGTCGCTGGAGCTCCAGGCCGTCATCGAGTCCGGCAAGGCCACGCTGGAGGACTCGGCGTACGCGCTGGCGCTCGAGGAGGAGGACCTCTTCTGGGTGGATCTGGGCGGCGTGCGGATGGAGGTGGGCTTCCGGCCGATGCCCAAGCGGGTGCACATCCCTCTGGCGGACGCGGTGGACTACCGGGCGGTGAACATCTTCCTGCTGATCCTCTTCACCGGGTCGATGTTCGTCATCGGCGCGACGAACCGGCTCGGAGGGGACGAGGCCTTCACCGACGAGCTCAGCGGCGACACCACGCGCCTGACCAAGCTGATCATCAAGCCGCCGGATACGAAGGCGCAGCAGTTCGTCGCTCGGCTCAACGAGAGGAAGGAGGCGCGGCGGCAGCTCACCCAGCCGGCCACGAGCGGGCTCAAGAAGCCGATCCGCAAGCCCGAGGGCAAGCCGGTGCGATCTGGCGCGTCGAACCCACCAGACAAGCACGCCAGGGCGCGGAGCCTCGCGAATCAGGTCTTCGGTCCCGGAAAGGGCCTCGCCTCCGTCTTCAGCAACACCGGCCTGGGCAGTGACTTCAAGAGCGCCATCGTCAAGGTGAGCAGCGCCTCGGTGCTCGGCCCTGGCGGCATTGACGGGCTCGTGACGAAGGGCACCCCGGGCACCCCGGGCGGGACGGGCGGCACCATCGGCCTCGATGGCATCCGCACGCGTGGCCGCGACACGGGCTACGCGAGCAATGTCGACAGGCCCGGCGGCCTCGGCGGCAAGGCGAGCGTGGATCCATTCATCGTGCCCTCGGAGATCGACATCAAGGAGGGCTCGCTGGACAAGGAGCTGGTGCGCAAGGTCATCCAGGACAACAAGTCGCAGATCCGCGCCTGCTTCGAGCGCCTGCTCAACCAGTACCCGGAGCTGGGCGGCAAGGTGCAGACGCAGTTCACCATCGGCGCGGAGGGCCAGGTGCTCACCGCGCGGGTGGCCGGCTCCACCACGGGCAGCAAGGAGCTGGATGGCTGCGTGGCCAGCCGCGTGCGCCTCTGGCAGTTCCCCAAGCCCAAGGGCGGCGGCCAGGTGGTGGTCAGCTACCCGTTCCTCTTCAAGCAGGCGGGCCGCTGACACGGGGGGGGGACGCCCCGGGGGAGCTCCCCGGGGCGCCGGGCCGCAGTCCACACTCGACGGGAGTGGGCGCGAGCTCGGGTGGAATTGCACGCCACTGGAGAAAATCGTACTTTCCGCCCGCTGCGGCGAGAGCCGCGCGCAAGGAAATTGGAGCGGCATCATGAGCGCAGGGGGGATGGGCCGGGCCTTGTGCCTGGTGACCGTATCGTTGTGGCTGAGTGCCTGTGGGGATGACAATGCCCCCCCGACCCTGAACGTCCCACGCGCCAAGGTGACCTTCGCCAACAACTCGAGCAGCAGGACGCCTCTCCAGGAGGTGATCCAGGCCAGCATCCTCAATAATGCGGAGGGGCCCGTCTTCATCGGCGTCGTCTACTCCCAGAACGGCCTGGACACGGTGACCTACGACACGTCCGCCAACCCCTTCCCGATCTTCATCAGACCCAAGCCTCCGGCCACGGTGGACGCCAAGACCGTGTTGGACACGCTTGTCATCTCTGCCTGCGAGGACGCCGAGTGCACCCGGCACATCACTGGAAGCCCGCAGACGGTGGAGGTGAGCTACACGGTCACCCCGATCCGCGGCTGGTTCAAGGCTGATCCGGCGGTGCTCGGCTTCACGTCCGAGCTGGGGGGCAGCCCACCTCCGGGCCGGCAGTTCCTGTCGCTCCTGGACATTTCCAGCTCCAATTGGAAGGCCTCCACCAGCCAAAGCTGGATCAAGATCGTCGGCAGCGATCAGGGCAGCACGCCGGGCGGCCTGTCCGTGGAAGTCGACCCGTCCGGGCTGGATGCCGGCCTCTATGTCGGCAGCGTCCAGGTGACCAACACCACCCGTGGCGAGCTGCTGGAGGTGCCTGTGACGCTGACGGTGACAGCGTCCCTGTCCACCACACCGAGCTCGCTGGCCCTGGGAGGCTCCGACGGCACCGACCTGTCCGCCCAGCCCCTGGCCCTACACGTCGCCACGGGCAGCGGCTACTGGACGGCGACGATCGACACGGGGAGCGGCCCTCAGTGGCTCAAGCTCAGCAGCACCTACGGCGCGGTCTCCTCCACGCCCAGCTCGCTCATGGTCAGCGTGGACACCACGGGCCTGCAGCGCGACACCACCTACTCGGCCAGCGTGGCGTTCACCGCCTTTGTCGAGGGGAGGACCCTGACCCGGACCGTGCCCGTCACGCTGCGGCTGGCCGCGCATAAGCTGTGGGTGGCCGACCACGGCGTGGGGCTGGTGAGCACCCCCTCGATCGCCAGGCTCAGCCACACCGTGCGGATTCTGGATAGCTGGAAGCAGAGCACCACCCCGTGGACCGCCAGTTCCAACCAGCCCTGGCTCTCCGTGCCCGCCAGCGGCACGGGGAACTCGCTGCTCCTGACCGCCAATCCGGCCGGCTTGGCGCCCAACACCCTTCACCTCGCCACGGTGAGCTTCGGCTGCAGCGACAGCGCGGTGGTGTGCAACGAGTCCATCCAGGTCGGCCTGTGGGTGGGGAGCAGCTCGCCCAACGGCCAGGATGCGCTCCCCCTCTCCTACCGGGTCGTCGAGACGGATCCGATCCGGCCCTATGCCTACGTCCATGACGGGGGAAACACCTTGTCCGTGTACAACCTCTATACGGCGGGCCTGGTCACCCAGGTGACCGGGCTGGGCGGCGCCCTGGGCCCGATGACCATCAGCAATGACGGCTCCACCCTGTACGTGGTGGAGACGGCCACCCGGCGGATCGTCCCGGTGGACCTGAGCACCCTCACCGCCGGCTCGCCCTGGAGCGAGGACGTGGGCACTCCCGCGGAGATCGTCTACGCGCGGCCCAACGGCCACGGCCTGGTGTTGACCAGCCAGGGGAAGATCTACGAGGCCACGACGGGGGCCGCGGTCTCGTCCGTGGGCGGCAGCATCGCGCCCGGCCTCGAGGCCATTGGCGTCGGCTTGGAGGGCTCGCTGTTCTGTGGCCTCGACGTCAACAAGAGCCCGTATTCGCTCTTCTGCTATGGCCTGCGAGTCGCGGACCTCGCCAACGCCCCCGTCACGCTGAGCGCGCGCAACACCTCCGGGGCTTTCAGCTTTGACGGCAAGGATGTGGCCATCAGCCACGATGGCAGCCGCGTGTACGTCGCCGCCAACACCCCGTACACCTTCACCGTCTACGATGGCCAGACCCTGAGCGTGCTCAACGACCTGGCTGCCAATGCCGAGCTCAAGGCCGTGGAGGTGGGACCGGATGACAGGCTCTATGGGGCAGCCAGACCCTTTTTCGATCCGGTGGACACCTGGGTGTACGACAGCGCGGGCAGGTACGTGAAATCGTACCTGCTGGCCACCAGGGACCAGTCCATCCGGGATCGGCAGCTCAAGGTCTCGGGTGACGGCAAGCGGTTCGTGGTGCTCACCCACGCGCCGAGCCTGAAGTTCGTCACGTCGCCCTGAGTCCTGGCTACGGCATGGTGACGAACTTCAGGACGCCATCTCCGGTCAGCACCACAAGTCTTCTTCCATCACCCGAGACCTTGAGCTGCCCGCCCTGGATGAAGTCGCCCTCACTGGTCACTCGGTACGAGTCCAGGAGCGTACCCGCGCTGTCGAACACCCACAGCTCCTTGGGATCATACCGCGCGAACTCGCTCGCCGCGTAGATGCGGTCATCCGGGCCCACTTCAAAGGAGTCGCAGGAGGCACCCGTGGCCAGCGGGGCGAGCGCACCCGTGGTCTGGCCGTCGTAGACGGCGATCGCCCCAGGCGTACCCAAGAAGGCGTACACCCGGCTGCCGTCCTGGTTGATGGCCAGATCAATGCTGGCGATACCGAAGGGGCCTGCTCCGCGCACGGTGAGGGTGACGAGGCCGCCGTTGATCTCCGAGTACCGCAGGCCGTAGCAGTTCAGTGAGGTCGAGAAGTTGAGCACGCTGCCGCAGACCAGCGAGCCATCCAGGCTGGCACTGCCGATGAAAATGTCGGCGAGGCTGCCCGTCACGCCGGTGAGCACCGCGCCCGCCGCAGGATCGTAGATGTCTCCGCCGTTGATCAGCACCAGCCCGTGGCCATTGGGCCGCGCGTAGGTGATCCCGTAGCTGTTGCCAGTCCTCACCCCCGAGGACGCGCCCCCGGTGAAGGTGCTCAGGTCCACCGGGACGATCCGGTTGTTGGACGTGATCAGGACGTAGAGGGTGGAGCCATCGCTGCTGATGGCCATCCGGCCCGGGTGGCCGTCCAGCCCGGTCACCTGGGCGACCAGGCCCGCCGTATAGAGGTTGTACACGGAGATGGAGGAGTCGAGGGAGCCGCGGAGGTAGACGTAGGGCCGGATCGGGTCCGTCACGAACACGGGAAAAAGGCCGGCGTTCAAGCCCTGGCTGCTGGGCGGCTGGGAGCCCACCCATAAGCCGACCCGGACGGTCTCGCTGCCCTGCACCAGGCCATCATCGTAGCCCAGGGTCACCGTGGCGTAGTGGATCTGGTCCGCCGCCAGGCTGGCCGGATTGGCGGTCAGGGTCAGGCTGCCACCGCCCGTGCCGCTGGGAGTCACGGACAGCCAGGGCTGATCGGAGCTGGCGGTCCAGGGCGTGGTGCTCAAGCCCCAGTTGTCCTTCACCTTGACGGTGTGGGTCAGCCTGGAGACCGACGGCATGCTCACCAGCCCCACGCCGTTGTCGGGCACCCACAGCTTGTGCGGCGCCAGCAACAGCGAGACCGGGACGTCCTGGGTGATGGTCTGGCCCGCCACCGAGCTGGTGAAGCGCAGGCTAGCCGTGTGGACGCCGTCCTTCAGGGCGGTGGGGTCCACGCTGACAGTGATTGGGGTGGCGCTGGCCGAGACCTCGCCGGAGGTGCTGCTGAGCTTGAGCCACTGCGGGCCGGCACCCGTGTCCACCACCGCCGTCCAGTCATAGGCGTTGCTGCCTGTATCGAGGCCGAGGGCCAGCGTCTTCGCCGACAGCTCCAGGCCGTCCTGGCCACCGAACGACAGCGTCGGCGGGGTGGGGACGAAGGCGGCTGGCTTCACCCGCAGCGTCACGGGCACATCCACGGTCTCCCCGGTCTCCATGGCGGTCAGGGTGACGCTCCCGCGATGGGTGCCGAGCGGCAAGCCGCTGGGATCGACTTCGACGCGCGGGCCGCCCGGCGCGGCGCCCTGGGTGTCGCCCGAGAGGTGGATCCAGCTCGAGCTCGCCGAGGCCGACCAGTGGGTGGCGAAAGGGCTCTGGACGGAGAGGGGCAGGCTGCCCGGCGGGGCGTTGCTCCCCAGCGCGTGGGCGAACGACAGCTCCGCGGGTTCAGCCGTGAGGTAGCTGCGGACCGTGTACGTCACGTCGACGATCACCGGGCTGCCCGCGATGTGCTGTGTGCACTCCTCATCCACACAGGCGGCGATGATGACCTGGTCCGTCTGGGTCCCGCTGCCCAGCGCCTCGGGGTCCTTGGGGGTGACGAGGATCGGGAAGGGGTTGCCGGAGAGATCATAGGCGACGCTCTCCAGGCCGCTCTGGGTGAATGCAATGCCGACGAACACCGACTGGGTGAGCGGTCTGATCCGGGCGCTGAGCAGCTGAGCCTCCGGTGCCTTGCCGCTCACGTCCTGGAAGACGATGCTGGTGGAATCCACCGAGAGGTGCATGTCTCCGGCACCGCTCCCACAAGCGCTCAGCCACAGCGACGCCAACGCCAGGCGCAGGCCCCAGCGCATCTGCCTCCTTGCCATGTAACTCACTCCCCCTGTAGGTGGCGCCACTGCTTCTGGGGCGGAGAGCCTAACCCCCTTTAGGGAAATCCGTGAGTAGCGCTTCGGCTGCCATGCCATCGCCGGCCTCCTCCATGGCATGACCCGCCTATCCCTTAAGCAATTTCCCTGAAGGGGGTTAGCCGATGATCGGCTCGCAGGCGCAGAGCTCCATGTTGCACCCAAAGCCCGTGGTGCAGGTGCCGCCGCAGTCAGGCTTGCAGATGCACTCGGTGCCCGCCGGGTTGCAGCCCTGGGTGGGGCCGCTGCAGTGGTCATCCTCCGTCGGCGAGTAGTCCGGATCGTTCTCGCACGGCACGCCGCCGTTCGGGTCCTTCACCGCGTCCACCCAGTACTGGTACGACACCGCCGCCTGGACGCTCTCACTCTTCGGGCGGCAGGCGCCGAAGAACGAGATCGTCCGCGCGCTGCCGTCGAAGTCGAAGCCGTTGACGGTGCTGCGCGGGAGGTTGTCCTTGGAGCAGGTCGCCTCATCGAGCACGCTCTCCACGGCCACCTTGATGGACGCGCCGATGGGCGGCTTGAGCGTCCGGTACCCCGCATTGCCGATGGCATCGGCGATGATCGCATCCATCGACGCCTTGATGGAGTTGAGATCGCTGATGGAGCCGAGCACGCCGCCCGAGGCGTTGACCACCTGCGCGTGGCGCTGCTGCGGCACGCCGTTCACCGGCTTCGGGTTGAACTCGCAGCCGTTCGAGTCGCAGCCGCAGTCGCTGCCGGACGGGCACACGATGCCGTGCACGGTGATGAGCTTGCCGGTTGGGTTGAGCGGGGCCGCCGGGGAGGAGACATTGCCGAAGAAGCTGGTGAAGGTGCTGACGGGCTGGCAGGTATTGCCAGGAGTGTCCTCGTTGCCTCCGCAGAAGCCGCTGCTCGACGTCTCGCCGGAGGTCTGATCATCCGCGTCCGCGAGGATGATGACCACGAGGCCGGCATCCGTGCGCGCCTTCGTCGGATCGTCAGCGCCGGGCACCGCGCCCGCCGTGATGGTCTTGATGGCCAGGCGCGCGGCGCCCAGCACCCCCTCGCTGCCACTGCCGCCGGTGCTCACCCAGCACCCGCCGTTCGCGCCCTGGCTGGTGTCATCCGGACACGTCGCCTGCTCGGGCGTGGTGGGCACCAGGCTGCACACCCCCGACACGCAGTCGCTGCCCTCGGTGAGCCACGCCGTCATCTTGTTCAGGTTGCGGGTGAAGTGCCGCAGCTTGCCGGAGTTGGTGCGCCCCGAGATGTGGTAGCTGGAGGTGACCATCCCCATGCGCCAGTCCAGCGACGAGGTGTCGAGCGCGGCCACCGCGCTCTCGGCGGCCTTGGCCAGCGAGTCCTGCGAGCTCGCCATGGAGCCGCTGTCGTCCACGACGAAGAGGAAGTCCACCTTGGCCTGCGTGAGCTGGAAGCGCTCGCACTGCACCGAGGTGGGCTCGCCGAACTGGGCCAGGGCGGAGCCGTCCGACAGATCCTTGGCGGAGAAGGCCGCCACCGAGCTTCGGTTGGCCCCCGTGACGGAGTCCAGGCGCGTCACGGCGATGAGCACCACGACGCTCTGGGCCGAGCGGTGGACGAAGAGCGTCTGCAGGCGGAAAATGCCCGTCACGCCCGCCGCCGCCGCGCTCAGCCGACCCTCGCTGCCGGGCACCAGCGTCTCCACGAGCTGATCGACGCGGCGCTTGAGGTCCGTCGTCGCCCCCTCCTGATCATAGAAGGCCTGCACGGCGTCGTGCCCATCCCAGGTCATGAAGCGCTGGGCGGTGCGGTTCGTCAGCGCGCCCCGGGTCTGGATGGAGGGCCGCAGCTCCTCCTCGTCGCCGAGCGCATCCGTGGCAGCCGCGGGCGCCGGGCGGCGGAAGGCGAGGAAGCCGACCTTCGCCTCGCTGTCGTAGCCCACCACGCCCCGCACGTCGTCTCCCACCTTGATCGGGCTCACCTCGGTGAAGGTGGGGGGCAGCGCGATCTTGAGGTCGGCGCCATCCTCGGAGCGGAACATCACCGGGCGCAGGTTGCTGGCGGTGCAGACCTGGCCCGCCGGCCCGGTGGCGTCACTCGTCCCCGGATTCAGCTCGCCGCTGTCCACCTGGCCGTTCTGGTTGTTGTCCTCGGCGCCGTCGCTCACCCCATCACCGTCGGAGTCCGCGCGGGTCGGATCCGTGGTGGAGGCCGGATCGCTGTCCGCCACGAAGCGGGTGCACGTCGTCGGGTCCAGGTTGGTGGTGGCGCCCAGCTCCACGCCGTCGAGCAGGCCATCCTCGTCGGTGTCCGCCTTGCGCGGATCGGTCTCGTTGGAGTCCCGGGTGCCGTTGGCGTTCTGATCCTCGCCCTTGGTGCCGCCGGAGGCCGGCCCGTCGAGCAGGCCGTCGCAGTCGGAGTCCTTGAGCAGCGGGTGGGTCTCGTCCGTGTCCGCCTTGCCGTTCTTGTTCGCGTCCTCCACGCCGTCCTTCAGGCCGTCCCCGTCCGTGTCCGGGTTGACCGGGCTCGTCTTCAGCGCGGCGCTCGCGTCCTGCGGCAGGGTGCAGCTGGTGCCCGTCACCGGCTTATCGATGCCCAGCTCGAGCCCATCCGGGAGCCCGTCCCGATCGGTGTCCGCCAGGCCGGGGTGCGTCTTCTGACCGTTGCCCCGGTCCGTGTCGAACTCGATCTTGTCGCTCAGGCCATCACAGTCGGTGTCCTTGGTGGCGTTGTTCGGATCATTGGGATCGGTGGGCAGCGGTACCGGCTCATCATCTGGGAGCTTGGTGCCCGAGTCGCCGCAGGCAGCCACGGTCATCAGGACCGACGCGGCCAGCGCGGCGTATAGCAGTCGTTGCATCTTCATAGGGTGGGGGCCTCCATTCAGAGGAACTCGCGCGCTCGGAGCCAGCCCTCCAGACGCGCGGATCAGCTCCGCACGATACGCCCCGGACACTTCGCCGCAATGTGCACCCGAGGCGTTTCACTGCTGCCAGGATTTTACGACCGCAATCCGTTGCGGGTTTCGTCTCGACTGGGAAATTCCGTGGCACATCACCTTCCGCGCGCACACTGAAGGAGAGCAGACGAGCCAGCGCATGCGGACGAGCTGTCGGCGGCTGAACCTCTCAGCCCATCCGCCGCGCGCGCCGCTCGGCTGCACGCTGGAGCGTGAGGGCCGCATCGCGGAGCTCCTCGAGCAGCCGTGCGTGCGTCCGAGGCGCCTCGGGCGCGGGCTCTCCGAGGCCGGAGTCGCGGTGCTGTCTCAGCGCGCCGAGGATGAGCTCGCGCACGGCCTCGGCGTCCTCCAGCCCGACGAGCCGCGCCTCATGGCTCGAGCTGCCATGCTCCTGGGACTTCCCACGCCCGCCGCCGGCGGTGCTGACGCGCAGGCTCTTGAAGCCGAAGAGCCGCTCGATTGGCCCTTGGTTCACCTCCACGTTCTGCACGTTGGCGTAGCTCAAGGTGAGCTCGCGCTGGACGATGGCGCCCTGGCGCAGGCGCAGGCTCCGGCTGCCGATCAGATAGTCGCGCAGCTCCCAGTCCACCCGGAGCGTCACCAGCGTCACGGCGAGCGACACCAGGCTCGCGGCCAGGATCAGCCCGGCGACGATGATGGACACCACGAGCTGGCGGCTCACGGCGGCCGCGACGAGCAGCACCCCCAACGCGGGGAGGAACACCGCGGCGTGGCCGACAAAGGCGCCCAGGTAGGCGTAGGACAGGTAGCGCTCCGAGGGCTTGAGCCGGCGCAGGGTGTGGCTCCCCTCCGGGAGCGCTGGGGGCTCGAAGCGCAGCTTGAGC
Source organism: Myxococcaceae bacterium (assembly GCA_016926755.1). GTDB lineage: Bacteria > Myxococcota > Myxococcia > Myxococcales > Myxococcaceae > Hyalangium. The sequence goes on along the minus strand of JAFGNZ010000348.1, from coordinate 2,849 downwards.
AGCGGGGTGATCAGGGGCCGCAGGGCGGTGACGAAGGCGGAGATCATCGGGAGCCCTCCTCGAGCGCGGCCGCCGCGGCGCGCATGGCGTCCCGGATCTCGGTGAGGAGCCGCTCCTCGGTGCTCCGGGCCTCCAGGGGGAGCGCGGGCTTCTCGCGCACCCCGCGCATGCGCGCATAGAGGTAGTCGCGCACCGCCTCGAAGTGGCGGAGCCCCTCGATCTTCATGTCCCCGCCATCGCCTGCTCCCGCCGTCTGGATGGTGACGGTGCCGATGCCGAGCCACCGCTCGAGCAGGTTCTGGGACATGTGGATGTCCTGCATCCGCGCGTAGGTGAGGTGCATCTCGCGGCGGAAGAGGATGCCGTAGCCCAGCGAGACGCCCTCCGCGTCGAAGCGGAAGTGCAGGGTGTGGTAGCGGAAGTAGAGCGGCAGCAGGATGATCGGCAGCGCCGGCAGGACCAGGAAGGCGATGAGGAGGTAGTACGTCAGGAGCGAGGGGTCGGGGCGCTGCAGGGCTCGGACCTCCCGATCGAGCCGCTGAAAGGTCGCGTCATCCATCCAGCCTCCGTGGAAGAAGGAGCCAAGACCCTGGCACCCGGGAGGCAAGCCAGGCAAGCGCCGTGGCCCACGTCCATGATGGGCGCATGAAGCAGGATGCGCGCCTTCGCGCAGGCCGCGGGCCCGCTCGCCACCTGGTTCGAGGTGGACAGCGGCCACTTCGCCTTCCTCGATCGCCACCAGGAGTGTGAGCGGGCCATCACCTCATGGCTCCGAGAGCAGGAGGCACGAGCTCCCATCCCCTCGGCGCCCTCCGAGACCTAGCGGGCGGCGAGCCGAAAGCCCCACCCCGCCGAGCGCGTGGCGGGGGCGCTGGCGGCGCGAACGGTGACCCGCAGCGAGACGGGGGTCCCCCGGTAGGAGTCGTTCCTCAGCACGCGATCCCACGGCCCGGCCCGGCGATCCTCCGCGCCCCGGGGATAGGGGCGGTAGAAGTCCACGGTCCACTCCGCCACATTGCCGGCCATGTGCCAGAGGCCGAAGGGGCTCCGGCCTCCGGGCATGCTGTCCACCGGGACGGTGCCCGCGGGCTTGCGCTCGCGGTGGGCGCAGCACTCCGGATCGAACTCCGAACCCCAGGGGTAGAGCCGCCCGTCGGCGCCGCGCGCGGCGAACTCCCACTCGGCCTCCGTCGGCAGCCGCGCTCCCTTCCACCACGCAAAGGCCATGGCCTCGAACCAGCTCACCCCATGCACCGGGTGGCGCTCCTGCCCCTCCGGGAAGCGGCCGTGGCTCCACGTCTGGGGCCCCGGCTGGCCGGTCCGGTCCACGAAGCGCGCCTTGAGCTGCATGGGATCCACCTCGGGCTCCTCGCGCAGCGCCTGCCATACGTCATCCCGCTGGTAGCCGCCGTCGGCCAGGAAGGCGGCGTACTCCTCGCAGGTGACCGGCGCCTCGGCCAGGCGGAAGCGCTCCACCTGCACCGGGTGCGCTGGCTCCTCGCGGTGCAAGGCAAAGGGCTCCTCGGGCCAGCGCTTCCGAAGCTGCTCGCTCTCCTGACGCGACAGCCCCATCTGGAACTGGCCCCCGCCGATCTCGATCACACAGGCCTCCACGCTCCGGCTACCTGCTCCGCCCCCAGGAAGCAATTCCTGTGGTTTCCCCTAACCCTGTTGAACCGGCAAATAGCTAAAATCATGCAACTCGTAACTTTAGCTTGAATAAAGAAGTACAGGCATGTCACTAAAGGCGCTCCTTCTTCAACGGGGTGCCGCATTGAGTAATCGGGTCTTGAAGACGTTCTGTGCTGCATGGCTCGGCGCGAGCCTTGCCGCCTGTGGTTCAGTCCAGGAGGAGCCACAGCAGGTGCTCCCGTCCAAGGACGCGGACATCAAGTCTGCGCTGGCGCGGTTCGATGAAGCCCAGGTGCTGGGCAGCACGGATGGGGTGCCCTTCTTCATCAAGGGCCGGCTCGGCCAGGCCCCCCGCATCTCGGAGCAGCGGGCGCGCCAGGAGGGCGACGCCGTCCGGGTGGCGATGAACGAGATCGCCCCGGCCTTCCGGCTGAACGGCGATGACCTGCTGTTCCGCAAGGCCTCGGTGGACCCGCAGGGCAACCGCCACCTGCGCTTCCAGCAGACGCTGAACGGCCACAAGGTGGTGGGCGGCGAGCTCATCCTGCACGTGGATCAGGACGGCCTCATCTACGCGGCCAACGGCTCGACCTTCCGTGGCACGGACCTCCCCACCCAGGCGAAGGTGGCCCCCGAGGCCGCGCTGAAGGCGGCCGAGGACGGCTCGGGCGCGAGCGGCGCGATCGCCGAGGGCACCCCGACGCTGACCTACCTGCAGCCCGAGGGCAGCAGCGAGCTGCGGCTGGCCTGGCAGGTGCGGGTGAAGGGCGAGCGCGCCGGCATGCCCGCCGATGATCTCATCTACGTGGATGCGCTGGCTGGCCGCGTCCTGGCGCTGCACCCGCAGCTCCACTCGGCGCTCAACCGTCAGGTGTACAGCGCCAACAACGGCACCAGCACGCCGGGCACGCTCAAGCGCAGCGAGGGCCAGGCGGCCACCGGCGACGCCCACGTGGACATGAACTACGACATGCTGGGCCTCACCTACAACTGCTACAACACGCTCTTCGGCCGCGACTCGTACGACAACGCGGGCGCCGCGCTGATCAGCACCGTCCACTACAGCACCAACTACGTCAACGCGTACTGGGACGGCACGCAGATGGTGTACGGCGACGGCAACGGCGTGGACTCCATCGAGCTGGGCAAGGACCTGGACGTGACGGTCCACGAGCTGAGCCACGCGGTGACGGACGTCGAGTCGAACCTGATCTACT